>DATEEA010000010.1:0-78814 GCA_035281445.1 Candidatus Polarisedimenticolia bacterium
GCCGCTGCCGGCGCCGGCGGCGGCCTGGCGGCCCTGGAGAGGATCGACGGGCTCTGCGCCGATCAGCGAGGCCGTCTGGAGAGCTTCCTCTCGCCACCGGGGAGTCTGGCCCTGCTGCTCCCCGGGCTGGCCATCGCCGGATGCGGAGCGGCCGGCCTGGTCCGCCTGCGGCGCGACGGCCGCTCCGCCGTCTGGTGCGCGATGGCCTCGGCGGCGGGGCTGGTGGCCTGGGCGCAATGGGCCGGCGTGCCGGCGCTCGACGTGGTCAAGTCGGCGCGCCCCCTGGCCGAGGCCGCCTCCGCGGCCTCACGGCAGGCCGGGGACGCGCCCATCGTGCTGTACCGCGACGCGCACAGTCACATCTTCAA
Organism: Candidatus Polarisedimenticolia bacterium; assembly: GCA_035281445.1. Taxonomy (GTDB): domain Bacteria; phylum Acidobacteriota; class Polarisedimenticolia; order JACPZX01; family DASXTC01; genus DATEEA01. The sequence goes on from DATEEA010000010.1 coordinate 369, forward strand.
TCCCTACCTGGAACGGGACCGCGTCCCCAAGCTGACCGGTCTGGAGCCGACGGCGCGCTTCCTCGGCCGGAACCCCGGTGCCGTGGTGCTGGCGCGGCGCGAGCACCTCCCCGCCCTGAAGCGGGCCGTGGCGGGACTCCGGCGCATCGGCTGCCGGAGGATCGGAGGCGACGTGGTGTGCGCGGCGCAAGCGCCGGCGGGCCGCTGACTCAGGCCGGGCCGGCCCACTCCCTCACCGCCTCGGCCACCCGGTCCACGTGCTCCTCGGGCATCTCGGCGTAGAGGGGGAGCGAGAGCACCTCGCGCGCGGCCCTCTCCGACTCGGGGAAGGCGCCGGAGACATGACCCAGGTCGGCCCACGCCGGCTGCAGGTGCACCGGCACCGGGTAGTGCAGCCCCGTGCCGATCCCCCGCGCGGCGAGGGCCTGGCGCAGGCCGTCCCGCCGGGGAGCGCGGATCGTGTACAGGTGGTACACGTGCCCCGCCCCCTCCCGCACCGCGGGGGTGGAGACGGAAAGCCCGGCCAGCAGCCGATCGTAGCGGGCGGCCAGGGCGCGCCGCGCCTCGGTCCAGGCCCGCAGCCGCCGCAGCTTCACGCGGAGGATCGCGCCCTGGATGCCGTCCATCCTGGCGTTGAAGCCCTTGATGTCATGGCGGTACTTCTCGCGCTGTCCCCAGTCCCTCAGCATGCGGGCCCGCGCCGCCAGCTCGCCGCTCTGCGTGGTGATGAGCCCCCCTTCTCCGCACGCCCCCAGGTTCTTGCTGGGATAGAAGCTGAAGCAGCCCAGGTCCCCCATCGTGCCGGCGGGCCTGCCCCGCACCGAAGCCCCGTGCGCCTGCGCCGCGTCCTCCACCACGGCGATCCCCCGGCGGCGCGCCATCTCCAGGAGCGGTTCCATGTCGGCGGGCTGGCCGTACAGGTGCACGGGGAGGATGGCGCGGGTGCGCGGAGAGATCGCCGCCTCGGCCCGGGAGGGATCCAGGGTGAAGGTGGCCGGATCCACGTCGGCCAGCACCGGGCGGGCTCCCGCCTGCCAGATCGCCGACACGCTGGCCACGAAGGTGAACGGCACGGTGATCACCTCGTCGCCGGGCCCCACCCCCGCGGCGAGCAGGGCCAGGTGCAGGGCCGCGGTCCCCGAGCTGACCGCCACCGCGTGGCGGGCGCCGATGGCGGCGGCGAACTCCTTCTCGAACGCCTCCACCTCCTCTCCCAGGACGAAGTGGCCGGACTCGAGCACCCGGGACACGGCCGCCTCCAGCTCCGCCCGCAGGGGACGGTGCTGGGACTTGAGGTCCATGAACGGGATGGTCATGCCGGCCTCCCGTCGGCCGCGGCGGGCGCCGGCGCGGAGGCGCCGGCCACCTCGCGGTAGAGCGCCGCGGTGCGCTCCACCATCCGGTCGGCGCCGAACTGGCTGGTCACAAGGCGGTGGGCCGCTCCGGCCAGCCGCGAGGCGAGCGCGCGGTCCGCCAGCAGCGTCAGAAGGGCCCGGGCGAGCGCCTCCGGGTCGCGCACCGGCGCCAGGAGCCCCGTGGAGCCGTCCACGACGATCTCCGGAAGCCCCCCCGCGCGCGTGGCCACCACCGGCACCCGCATGGCGAACGCTTCCAGGACGGAGTTGCAGAGCCCTTCCAGGTAGCTGGGCATGCAGAACGCATCGAAGCACGAAAGCAGGCGCGGCACGTCGGAGCGCGGGCCGGTGAAGATCACGGCGGACTCGACCTTCAGCGCCGAGGCCAGGGCCCGGAGGGCCCTGCCCTCCTCGCCTCCGCCCACCATGACCAGCTTCAGATCGGGGCGCTCGCGCAGCATCGCCGGCATCGCCGCGATCAGGTCCTTCTGGCCCTTGTGCCAGGCCAGAGCGGCCACGTGCCCGACCACCGGTGCGCCGGGGGAGATCCCCAGCTCGGCGCGGGCCTCGCTGCGCGCGGAGTCCTCACCGCTGAACCTGAGCAGGTCGATGCTGCTGTGGATCACGCTCACCCGTCCCGGCTCCACGCCGGCGTGGAGCAGAATGTCCCTGATGATCCCGGCCACGGCGATGTAGCGGTCCACCAGCCTGGTGCGGTACTTCCACCTGTTGAGCGGGTCACGCCGGACCGGGAAGTCGATGCGGCGGCTCACCACCACCCGGCAACGGGCGCCCATGAGCCGCGCCAGGATGGCGAGGGAGTGGCCGCGCGCGGTCTGCGCGTGGAGCAGGTCGCACGGGGCCTCCTTCAGCCGGCGCGCCAGCCGCCACGCCGCGGGCAGGTCGGCGTCGCTGCGCATCGCCAGGCCGGTCACCGCCAGCCCCGCCTCGCGGCAGCGCGCGGCGAAAACCCCCTCGGGCAGGGCGGCCGCTTCGACCTCGATGCCCCGGGCCCGCAGACCGAGCATCAGGTTGAAGACCTGGCTCTCCCCGCCGCGGAACGTCTTCTCGGTGTTGACGTGAACGACGCGCATCGCGCCGCATTATACCGGGGTCAGAGCCGCAGCAGGACCGCGCGGGAGGCGCGCCGGAGATAACCCAGGAGGGCCTTCTTCAGTCTGCGGCGCGCGCGCCGCGCGTAGGGATCCTGGGAGGCGGGCCGCTCGGGGACGAAGAGCGCCGGACCTCGGCCGTTCGCCGCCGCCTGGCGCGGCCCGTACTCCCCCCTGGGGGCGCCCTCCAGCGTGGCCACGTACTTGCCCTGGCAGGGGAAGGCGAACGAGGCCGCGGTGACGCGCTTGAGCAGCGCCACCAGGAAGGTGTTGCCCCGGTCGTTGGGCGCGGCCAGTCCCAGGTGAAACGGGAAGTACGCCGCCAGGTCGCTGGGCCGGGACAGATCGATCAGCTCGCCGTTGCGATCGGCCACCGCCAGCCGGAGCAACTGGTACTGGTTGGCCGCGGCCAGGTCGAAGAAGATGTTCGGCTGATAGTTGTAGAAGCCATGGTTGGTGTATCCGGTGAACGGGACGATGTGCAGCATCAGCCCGCCGGGAGCGGACAGGTTGTGGGCGTTTCGCAGGAACGCGGCCTGGTTGAAGACGTGCTCGGAGGTCCCCGTGTTGACCACCAGCTCGTACTGCCGGGTGAAGCCGTAGCGCCGATCGAGGTCCTGGTTCAGGTCCATGACCATGCTGCCGTACCGGCTGTTGATGTCGATCGCCTCGTAGGACCGGAAGCCGAGGGCCTTGTAGAAGCGCTCCACCAGCGGGCCCCGCGTGGAGGCGGCGGCCTCCGCGTGGACGGCCTCCAGCGCCGGCTCGTCGGCGCGCGCCGCCGTGCCCGCCGCGCGCAGGCGGGCCAGGATCCCGTCCAGCGTCCTCCTGTCCACGCCGTAGGTCTGGTTGCCGAGATCCACGCAGGACGGGCCGGGAGGAAGGAGCCCCTCGGCCACGATGTCTGCGACGACGGCGGCTGTCAGCGGGTTGAACATGACGCTCCCTCCCGCGGCGTCAGAAGCCGCGGGGCAGCGTGAAGGTCCGGCGGCTCCGGTTCGTCTCGCCCGCGGGCGTGACGTCCACGATGACCACGCGGTGACCGCGGTGCCGGAGCGCCGGGCGCGGCACCGCCACGGTGCGGGTCAGCGTGGCCTTGGCCGCGATGGACACCGCGGGGTCGTCCTGGATCACGGTGGCGTTGCCCAGAGGATCCAGCACGGTCACCGTGGCCCTGACCGTGGCGCCTGCGGTACGGCTGCTCCTGATGGTGTACTGCATCGTGAGGCCGGCCAGGGTCAGCTTGCGGACCGGACGCAGGTCGATCACCCGGATGGTCTCCACGTCGCAGTCGTCACCGAACGAGTCCTCGTCGGAGTCGGCCTGCGCGCGGTTGGCCACGGAAGGACAGTTGTCGCACTCGTCTCCCACCCGATCGCCGTCGGCGTCGGCGTTGCCGGGCGAGTCCGCCGCGGGACAGAGATCGCAGACATCCCCCAGGCCGTCCCCGTCGGTGTCCCGCTGCCCGGGGTTCTCCGCCGCGGGGCAGTTGTCGCAGGCGTCCCCCAGGCCGTCGCGATCGGCGTCGGTGGGTATGGCGTTCGGCAGGAGTGCGCAGACGTCGCAGGCGTCCCCCTCCCCGTCGCCGTCGGCGTCCTCCTGCCCCGGGTTGGAGGTTCGGGGACAGTTGTCCGACAGGTCGATCACGCCGTCGCCGTCGTCGTCGGGATCGCAGGCGTCGCCCGCCGCGTCCCGGTCCAGGTCCTCCTGCCTGGGGTTGGGGAGGGTGGGGCAGTTGTCTCGGGAATCGGGCACCGTGTCGCCGTCGTCGTCGGTGTCGCAGGCGTCCCCCACGAAGTCGCCGTCGCTCTCCTCCTGCCCTGGGTTGTACACCGACGGACAGTTGTCGCAGACGCTCCCCACGCCGTCTCCGTCCGGGTCGGCCTGATCCATGTTGTAGAGGCTCTCGCAGTTGTCGAGCGGCGGAACCACCCCGTCGCCGTCGGCGTCGGGATCGCAGGCGTCGCCCAGCCCGTCGCGGTCGCGATCGTCCTGGAAGGTGTTGGGGATCGCCACGCAGTTGTCGCAGGCGTCCCCCACCAGGTCGCCGTCCGCGTCCACCTGCGAGGGGTCGGCGTGCAGGGGGCAGTTGTCGTCGCAGCCCGACACGTCCGGATCGGCCGGCACCGAGCACCGGTTGTCCGTGGTGCTGCCGGAGCCGTCGCCGTCGGCCGGGATCCCGTCGTTGTCCACCTCCTCGTCGCAGGCATCGCCGATGCCGTCATCGTCGGTGTCCGTCTGCGGGGAGTTGAAGATCAGCGGACAGTTGTCGTTGCAGCCGGAGGCCGGAGCGTTGGGGTCGGGGCCGGGACAGGCGTCGGGATGGCCCGAATCGACGGCCGCGTCGTTGTCCGCGTTGGCGTCGCAGGCGTCCCCCATGCCGTCGCCGTCGGTGTCCGCCTGGGAGGGATCGGGGACGTTGTCGCAGACATCGCAGGCGTCCCCCACGCCGTCGCCGTCGGCGTCGGCCTGATCGGCGTTGGCGGCCGCGAGGCAGTTGTCGCCGCACCCGGTCACGGCCCCGCCGGTGCAGGGGTTGAGGCAGCGGGCCAGATCGTTCGGATCGCGGGCCGGGCACTCGATGCCGTCGCCGTCCACTTCCGGATCGCAGAGGTCGCCGATGCCGTCGTCGTCGGTGTCCACCTGGAAGCCGAGGCTGAACTCCAGGCCCTCGATCGTCCCGTCCTGGTCGACGTCGCACGTCTCCACCGGCCCCAGACAGTTGCCGTTGGGGAGCGAGGGGCAGTTGTCGCACGCGTCTCCCAGGAAGTCGGCGTCCAGGTCGGACTGCGGGATGGCTGGGTTGTAGACCGACCCGCACAGGTCGCACACGTCGCCGATCCCGTCACGGTCGGAGTCGGACTGCGAGGCGTTGGTGTCCAGAGGGCAGTTGTCGTCGCACTGAGTCCTGTCCCCGGCGATGCAGGGACCGTCCCCGGCGGTGCCGCTGCCGTCGCCGTCCTCCCTCACCGCGTCGTTGTCCAGGTCCACGTCGCAGGCGTCGCCGGAGGTGTCGAGATCGGCGTCCTCCTGGTCCGGGTTGTACACCGAGGGGCAGAGGTCGCAGAGGTCCCCCGCCAGGTCGCCGTCGGCGTCGGCCTGCGCCGGGTTGTGGACCAGCGGGCAGTTGTCGCCTGCGTCGGCCACGCCGTCGGCGTCGAGGTCGTCCTCGGTTCCGGCCATGAACTCGGCGGCCCCCGCGTCGGATCGCCCGGTGCCGTCGGCGTCGCCGTCGAGCGTCCGGGGGAGGCCGGAGAAGTCGTTGTCTCCGAGGGAGACGCTGCGCACGATCCGATCGCCGGGCGCAGAGGGGCAGCTCGTGTCGTTCTCGTCGTCGAGACAGAACAGGCCGTTGTGTCCGGTGTCGATGTGGGCGAAGCCGGGCCCGGGCACCAGCGTGCCCAGAGGGAGGTTCGGATCGGTGGAGACGTTGCCGCCCGAGCCGAAGGGGCTGGCGATGCCCTGCACGTCCGACGGCGCGTTGCCGTGGATGTTGTTGGACCTCAGGACGGGCGAGGCGCCCAGCACTTGCAGTCCGCCGCCGAAGGATCCGCTGTTGCGGAGGATCAGGTTGTTGAGCAAGTGGGTGCGCGTCCCGTCCGAGGACGATCCCAGGACGAGGACTCCCGCCCCGTGTCCGATGGGCCGGCCGGCGAGCCCCGCCACGTTCTCCAGGATGGTGTTGCCGGCGATGATGGCGCCGTTGCGGTAGACATCCATGCCGCCGCCCGACTGATCGGCGCGGTTGCCCCGGATCACGTTGCTGGTGATGACCGGGTTGGAGGCGCTGGCGAAGACGGAGATCCCCCCCCCGTATCCATAGAAGCCGTCGGCGGCCGCCAGCGCCCTGTTGCCGACGATCTCGTTGCGGGTGATGGTCGGCGATCCTCCCAGGACGGCGATGCCGCCGCCCCGCCCGCTGACCGCGGTGTTGCCGAAGATGTAGTTGCCTTCGACCAGGGCCTCGCCCCCCACGCTGAGGCCGCCGCCGCGCGCCCCGCCGGTGATGTCGAGCGTCCCCAGCGCCTGGTTGCCGCTGATGACGTTGTCACGGATGGTGGGGCTGCCGATCGCGCTGATCCCGGCCCCGCCCAGCGCCCGCCCGTTGGTCACCACGAATCCGGTGATCAAGGTGTTGGGGTCGGCGCCGCCCGAGAGGATGACCGCTATCCCCCGTCCCCCGCCGTCGATGATCGGCCGCGCGCCGCCGGAGCCGGGCACGCCGATCAGCTGCTCGCCGGTGTTCACCTGGATGTTCTCGCGGTAGACGCAGGTGGCGGCGGGATGGCCGGCCACCAGGATCCGGTCGCCGGACGTGGAGTTGACCAGCGCGGCGGCGATGGTCTTGAAGGGACGTGCCGCGGAGCCGTCCTCGGCGGGGCCCGCGGCGGCGCAGTCGACGTGGAAATCGGCGGCAGGAACGGACGGGCCGCCCAGCAGAACGACGATGGCCGCAATTGTCGGAAGGAGCGGCGCCCGGCGCGACCGCATGGCGCCCGACTCTAACACAGCGCCGGGGCACCCGCCAGACGCTCTGGTGCTGTAGAATCAGCAAATTCCGTCACCATGGCAGAGCCTTCGAGCATGCTCACGTCCTTGCGCTGGATCCCGGCCTTCGCCCTCGCCGCCCTCCTGGCTTCCCCGTCCCCGTCGCCCGCGGCGACCCCCCCGCCCGGGTTCCTGGACGAGGCCTTCGCCGCCCCCGGCGAGGAAGGGGTCTCCGCCCCCACCAGCGTCGCCTTCCATCCCGTCACCGGCGACGCCTGGATCACGGAGAAGGGAGACGGATCGGCCGCGGGGACCGCGCGCATCCGGATCCGCTCGTCCCAGGGGCTCGTCATCAACGCCGTGTCCCTGCCGTGCATCGACTCGCGGGGCGAGCGGGGGCTGCTCGATCTGGTCTTCGATCCCGACTTCGCCTCGAACCGGTTCGTCTACGTCTTCTCCACGCGGCGGCGCGACGACGCGCTGGGCTGCCCTCCCCAGGGGGGCGCGCCGTTCTCGCTGAACGTCGTCTCGCGCTTCGAGCAGAACGGCTCCACCCTGGAGAACGAGGTCGTCCTGCTGGAGGGGCCGGCGCTGCTGGAGACCTCCGAGCTCCACAACGGGGGAACCATCCGCTTCCTGCCCGACGGCACGCTGCTCGTCTCCATGGGGGACAATGCCGTCAACTCGCAGTTCGAGCTCGTCTCCCAGGACCTGGCCGACCTGCGGGGGAAGATGCTGCGCATCGCGCGCGACGGCGGCATCCCCGCCGACAACCCCTTCGTGGGCGTGCCGGGGGCGCACCCCGCGGTGTGGGCCAGGGGCTTCCGCAACCCCTTCCGCTTCTCGGTGGATCCGGTCACCGGGACGGTGATGCTGACCGACGTGGGGGAGTCGTCCTGGGAGGAGATCGGCCTGGGCGTGCCGGGAGCCAACTACGGCTGGCCCTGCTACGAGGGGCCGGCGGTCTGGCTGCCGTGCCCGCCGGCTCCCGTCTCCAGCTACACCTTCCCCATCCTGTCCTACCACCATCAGAACCTGACCCCGCCCATCAGCGGGGGGGCGGTGGTGGGGGGGCCCTTTTACCACGCCCAGGCCTTCCCCGAGGTCTTCCGTGGCGGCTACTTCTTCGCCGACTACGCCCGGCGCTGGATCCGCAGCGCGCGGCTCGGCCCGAGCGGATCGCTGGAGCAGATCGAGATGTTCGCCACCAACGTCCCGGGCCCGGTCGACCTGGAGGTGGGGCCGGATGGCTGCCTCTACTACGCGGCCATCCTGTCGAGCGAGGTGCGCCGGATCTGCGCCGTGGGAGGGGACAACGGGCAGCCCTCGGCGCGCGGCGGCCTCTCCCCCCGCAGCGGCATGCCTCCTCTGGAGGTCTTCGCCGACGCCTCGGCGTCCACCGACCCGGACGGCGACGGGCTGGCCTACACCTGGCGCTTCGGAGACGGCGGCTTCTCCCCGCAGGCGATCACCTCGCACGTCTACACCGCCCCGGGACTGTACGAGGCGACGGTCAGTGTGAACGATCGCCGCCAGGCCCCCAACTCCCTCGACGTCTCCGCGCCCATGACCATCGTGGTGGGCAACAGCGCCCCGTCCGCCTTCATCAACGCGCCGCCGGAGGGGGGGAGCTACGCGGCGGGGCAGACGATCCTCTTCGGCGGGGAGGGGGTCGATCCCGAGGACGGGACGATGGCCGCCTCGTCGCTGTCGTGGCGCGTCATCTTCCATCATGGCGATCACATCCATCCCTTCCTGGGGCCGATGAGCGGCCTGGCCTCCGGGAGCTTCACCATACCGGCGGGAGGGGAGGGGGACCCCAACCAGGCCTACGAGGTGATCCTGGAGGCGGCCGACTCGGGCGCCCCTCTGGGCCCCCAGGCCCGGCTCAAGGGGACGGCCAGCGTGTGGCTGCGCCCGCGCGTCTCCGTGATGACCCTGGAAGCGGATCCTCCGCTGCCCGGACTCGCCCTTCTGCTGGACGGGATCCCGCGCGACCTGCCGCACAAGCAGGAGTCGATCGCCGGCTGGCAGAGGACCCTCGGCGCGCCGCTCACCCAGGCGGCGCAGGGCAGGACCCTCTCGTTCGAGTCCTGGTCCGACGGAGGCGCCGCCACCCACGCCGTGGCCACCCCGGAGTCCGGAGGCGTGTGGACGGCGCGTTACACCTGCGCGACGCTGACGGTGCCCGCCAACCTGGCTCTCTCGCCGGTCTCGGGAGGGGAGGTGACCCTCACCTGGGACCCTTCCTCGGATCCCTGCCTGGAGGACCGTCCGGGACGCCCCCGCTACGCCGTCTACCGCTCCTTCACGCACCACCCGGCGCAGCTCCCGGGAAGCTTCCCGGACGATCCTCCCTTCGCTCTCATCGGCACCAGCGAGATCCCCTCGTTCACCCTGGCTCCCGGCCCGGGGGCCGAGTTCTACCTGGTGGTCGAGATCGGCCGGGACGGAATGCCCGGCCCGGCGGGCCATTACCCGTGATCCGGCCGCCGGCCCGTCTGTCGCAAATCGGTCCGGGAGTCTGTATATTGGGTCCTCCCATGTCCTCAGCGTGTCCCCGCCGGAGCGTCCGTTGAACCCCGAGTCGCTGACCAGTCGCCGCACTCCGGCTCCTGCCGGAGCGCCCGCGGACCGGGACGTCGCACTGGGGATCGAGGGGTTCCGCTTCCGCGATCTCCACGACGTCCGGCGACTCCCCGATCTGACCGCCGCCTTCGATCACTTCATGAGGTCGGGCGATCCGGACGCCTTCCGCGCGCTGGAGCGCTACCGCGCCGGTCACGCGGCGATGTCCGCCACCGAGGTGTCGGCCATCCTGGTGCAGGCCGCCCCGTGGGTCGGGCGCTTCGTGGGCCGGCTGTTCGGGGTGGAGGCGGAGATGGCCCGCGCCGCCGAGCGGACCGCATCGGAGGATCCGGTGCTGGCCTTCCGCCGCGACTTCGTGCAGCGGCGTGTGGGAAGGAAGTACGGGCGCTCCGGCGCTCCGTACCCGGCCCTGGGTGGGGCCGGGGTCGCCTGGCCCGAGGAGCTGGCCGGCATCAGCGCGGCCCCCGACCCGGAGAAAGCCCTCGCCTCGCACGTGATGGCCCTGGCGCGCCGCGAGGCCGCGCTGGCGGCGGCGGGCGAAGGGAGCGCCGCCGCGCTGGCCGGAGTGCGGTCGCAGCTGGAGGCGGCCGAGCGCTACACCGCGGCGTTGCTGGGAGACGCCGAGCGCGGCCCCTCGTCGCGCTACCACGCGTGGGCCAGCCTGCGGATCCCCAGGCCGGTGCAGCACGATCGGCTGGTGCAGGTCATCCGCCCGTCGGGCAGCCTGCCCAACCTGGCCATGGGTCCCGTGGAGCACCGCCGCCGCCGCGACGGCTTCAAGCTCACCGATCACCGCATGAGCCGGCGGGAGATCCTGACCGAGGTGGACTACTGCATCTACTGCCACGAGCGGGACAAGGACTCCTGCTCCAAGGGGTTCGCCGCCCCCGCCGGATCGGAGGGCGGACGCCATCGGCGCAACCCGCTGGGCATCCCGCTCACCGGCTGCCCTCTCGACGAGAAGATCTCCGAGGCCCATTTCGTGCGCGGCCAGGGAGAGGTCGTGGGAGCCCTCGCCCTGATCGCCGTGGACAACCCCATGGCTCCGGGCACCGGCCACCGCATCTGCAACGACTGCATGAAGGCGTGCATCTACCAGAAGCAGGACCCGGTCAACATCCCGCAGATCGAGACCGGCATCCTGACCGAGGTGCTGGAGCTTCCCTACGGCTTCGAGATCTACAGCCTGCTGACGCGGTGGAACCCGCTCAACGTCCGGCGGCCCCACGCGCTGCCGTACAACGGGTTCAACGTCCTGGTGGTGGGACTGGGGCCCGCCGGCTACACCCTGGCGCACCACCTGGCCAACGAAGGCTTCGCCGTGGCCGGGATCGACGGGCTGAAGATCGAGCCGCTCCCCGACGATCTCACCGGCGCCGACGGGCTGCCGCCCAGGCCCATCCGGGACGTGCGCGCGCTCTACCGCGAGCTGGACGACCGTCCCCTGGCCGGTTTCGGGGGGGTGTCGGAGTACGGCATCACCGTGCGGTGGGACAAGAACTTCCTGGCCGTCCTGCACCTCAACCTGGCCCGCCGGCGCAAGGTGCGCTTCTACGGCGGCATCCGCTTCGGCGGCACGATCACCGTGGACGAGGCCTGGGAGCTGGGGTTCGACCACATCGCCATCGCCGCCGGGGCGGGACGCCCCACCGTCATCGACATGAAGAACAACCTGGTGCGCGGCATCCGCAAGGCCAGCGACTTCCTGATGGCGCTGCAGCTCACCGGCGCCTTCAAGAGGAACGCCCTGGCCAACCTGCAAGTGCGCCTTCCGGCCGTGGTCATCGGAGGCGGCCTCACCGCCATCGACACGGCCACCGAGCTGATGGCGTACTACCCGGTGCAGGTGGAGAAGATCCTGCTGCGCTACGAGACGCTCGCCGCCAAGCACGGCGAGGCCGCGGTGCGGTTCGACTTCCGCCCCGAGGAGATCGAGATCCTCGACGAGCTGCTGGCGCACGGACGGGCGGTGAGGGAGGAGCGCGAGCGTGCCAAGGCGGCCGGCGAGAGGCCCGACCTGGCCCGCCTGGTCCAGCAGTGGGGCGGCGTGACCATCTGCTACCGCAAGGGGATGAAGGACTCCCCGGCCTACCGGCTCAACCACGAGGAGATCATCAAGGCCCTGGAGGAAGGCATCGGCTTCGCCGAGAGCATGGAGCCGGTGGAGGCGCTGGCCGACGGGCACGGCCACCTCAGCGGGATGATCTTCCGCCGCCTCGACCTCCCGGAGGACGCCCCCGGCGCCCTGGTGACGCTTCCGGCCAGGGCCTGCATGGTGGCGGCGGGCACCAGCCCCAACGTGATCTACGAGAAGGAGCACCCCGGCACGTTCCAGCGCGACGACAAGGGACGGTTCTTCCTTCCCCACCGCGCGGCGATGACTCCGGAGGGCGCGACGCCGGTCCCCGCGGGCCGGGGGGAGACCGGGTTCTTCACCAGCTACCGCAAGGACGGACGGCTGGTGTCGTTCTTCGGCGACAACCACCCCCAGTACGCGGGCAACGTGGTGAAGGCGATGGCCTCGGCCAAGGACGGCGCCCCCCGCATCGCGGAGCTGTTCGAGCAGGCGGTCCGGGCCATGCCCGGCGGCGAGCTGCCCGAGCGCGAGAAGCGCCTGGAGCGGCTCTGGAAGACCATGGACGACGAGCTGCGGTGCGTGGTCAAGGAGGTCAACCGTCTCACCCCCACCATCATCGAGGTGGTGGTGCGCGCGCCGCGGCAGGCCCGCAACTTCCATCCCGGGCAGTTCTATCGCCTCCAGAACTTCGAGGCGCACGCGCCGGTGGTGGAGCAGACGCCGCTGCTCATCGAGCCGATCGCGCTGACCGGCGCCTGGGTGGACCGCGAGCAGGGGCTCCTGTCGCTCATCGCGCTGGAGCTGGGCGCCAGCTCGCGGCTGTGCAAGCGCCTGAAGCCGGGCGAGCCGGTCCTGGTCATGGGCCCGACGGGAGCCCCCACCGAGATCGTCCCCGGCGAGACCGTGGCCCTGGTGGGAGGCGGCCTGGGCAACGCCGTCCTCTTCTCCATCGCCAAGGGGATGAAGGAGGCCGGCTGCCGGGTCATCTACTTCGCCGGATACAAGAAGCCGGGCGACTTCTTCAAGCGCGAGGAGATCGAGTCCAGCACCGACGTGGTGGTCTACTCCGTGGACCAGGGAGAGCCGATCCCCACCCGCCGCCCCCAGGACAGGACCATGGTGGGCAACATCGTGCAGGCCATGCTGGCCTACGCCAAGGGAGCGCTGGGAGACGCCGCCATCCGCCTCGACGCGTGCGATCGGATGATCGTGATCGGATCGGACGTGATGATGGCCGCGGTCACCCGGGCCCGCCACGGAGTGCTGGAGCCGTTCCTCAAGCCCGGCCACGCGGCCGTGGCCAGCATCAACTCGCCGATGCAGTGCATGATGAAGGAGGTCTGCGCCCAGTGCCTGCAGCGCCATATCGACCCGGTCACCGGCGAGGCGTCCGTCGTCTTCAGCTGCTTCAACCAGGACCAGCCCGCCGACCGGGTGGACTGGGCCTACCTCAACCAGCGCCTCAAGCAGAACACCACGTTGGAGCGCCTCACCAACCTCTGGCTGGAGAGGCTGCTCACGGTGATGGATCCCGCGCACATCGCGCGCTGAGTCCCTGTTCCGGTCCGGCTCACGTCCGGCGCGCGTCGCTCCAGGTGCGCAGGGTGGTGGCGGCCAGGATGATCGCGCCGCCGGCGATCGTCCAGGGGCCGGGGATCTCTCCCTGGGCCAGCCAGGCCCAGACAGGGTTCAGCACCGGCTCCACCAGCAGCAGGAGCGAGGCTTCCAGCGCCGGGACCGAGCGCATCCCGCGGGTCAGAAGCACGTAGGCCAGCGCGATCTGGAAGACCCCCAGGTAGACCACCACGAGGCCGTCGGCCGCGCCCGCTCCATCCATCGGCCAGGCGGCGGGAAGGCAGGCGGCAGCGGCGAGGACGTTGCCCGACAGCACCACCGCGGCCGAGGAGCCGGGCGGAGCGGACCCGTCCATCTCCCGCCGCGCCGTCCAGCGCATGCCGATCACGGTGACGGCGTAGCAGGCGCCGCTGGCCAGGGCCATCAGGTTGCCCGCGGCGGGATCGGGCGCGCTCCTCTGGGGCGGCTCCATCCCCGCGAAGAGAAGGACCATGGCCACGGCCAGCGCCGCGGTCAGCAGGAGGTCGGCCCGGCGCACCGGCTCGCGCAGCAGCCATGGGCCGAGCATCAGGATGAACAGGGGGGCCGTGGACTGCAGGAAGATGCTGCTGGCCGCCGTGGTCAGCTTGTTGGACCAGACGAACAGGATCATGGTGGCGGCGTAGGCCGCGCCCACCCCCACGGTGCCGCGCGACCAGCCTCGCCGCGCCTCGGGCATCAGCAGGGCCACCGCCAGACCCGCCACAGCCGACCGGGCGCACGCCATCTGAGGGCCGGTCAGCGACGTGGCCTTGATGGCGGCGCCGCCGGTGGAGAACAGGGCCGCGGCCGCCATGATCTGCAGCCGGGCAGGCGTCGCCGAGCCGGCGGGAGGCGGCCCGGCATCGCTCCCGGGCTTCGTCCCCGCGGCCGCCATCCTTCCCCATCCCCGCATGGCCGGCGAGTGTACCGCCGGGGAGCCGCCCGCTGCTGGAGCTTCGGATCCCGATCACGTCGCTCCTGCAGGACCGGCTGCCCGGCGCGGGCGCCTCCCCAGGGTGAACAGAGACCCTTCGGCGAGTTTCCAGGCGGCCACCCCCTCGCCGGCCGGGTGGCGGAGCCTCTCCTGGGACACCAGGTCCAGGCCGGCACGGCGGAAGGCCGCCGCCCACCCCTCGGCGCTCAGGAGGGTCATCGGCACCCCCAGGTCGTCCGGCCAGGAATGGCTGGCGGGGTTCTCGGTGTAGTAGTCCACGACGCAGGCGAACAGCCCACCCGGCACCAGGAGGCCGCGCACTCTTTCCAGCCCCGCCTGCAAGCCGGGTAGATAGTAGAGGACCTCCATGGAGAAGACGGCGTCGAACGGGGCGCCGGGAGGGGTCACGGTCAAGAAGTCCCCCGCGGCGAACCGGACGTTGGGGATCCCCTCCGACAGGGCGCTCGCGCGCTCGATCATCGCTTCGGAGAGGTCCACCCCCACGGCCAGTCCCCGAGGCGCCGCGGCGGCGGCCCATCGGACCGTGTAGCCGTTGCCGCAGCCGATGTCGAGGTAGCGCGACGTCGCCGTCAGGCCGAGCCGCTCGAACGCCGCCCGCGCCGCCGGCGCGTGGCCGCGCTCCATCCCTTCGGCGCGGCCCGACCGCGCCCAGTCGTCGAAGACGTCCCGCACGCGGCTCACGGACGGCCTCCGGCGATCGCCGAGCGCACCCTCTCGGCGACCTCCCGCATGGCGGCGTCGTCGCGGTAGGGACGGCGCGGCCAGAAGAAGCCGCGCAGCCCGTCCTTGCTCCGCCGCGGCACGACGTGGGCGTGCAGGTGGGGCACGCTCTGGCTGACGCGGTTGTTCATGGCCACGAACGTCCCCTCGGCCTCCATCGCCGCCGGCAGCGCCGCCGCCACCAGGCGCACCGACGAAAGGAAGGGGGCCAGCAGGGCATCGGGAAGATCCGGGAGCGTCCGGTGATGCTCCCGCGGGATCACCAGGACGTGACCGGGGAACAGCGGCCGGTGATCGAGGAAGGCCAGCGTCCTGCCGTCGTCGTGCACCACGTGGGCGGCGAGCGCGCCGCCGGCGATGCCGCAGAAGAGGCAGCCGGCCGTCATGGGATCGCCGCCGGCGCAGCCTGGAAGAAGCGGGGCGCCACGGCGGACAGCCCGTTGAGCAGGAACTGGATCCCCACGCACAGGATGATCAGCCCCATCACCTTGGAGACGGCCGCCTGGCCGGTCTCGCCCAGCCAGCGGACCACCAGGGGCGCCGCCGCCAGGACCAGGTACGACGCGGCGGCCACCGCCACCATGGCCGCCACGGCCGCGGCCGAGCGCCACACCCCCGGGCTGTCGGCCGACAGGCCTATGACCACCGAGATGGTGCCCGGGCCGGCCAGCATCGGCATGCCCAGCGGCGTGAGGGAGATGTCCACCTTGGCCACCCCCTCCTCGCGCTGCGCCGGCGTGAGCCGGTCCGCCCCGGTGATCGCCCGCCAGCCGCTGCGGCAGACCAGCACCCCGGCGGCGATCACCAGGGCCGGGCCGCTGATGGAGAAGAAGCTCAGGATGGCCGTCCCCGCGAAGAAGCTGACCAGGAGGATCCCGGTCATGAACGACACCGCCCGGCGCGCCTGCTCCACGCGACGCCGCTGCGTGTCCCCCGGGGTCAGCGCCACCAGCAGCGCGGCCGCGGAGAAGGGGTTCACGATGGGGAAGATGGCGAAGAAACAAGCCAGTCCGAACTGGACCACGCCGGCCACGGGCCCCTCCAGGCAAGGGCGGCATTGTAACCTGCCGCGCCGCGCTACTCCCTGCCCGACGGGCTCTTGGCCTTGACCATGCGAGGCTTCTCCACGGGGGGCCGCGAGATCGCCTGGCCCGGCCCGGGACGCCTCCCGCGGGAAGGGAGGGTCAGCGGCACGGGACGTCCCTCGCGGGCCGAGCGGTAGAGTGCCTCGATGATCTGGACGTCCACCAGCCCCTCCCTGCCCGACGGCTCGGGCTCCGTCCCTTTCAGGATGCAGTCGGAGAGATGCAGCAGCTCAGGGGCGAACTGGTCATGCCTGGCAAACGTGCGGCGCCTCGTCCGGCCTCCCGCGCGGATGCGCAGGACGAGGTCCTCGGCGTACTCGTAGGCCGGCTCCGCCAGCAGGTCCCCTTTGGTCCCGCAGAGCCGGTAGGCGGAGACATCCGACGATCCGAAGCTGCACGTGAACGACGCCACCCGGCCGCCCGGGAACCTGAGGATCGCGCTGGCCGCCTCCTCCACCTCGCGGAACCGCCCCTCGGCGCCGGCCACGGTGCGGGCGAGAGCCTCCACCGGCTCGTCCTGGAAGAGATACCGTGCGGCGTTGATGCAGTAGATCCCGATGTCGTAGAGGGTGCCCCCGCCCCGGGCCCGCAGCAGGCGGATGTTCCCCTCCTCCACCTGCATGGTGAACGTGGAGGTGAACAAGCGCAGGTCGCCCAGCCGGCCCGACTGCGCCGCTTCCACCGCGGCCAGGTTCGCGGGATCGAAGTGCAGCCGGTAGGCCACCATCAGCTTCACGCGGTTGCGCTCGGCGGCCTCGATCATGGCCAGGCAGTCCTGTTCGGTCACCGCCATCGGCTTCTCGCACAGGACGTGGATGCCGGCGTGGGCCGCCCGGACCGAGTACTCGCGGTGCATGTCGTTGGGCAGGGCGATGTACACGGCGTCCACCTCCCCGCCGGCCAGGCACTCGTCGTACTCGTCGTAGGAATAGAGCCGCGTCACGCCGTACCGGCGCCCCAAAGTCCGCAGCTTCTCCCGATCCCCCGACACCAGCGCCGCCAGGCGGGAGTTCCGGCGGGCGTGAGCGAACGCCGGCAGCACCGCCGCCTGCGCGATGTACCCCTCGCCCACCACGGCGTAGCCGACCTTGTCCCTGCCGTCGCGCAGCCCCATGCCACGGATCGTAGACGGGCGGCCCCGGAGCCGCCAACGGGCCGCCGCGGCGGCGGGGTGGTAGGATCCGCGCTGGCGCCAAGGAGGCGAGGACGAATGGACCCCAAGGGGAAGGCGGCTCTGATCAACGGCGGGGCGCGGGTGGGCGCTGCGGTGGTCCGGGCGCTGGCCGCCCGAGGCTGCGCCGTGGCCGTGACCTGGCGGGGCTCGCGGGAGGCCGCGGAGCGCTCGGTGGAGGAGGCCCGCCGGGCGGGCGTGCCGGCGCAGGCCTTCCAGGCCGACGCGCGGGACGAGGCCGACGTGGCGCGCGCGGTGCAAGGCGCGGTGTCCGCTTTCAGGAGGCTCGACATCCTGGTCAACATGGCCTCGACCTACGTGCGCGCGCCTCTGGAGAGTCTCGACGGGGCCGCGTGGCAGGAGGCGATCGACTCCAACGCGCGCGGAGCCTACCTGTTCAGCCTGGCGGCCGCGCCACACCTCAGAAAGGAAGGAGCGGGGAGGATCGTGAACTTCGCCGACTGGCTCCCGGCGAGCGGCAGGCCCCGCTACACCGGCTACCTGCCGTATTACGTCGGCAAGGGGGCGGTGGTCTCCCTCACCGAGAGCCTGGCTCTCGAGCTGGCCCCCGACATCCTGGTGAACGCCGTCGCCCCGGGCCCCATCGTCCCGCCCCCCGATCTGACCCCCGAGGAGAACGCCCGCGTGGTCGCCGCCACCCCCCTGCGCCGGTGGGGCGGAGCGGAGGAGATGGCCAAGGCGGTGCTCTTCCTGGTGGAGACCGATTTCGTGACCGGAGAGTGCATCCGTGCCGACGGAGGCCGGCACCTGTACTGAGCGGTCTGCTCCGCCGGAGTCCACGGCCCGGGCTGCGATCCCCGGCCGGCGCTGCTATAGTGCGGCCCGGAGGGGGGACCCGTGAAGGCCTGTCCGGCCAGCTTCACCCTGTTGACGGCGCTGGCCATCGCGGCCGTCGCCGCGGCTTCCCCCCGGCCCTCGCCGCAGCCTCCTCCACCGGACCCCGCACGGGCTCCCCGCGTGGACCTCGACCGGCTCGAGCGGAGCGCCCCCGGATGGGCTGTGGCCGAATCCACCGGGGACGGCTCCAGGGGGAGCCTGGTGGTGGAGCGGGCCGTCTGGCCGCTCTTCTACGTGCACTGGTTCCCGCTCAAGGAGACAGCCGGCCGATCACTCGGCGCCTCCGAGGCGGCCAAGGTGGTGGCCGCGCTGTGGGTCGACATCGCGCTCGACGAGCCTCTGAAGGGCACCCCGATCGCGCTTCCGGCGCACCAGGGACTCGCCTTCGAGACGATCCGATCCCACGGCCAGATCCGCTCGCGCTACGTGGTCTGGGCCTGCCCGGAGTCCAGCCGCCTTTTCGTGGCCGACGCCAATCTCCACCTCAACGCCGGTGCTCCCGAGAGGCTCTTCGAGCTGCAGCGCGACATGGTCCTCACCATCAAGTGCCACCAGGGGGCCGCGGCCGAGTCCTTCGGGCACCTGGGCGTCCCCCACGCCGACGTGCCCGCGGAGATCGCCCTGGAGCACGCCACCAACTGGGTGCCCGTGCCCGGCTACCGTCCGCAGAGTGTCTTCGGCGGCTCGGAATGGGGGCGCGAGACGCCGCCCAACTCCCGCGAGCGGGGGCAGCTTCTGGTCCTGGAGGCGGACGCCATGCGGCGGCTGTTCGTCTCCTGGGGGCCCAAGTACGACTTCCCGATGAGCTACGAGGTCCTCAAGCAGAAAGTGGAGGATCACTTCCGCGAGAGATCGGTGGACATCGTGCTGACCCAGGGCAACGTCAGCAACGACGTCTGGTTCATGGACGGCGCCATGCGGCCCGGCCCCTACGGGCGCGCCGTCCCGCCCACCCGGATGCACAAGTTCCGGGCATGGATGTGGACGCAGGGGAGCGTCACCTACTTCGCCGTGGGAGACGTCGGGGGGATCCGCTTCGGCCGCGCCAACGTCGCACTCCCGCTGGAAGCCTGGGTCGGGCGCCTGGAGGAGATGTACCAGGCGATCGTCCCCTGATCCTTCAGGGACAGACCGGCGCCGTCCGCTCCGTTCCGTCGCTCCGGATCCCGAGGGTCCCCCGCCCGGCCCCACCCACCCCCGCCACCAGGTAGAAGTGCGACAAGGAGGGATCGGCCGACAGGTCGTCGTAGGGGGACGCCTCCACGCCGGCGGCCAGGCACTGGCCGTACACGCCGGTCATGGGAAGCTCCCCCCTGAAGACCTCGTACGCCGAGGCGCCCGGAGAGTCGGCCCAGATCAGGCGCGGCGCTCCCCCCGGGGCGGTCACCACGTCGAGCCCCTCCACCTCGCTGCAGTCCGCCCGGGCCAGCACCGCGACGTCGTCCACGTACCAGCCGTCGAAGGCCAGCGAGTTGTCGGTGAGCAGGCGGAAGCGCAGGCGCACCTGGGGCTGGTTGTCCACCGCCGGAGGCAGCGGCACGGAGGCCTCCACGAAGGACGACGCGATCCCCGAGAACGACGCCACCGGATCGGACCAGGTCGAGCCATCCAGGCTGTACTCGATCCTCCCGGCGTCGAAGCCCTCTTCGATGGCGTAGCGGTGCTTGAAGGTGAGCAGAACGTTGCGCCCGAAGCGCAGGTCGAGCGGGGGAGAGATCAGGACGTTGTCGCTGTTGTCCCTGTAGTTGCCGCCGGCCGAGTCGGTCCAGGAGCGCACCGGGCTGGCGAACGCCGTGCTGGTGAGCAGCCATTGGATGACGTTGCCGCCGCCCCCCTTGTCCGGGTTCTGCCATCCCGGCGCCCCGCTCTCGAAGTGATCCACGAAGCGCACCATCTCTCCCAGCGTCTCGAAGGGGAGCGGGGGGAGCGTCCCCAGGTTGCCGGCCTGGTCGGCCGAGGCGGCCGACGGCGCGTAGGCCGAGCAGGGGGCCAGCCCGTCCAGCGCCGCGGAGTGCTGCAAGCGGGCGCCGAACGAGCGCACCGCGCCGTCGACGCGGGTGTCCGCCGGCTCGTCGGTGGTCCACACCACCCGCGCCGAGCGGGAGGTCAAGGCGGTGACCAGCGCCCCGCTCAGCACCGGGGCCACGCAGTCCACCCCGGCCCGCGCCGGAGCGGCGGCGGCGGAGGTCACCTCCAGGGTGTCGCCGTGGGAAGCCGCCAGCTCCGTCCCCAGCGCCAGCGTGGCCGTGAAGATCCCCGCGGCGGCCTCGGTCAGGGTCAGGGGCACGCCGGCCGGGTCGCTCCCGGTCGAGGCCGCCGCCTCGGCCGATCCCGATCCGGCCAGATCGGGCGCCTCCAGAACGACGGCCACGGCGTCCTGGCAGCGGTAGACGGCGCGATCGAGCGACAGGGCCGGCGCTCCGGGGCCGGGGTCCGATCCGGACCCGATGACCAGGGCGTAGCGCTGCGGCGAGGCGCCGGCCACGCGGCTCCCCGACACTTCCACCCGCCACGTGCCCGCCATCCCCGGGGCGTCCACGCGCTCCATGTTGTTGGCGTGGTCCTCGGCCGCCTGCACGGCGGGGGTGGAAGGAGAGACCGGATCGAGGGTCCAGGGAAAGCGCCGCGCTCCGGAAGGGTCCAGCACGCGCAGGTCGAGGTCGTTCACCAGCGCCTCGGCCGCGCCGGCCGCGGCGGGGGGATCGTCCCAGGCCAGCGTGACGCGGAAGGGGACGTTGGGGTCGGCCACCACCAGGGACATCACGTCGCTCTGCCCGTGGCCCACCTCCGCCTGCCGCACGGCGCCGCCTCGCAGCAGATCCAACATCCCTCGCGGGTTCAGCTTTCCATATCCCGTCTCGTAGCCCGGTCCGGGCGAATCGAGATCGACGGCGGCGTGATAGGCCAGCGCCCGCAGGACGGCGGGCTCGGGATCGGGGAGGGACCGGGCGCGCAAGTCCTCCACGAGCAGCGCCAGCGCCCCGGTCACGGCGGGGGCGGCCATGGACGTGCCGCAGAAGGCGCCGTAGGCGTCGCCGGGGAGGGTGGACGTGACGGTGTGGTCCCCTCCCTGCTGGCATCCCGGCGCGACGATGTCGGGCTTGATCCGTCCGTCGTCGGTCGGCCCCCACGCCGAGAAGCTCAGCACCAGATCATCGTCGGAGTTGATCCCCCCCACCGACAGGACGTTCTTCGCGCCGGCCGGAGGCGTGGTGGTGGCGTAGATCCGGCCGCAGGCGGGGTTCGGTCTCTCGTTGCCTCCGGCCACCACGATGGAGAGCTTCGGCCCCAGGCTCCCCGTGGCGATGGCGTCGATCAGGGCGTCGGTGACGCCGTAGTCGCCCACGATGGAGCATGGGTAGTTGTTGATCCGGACGTTGCTGCCGAGAGACACGTTGGCGACGTCGGCGCCGTGAGTCTGCACCGCCGCCGTGAAGTCGGCCTGCAGGTCGCCCGGGTTGGAGTACATCAGGATGCCGGCGTTGAACCCTCCCAGCGCGTACGAGATGAGGCGGGCGCCCGGGGCCACGCCGGCGAACTGTCCCGACGACAGCGCGCCGCTGCCTCCCAGGGTGCCGGCGACGTGGGTGGAGTGCGACGCCACCGAGGCGGCGTCCCCGGACACCAGCCTCCCGGCGAAGTCGTCGTGTCCGGGGTCGACCTGACCCTGATCGTAGACCAGGGCGTCGATCCCGGCGCCTGTCAGGCCTCGGATGGGGTCGCTCCAGATCCCCGGGACCCCCAGAGACGCGCGCACGCCGTCGTTGGCCCCGGTCAGGAGGGGGAGCGCTTCCTCCATCCAGGCCACCTCGCCGGCGCCGGCGAGCCGCTCCAGAGCGGCCCGCGGCAGCCTCGCCGCCACGGCCGCCGCGGCCGGCGCCGAGCCCACCACCTCTCCCCCGGCCCAACGCACCAGGGCTTCGCGGCGCGCCTCGGGGACGTCCTCGTGGAACTGCGCCAGGACGCCGAGAGGCCCCCCGGCGGTCCTCGCCCGCGCGGCCAGGGCCGGGTCCACCCTCTCCTCAGGCGCCGGCACGTGGGCGGCGATCACGGGTGAGAGGCGAGGGTCGGCCGGATCGAGGCCGGCGCGAAGCGCCGCGCGCCAGGCCATGTGCGGCAGGTAGGCGGTCAGCGTGACGCCGGCCTCGCGCAGGGCGGCCCGGACGGACGGGGAGGGGGGCTCGCGCAGCACCACGATGGCGTGCACGGTGCTCCCGGGCGCGGGGCGGGCCCGCTCCAGCGCCTCGGCCAGACCGCCCGACGGGCGGATCGTGCCGGACCGCAGCTCGATGCGCGGTACGGTACCTGACCGATCCACCGAAGAAGGACCGGCTATCAGAGCCACCAGCGCGGGCGCGGCCAGGACGAGAGCCTTCATGATGTCGGCCGAACACTACCGGCAGCAGGCCCCCCCGACAAGAGCGGCATGCGCGAAAGCGGAAGCCTCAGCCCCACCTCCAGACCCCGCGGGAGCACGTTCACCGCGCCGATGGTCCCGCCGTGGGCCTCGGCGATCTGCCGGCAGATGGCCAGCCCCAGCCCCATGGCCCCCTTCCGGGTCGTGTAGAAAGGGTGGAAGATCCGCTCCAGCGCCTCGTGCGGCACCCCGGGGCCGTCGTCGCGCACCGCCACCAGCACGTCGTCTCCCAGAAGCTGCGTCCTGACCTCCACGCTGCCGCCGTCTCCCGCCGCCTCCCGGGCGTTGCGGACCAGGTTGACCACCACCCGGTGCAGGGCGTCGGGGTCGACGGGGACCAGCCCCACCTTCGGGTCGGGATCGAACGAGAGGCGTGCGGCCGGGGAGCCCGGGGACACCGCCAGCGCCGCCACGCAGACCTCGACGGCGCCGTTGAGGTCGGTCCGGCGCCTGCGGGGCCGCTCGGGCCTGGCGAACTGCAGGAACCTCTTGAGGGCGGGGGAGCGTGTGGCGGGAGTCTCGGAGGCGATGGCATGGGCCACTCTCGACAGCCCCGCCAGATCGACGGGAGGGAGGAACTCCTCGAGGCTCTCGGTGGCTGCGGCGCGCTCGGTGTCCTCCTCCTGGAGGTCGCCCGCCTCGCGCTCCGCCACGGCGAGCCGCCTCTGCGCCCTGCCGCCGGCCATCGCGGCGACGGCCAGCACCGCCGCCAGCCCCGCCGCCGCCGCTCCGGCGGCCCAGCCGGCCCTCACCAGGGGATCCCGTGTCCGTCCCTCCAGGGCCAGCCAGGCGGCGGGGGCCAGCAGGGCCGGCAGGACCAGGGCGGCCGCGGCGATGAGCGGCATCTTGACCGAAAGACGCAAAGGATCCTCGGGATCGGCCGATGGACGCGCCGTTTCAGGCATTCTACGCAAGGTGGCGCGCGAATGGGCGTGGAGCGTGAAATCTTCCCCTGATCGGGCGTGTCCATTTCTTGCGCCGCGTTGTAGCCTGGGCCGATGGTGCGCCCCACGATCGCTGCCGCCGCCTGCTGCCTCCTGCTTGCCGCCGCCTCCCCGGCGGGCCGTCCCGAGCCGCTCGGGCCCCGGTCCCTCGCCTCTCAGCCGGCGGTGAAGGCCGCCCTGGCCGAGGCCGACCGCCGTCTGGAGAGCCACGTCCGGGAATGGATCCGCATCGCCGAGATCCCTGCTCCTTCGGGGGGGGAGCAGAGGCGAGCCGACTACCTGGAGAAGAGGTTCCGGGAGATGGGACTCGACGAGGTCCGCCGCGACGCCGCCGGCAACGTCATCGGGCTCCTGAAGGGTGCCGACCCCGGTCTTCCCAAGGTCGCGCTGGTGGCGCACATGGACACCGTCGCCCCCGCCACCGCCGATCACACCGTGCGGCGGGAGGCGGGGCGGCTGACCGGGCCGGGGGTGCGGGACGACTCGTCGGGGCTGGCCGGGATGGTGGCCGCCGTGGAGCTGATGAAGCTCCACGCGCTGACGCCCCCGGCCGATCTGTTCCTGGTGGCCTCGGTGCGCGAGGAGGTGGGGCTTCACGGCGCCGAGAGCTTCGTGAAGGACCACGCGGCGTCGCTGGGAGCGGTGGTGGCGCTGGACGGCCATCTGGGGCAGGTGTCGTACGGCGCCACCGGGATCGCCTGGCTCAAGCTCGTCTTCACCGGGGAGGGTGCGCACACGCTGCGCTCCCACGAGAAGGCCAGCGCCGTCCTGGCCGCCGCCCGCGCCATCGAGAGGGTCGCCGCCATCCCCTTGAGGCGATCCCCGCCCACACAGGAGACGTGGCTGAACGTCGGCATGCTGGGAGGCGGGGACGTCCCCAACGCCCTGCCAAGTTCGGCCTGGTTCGTGGTGGACCTCAGGGCCAACGATCCGGCGGCCTTCGAGGAGCTCCAGCGCAAGGTGCTCGACATCGGCGCGCGGACGGCGCGGGAGATCGGCGTGGGCTTCGAGCACGAGACGGTGCACCGGATGGAGGGGGCGGGGATCGCGGGGTTCGAGAGCTCGGTGCTGGTGCGATCGGCACGCGATGTCCTTGGGCACCTGGGATGGCGGGAGGTGGAGCTGACCCCGCGGGGGAGCGCCGACCACAACGTGGCGCTGGCCCGCGGCATCCCCGGGATCGCCATCGGCCTCACCACCGGAGACGGCGCCCACACGCCGGGGGAGTACGCCGACATCGAGCCCTTCTCCACCGGGGTGAAGCAGGTGCTGCTGCTCTCCCTGATGCCCCTCACGGTCAAACCTGACCGGAGCGGTCAGGTAAATGGGTCTTGACACGGCCGAAGCCCAGAGGTTATAACCTCGTTGCCTTGCGGTTGACTCTGGGAGGGGATGAGGTTTGAAAACCTTTATTTTCAACCAGTTGCATTGACCGGCTGGAAAGGGCGCGCCGGGCAAGGGTTTTCGGCCCGGTGCATAGGCTACATCGACGAATGACCAAGCGCGCGGCCTCTATCCCGACCTATGCGGGAGTCGAGCGTCCTCTGGCCTCGCGGAACGAGGCGCCAAAGCCCGGCGCCTGATTTAGCCCCCACACTCCGCTGACTCTCTCTCCTCGCGCGGGGGCGGCTCTATAGGTCACCGTCCTGCTCCTCCATGGGCAGGAGTTTGATAGATAGACAGGTCCGCCTGGGTCCAGGGATCGGTGCCTGGACGACGAGAAGGAGGTGAGCGGCGCCACTCGTTCGAGCCATCGAGTCAACACGACACTCATCCCAGGCGGCCGGAGGCCGCCTCTTCAGCGATAGGACAGACGGGCGTTCGCAAGACGTGCATTCAACGGAGGAGGAACGTCACAGATGAGGAAATTCGGGTTGTTCATGCTGGGTCTCACGGCGATCCTGTGTGCCGGGACTCTGGCGCAGGCCCAGGACGACGAGGACACCGACAACAAGTTCAGCATCCACGGCGAGGTGCGGTTCCGCGGCGAGTCGTGGACGAACCTGACCGATTTCGCCGACACCGATGGTGACATCGATCACGACACCTTCGACATCTACCCCTACCGGGTCAGGCTGGCCGCGAAGGGAGACCTCGGCAACGACATCTGGGTCTACGGCGAGTTCCAGGCGTCCGGTGTCGCCGGCGGAGGCTTCTTCGGCGAGGTCGATCCCTTCTTCGGCGACGAGACCGAGCTCTTCAACTCGGGCGTCAGCCTGTACCAGGGCTACGTGAAGGTGAAGGACGTCGGCAAGAGCGTCCTCGATCTCACCTTCGGACGCACGGAGATCGTCTTCGATCGCGGCCTGCACTTCAGCAGCCTCGACTTCTACAACGGCATCAGCCATGACGGCGTGATGGCGTCGTGGGACTGGGAGAACATGGGGCTGCATGCGTTCTGGTTCCGCCCGTTCGAGAGCAACGTGTTCTTCGGCTCGGGCGGGGTCCTCGATCCGGGGAGCAACGCCGACGACGACACCCTGGGCGTTCACTGGAACATGATGATCGGCCAGGACAAGGAGCAGGACGTCGCGGCATACGTGTTCCATCAGACTCAGAACACCTTCGGCCTGACCTCCGATCAGGACAAGACCGAGATCTTCACCGTGGGCGGCCGCTGGGGCCGTTCGGTGAAGGGTGAGACCGGCTTCCTGTGGAACATCGAAGCCGCGTTGCAGTTCGGCGACGTCCAGCCCTGCATCAACTTCGGCGGTCCTTGCGGCGACACGCTCGATCAGAAGGCGCACGTCATCGAAGGCGCCTTCGGGTACAACTGGCACGGCGGCAAGACCGATCAGAAGATCTGGGGCGGCGCGCTGCTGGCGTCGGGCGACGAGGATGGGGCCGATGAGGACAGCGAGGCGTTCATGCCTCTCTACACCGACTTCCACGAGAGGCTGGGGTACGCGGACCTGTTCGCTCCCATGAACATCCAGGCGATCAACGTCGGCTACAAGATCAACGTGGACGACAGGCACATCGCCGGGGCCAAGTTCTTCAACTTCACCTCGGCCGAGGAGACCGACTTCAACATGTCTCCGCTGACGGGCGTGGTGGTCAGCGACCCGACACCGTGCATCACCCTGGACGAGTGCGAGGACGACCTGGGCAACGAGCTGGACCTGTTCTACACCTACGCCATGACGAACAACTTCTCGTTCGACACGGCGCTGGCATGGTTCATGCCCGGTGACGCCGTCGAGCAGACGTTCGGGCATGACGACGCGGCCTGGAGGATCTACGGCCAGGCGCGCGCGCGCTGGTAAGCTCGATCGTCTGAAGGCCTGAACGACCAACGCCCCCGGGGGCCCGGGCCTCCGGGGGCGTTTTCGTCTCATCCAATCGCCGCTTGACTGCGTGATGCCGATCGGCGTATAAGTTCCCCGTCTCCCCCCTGGCCTCCCTGACGGGGAAGGTGTCCGACGATGGCACGGCTGCTGCTCTGCGGCCTCACCGGCGCGTTGCTCTCCGGCATCCTCACCCCGGCGGATCCATCTCCGATGCTCTTCTACAAGGCGGTCGACCAGAGCATCGCCGCCGCCGGCGGGACCCTCCTCTACACCCTGACGTTCAGGAACCGGTCGATGGTCAACACGCCGATGCCGTGAGCCGCGGCGCCGCCGAGGGCGGTCATCGGGTGCGACCACAGGAGGGCGGTATGAAAGTGAGAGATGCCACGAACTTCTGGCGCGCCAGCTCTTCTGTGTCAGCCTCAACGGCAATCCTGAGCGCGCTCCCCGGCGCACTGACCGCCAGCCAAGAGGCGCGGCCCCAAGGAAGATCGGCTAGTCCTGCACGGTGCATGGAAGGACGCCATCAAGAAGGCGCTCTGAAGCAGCGCCCTAAGGATGGATGGCCGGAGCCAAAAAAACCGCCTAGGCCGAAGGTGGTGGAAAAACCGCGCCCCTAGCCTTCTTCCGGCACCGCTATCGTGAAGAAAACATATGACTTCTCGCCTGATACTGGCCGGGCGCTGGATTTCGGCGTTGAAAGGAGCTATCCGGAGGGGTATCTTCTGTGCTACAACCTAGATGCATATGCCTGAGCTTGCCGATATCCCCGTGGACTACTTCCGCCTTCTGGAGCGATATAACGGGCGGTGGGTGGCCGTTCGCCTAGAGACCCAGGAAGTCATCGCCGTGGGCGATAGCCCCAAGGAAGTCTTGGATTCCGCGCTAGCACAAGGGGCGGAGAGTCCATTCATCACCAAGGTGGACTCAGAAAACTACTTTGCGCCTTGCGCCACAGAATAGACAAGACCCTGCCGTTCAGTAGGCTCCCGGTTGATCCTTGCCCTGCCTATCCCGACCGCCGCGAATGCTGGCTGCCGCTTCTGTTTGTCAAGCTCACAGCGCCAGGCAAGGAGTTCACCACTAGCGCGCTACTTGATACTGGTGCTGGAATGGTCCTGTTCGGGACGCAGTGGGCAGATGCGCTCGGAGTGGACTGGAGAAGCTGTCCAACTATGCCGTTCCACGGGGTAGGGATCAAGAACGCTGTTGGGCACGTTGCGAAGGTAAGGCTTGCGCTTCCTTCCGTTCAGTATTCCTGGGAAACCGATGTGGTTTTCTCGGAGCAAATGAACTCGATCAAGTTCCCACTTCTCGGTTATTCAGGCTTCTTTGACCAGTTCACTGTCACGTTCCGGCCAAAGACGTTCCGGCTCTACCTTGGTCCTTCTGGTCCCTGACCCCGACTTGCGCTAACTACCTACTACGGGACTTCATGTACCGCCGCACAGGGGGCCGGGGGTCTATCTGATGACCATCGGAGTCGACGATCCGGACAACGCCGTGACCGCGGATTGCGCCGTCACCATCATCGAGCAGGCGGCCGCGGGCATCCCCGTGCTCTCCGGCTGGGGGATGGTCGTGCTCGTCCTGCTGCTCGCCACGGCCGCCGTGGCCGTCTTGCAGCGCAGGGGAAGGACGGGCCAGAACCCCTGACCTGAGACGGCTCGGAGACGCCGGAACTAGACGCCGCCGGCCTGCTGGGGCCGTTGGACGAAGACGCCGTGCTCCGGGAGGTGATGGCGCCGCGGCCCCTCCAGGCAATCGTCCACGTGGACGCGGCTCAGGCAGGTACTGCCGGGCTTGACCTGCCTGGGGCCGCTGCAGCCGCAGCAGTCCACGCTCTGGATGCAGTCGCCTCCCACCGCCAGGCACGTCTTCGAGCCGGCCGAGGTGGCGCCGCAGGTGGCCCGCCTCTGCCCGTCGGTGGTGTAGAAGCTGCAGATCCGGCACGCCGCGGCGGCCGGCTCGGCGGCCATGGCCGCCAGCGGCAGCAGGACCAGAAGCCGGAACAGGAGCTTCGTCATCATGGCATCCTCCACAGCTCGACGCGGCGCTCGCGGTTGAAGTGCCGGACGTACGCGCCGTTTTCCAGGCGCTTGGCCAGCGCGCGGGGATCCGCGGCGGTCAGGCCGGCCCGAGCCAGCGAGCCGTCCCTCCGGAAGACGTCGGCGGCGGTGCGGCCGTCCTCGGTGAGGTAGGAGCCGACCACCTCCCCGCCGATCACCGCGAGCTTCAGGGCGGTGTGGAAGCCCCCCAGGCGGTAGAGCCCCGGCCCCACGGACTCTCGCCGGGGCAACGACCCCGTGTCCATCCGGATCGGCTCCTGGAGGAGATCCCCTTCGGGGGAGAGGTGCAGGATCTCGTACGGCGTCAGCCGCGAGAGCCAGAGGGAGCCGTCCGCCGGATCGACGGCGACATGCCCCGTGCTCAGCCCCTGATCCTGCTCCGGAAGATCGAGGCCGGCCACGGCCGAGCCGAGATGCCGGCCGGACGCGTCGTAGCGGTGCAGGATCCTGCCGTTGTCGGGGCTGTACCCAACCAGGTAGAGGTCGCCGCCCGCCGGGTGCCGGGCCAGGCCGTTGAGGCTGAGGATGGCGATCCCGAAGGGGACCGGCGGACCCGGCCTGAGATCCCGATCGTAGAAGAAGAACCGGTTGCCCTCGCCGTCGGGAAGGACCAGGCCGCCCTCGGGGAGCGCCGCCAGCCTGGTGAGGAACAGGCCCGAGGGGGGCGTGCCGCGCGGCAGGTCCAGCCACCGCTCGAAGGCCCCCTGGCTGGTGAAGATGGCGACACGCATGGCGTCGTGGTCCAGCAGCGCGATCCGCCCGTCCGCGAGCACGTCCACGTCGGAGATGGTGCCGACCATCTGCAGGGCGCGGCCTTCGATGGCCAGCGTCAGCTCCAGCCCGGGATCGGGAGGACCTTGCGCCGGGGCCGCAGCGAGCAGCGACAACGCCGTGGTCAGAACGCCGAAGCGATGCATGACAGCACCCCCTGTCTGCTCTGCGCGAGGTGTGACGGATGGGCCCGAGAGCAAGGGCGCCATCCGGGCGAGGGATGTGGCGGTGATACGCCGGAAGGGATCGTGTGGAGGGACGCGGTGGACGGCGCCGCGACGAGAGAGCCGTTCGTGGGAGCTCCTCTCGCTGCCCCGGCAGCGGACGCCCGGGAGACCGCCGGATGCTGGTACGGTTTACTCCCCGGCGGGCGGGCTGTCAAGGCGGGACCGGCCGGGGGAGGGCGGCCGGGAAAGAGGCTTCCCGGCCGCCTCGCCGGCGCAGGCGCGCGGGCTACTGCTGACTGACCCGCACGCTGTACGACCCGTAGCTCCCCCAGTCCGGCGCGTGGGTCACCCGCAGGTAGTAGTCGCCCGTGGCCGGGGCCGTCCAGGTGATCAGGGACGACTCGTTGCCGGCCGCGCGGTCGTTGTTGAGGGCCAGCACGCTCGAGCCGTCGGTGTCGAGCAGCTCGATCTGGGTGTTGGCGTCGCTCAGCAGGCCCAGAGTCTCGGCGGCGTACACGGCCCCCTGGGAGGCGCTGAACACGTAGTAGTCGGCATCGGACTGCCCGGCGCCGTCCCCGTCGGGATCGGAGAAGAAAGTGGCCGCCACGGCGCCGCCGCCCACCGCCAGAGGCGTGGCCGCGGCGATGCCGTCGTTGACCTCGGAGGCGTCCTCCACGTACTCCACGTCCACGCGGTCGAAGATGCCGATCATCTCGGCGAGCGCCCCGTTGGAGATGGGCGCGGCATGCCAGCCGTCCCAGAAGTCCTCCAGCGACTTGTTGACGGCCGACGTCATGTGGTCCCGCTGCACCTGCCAGACCTCCAGGTGGCCGGTGGCCATCCCGTCGCCGTCGTCGGACCCGGGCGAGGTGTCCGGCGTGGAAGCGGAGTCGTTGATGTCCCACAGCACGGCGAAGACCGACACCTCGCTGGTGGCGCCGTCGCAGAGGTATTGCGTGTCGGTCTCCAGGTCGGCGTAGCGGACGAGGCTCCCGGGCCCGGCGGGGCCGCCGTTGCTGCGCATGTAGATGTTGCACCCGGCCAGCCCGGCGAAGCAGAGCGAGGCGTTGCCCCAGTAGCTGGCGAACCCCTCTTCATAGGCCAGACGGATGTCCACGTTGCAGTTGCTGAAGGTGTGGGAGAGGTCCGGGGAGTCGGTGGCCGAGTACTGGAAGATGAAGAAGTGCCCCATCTCGTGCAGGAGGGTGGTGTCGTCGTAGCCGGCGGTGTCGCGCACCGAGATGAGCCGGGAGAAGCGCAGGTAGCTCGAGTCGGTCACCCCCCGGTTGGCGGCCCAGACGGCCTTCAGGTTGTCCTCGGACCCGGGCCGCGATCCGGTCAGGTGGGCGACGTAGTCCGCGCCGCGCACGAGCTGGTCGAAGATGTTGAACGCCTCCCCTCCCTGTCCCTTGGCGGCGGCGATGGTCCCGAAGTTGACGTTGGTGTTGGGGTTGTGGCCCGAGACGTTGGCGGTGCGCACCGAGTAGTAGCTGATCTTGCCCGAGCTCTTGTCCTGCACGTCCAGGAACAGCGTCGGCGAGTTGAGCGTGCGGGTGGTGACCCGGGCGTACACCGTGCGGTTGCTGTTGTCCACCACGAAGATGGAGTAGTTGCCGTTGGCGTCGGTCGATCCGTTGGCAAGGACCTTGTTCTTGGAGTCCAGGATCTGGACGTCGGCGAAGCGGATCGGCATCTGCGGCTCGGGGCCGGTGAAGCCGGTCTGGTCGTAGGAGCGGTCCACGTAGACGAACCGGCCGGTGGCGGTCCAATTGGCGAGAGCGGCCGACGGGATCAACGACAGGGCGGCGAGCAGGGCGAGGCCGCGCGTCTTCATTGCGACCCTCCTGCCACCGGAACCCCCCGGTACTGGAGGTAGTCCCCGACCTGCTCGGGGAGCGCGTCCGGATCGAGCGGCACGCGCAGCGTCGCCCGGCTCATCATGGACTCACCGTCGGCTGTCAGGCCCAGAGCCACGAACGACAGCTCGTTGTCCACTCCCTGCTGGAGCGGCACGACGACCTCCACCTCGCGGCGCAGTCCGCGCGCCAGCCAGGCGTCTGCCAGCTTGCGGGCGCGGCCGCGGCCGCGAGGCTCCTCGTACACCTCCACCGAGGCGTCGCGAAGCTGCGACAGCATCACGATCCGCACGCGCCCTTGCAGGAGCCCGCCGGACTCGGCCATCGAATCGAGCACGGCAGCGGCACTGAAGTCGGCGCCGGGCTCGGCCGGCGCGGGGCCGGCGGGTGCGGCCATGCGGCTCCCGGCCAGCGGCAAGAGTGACAGAATCATCACGGACAGGACCAATTTCACCTTCATGCGTGGGCTCCTTGCGCAGAGAGGTGGGAATGGGACGGACCAGGCAGGGTCAATATACGGCCATCGTGGCCTGGCGCCCGGTGCGAATTGCCGTCAGACCATCGAGCGCTTGAGGGGGTCAGCGCCCGGACACCAGCGGCAGCAGGACGTCGAAGAAGTCGGGGAACGACTTGCTGACGCAGGAAGGGTCGGTGATGACCACGCCCGGGACGGCCAGTCCGGCCACGGTGAAGGCCATGGCCAGGCGGTGATCCCCTCGCGGATCGATGGCCGCTCCCCGCAGCCCGGCGCGCCCGGCGCCGGGCGGAACGATGGTCAGCCGAGCCTCTTCCGCGACGGCGGCGGCCCCCAGCGCGCGGGCGCAGGCGGCGGTGGCTTCGATGCGGTCGCTTTCCTTCCAGCGCAGGTGGCCGATCCGGCGCAGCGTCGAGGGTCCTTCGGCGAACAGGGCCACGGCGGCGACGGTAGGGACGAGGTCGGGGGCGTCGGCGAGGTCCGCGTCCACGCCGCGCAACGATCCTCCGATCACCTCGATGGCCGTCCCCCGCCGGCGCACCGCGCAGCCCATCGCCTCGAGGATCGGCAGCATCGCCAGGTCCCCCTGCGCCGAGTCGCGGGGTATGCCGGTCACCGCGATGCGGCCGCCGGTCACCGCGGCGGCGGCGAAGAAGTACGACGCGCTGGAGGCGTCCGCCTCGATCGGGATCATGCGGGGCTGGTAGGGGATTCCAGCCCTCACGTGGAAGACGCGTCCAGCCTGCTGCTCCACCGAGGCGCCGAAGTCGGCCATCATCCTCAGGGTGAGATCGACGTAGGGTCGCGAGACCAGCTCACCCTCCACCGTGACGGTCAGGTCCCGGGCGCCGCAGGGGCCGGCCATCAGGAGCGCCGAGAGGAACTGGCTGGAGGCCTCTCCCCGAAGGCGGCACGACCCACCGGGGAACCCCCCGGCCACCAGCTCCACGGGGGGGCAGTCGTTGCCGTGCAGCGTCAGGATCGGCACGCCGAGCTGGCGCAAGGCCTCCACCAGATCGCCGATGGGACGCTGGCGCATCCTCTCGGAGCCGTCCAGCACGAAGCGCCCTCTTCCCAGGCAGCACAGGGCGGTCAGCAGCCTGAGCGGCGTGCCGGCGTCCCCCAGGTCCAGCACCGCCCCGGAGGAGGGGATGAGGCCCCCCCGGCCCTCCACCATGAGCGAGCCCCCGCGCCGCGCCGACTCGATCCCCAGCGCGGCCAGGGCGCTGGCCATGGCGAAGGTGTCGTCGGAGAAGAGAGGGCGGCGCAGGGCCGAGCGCCCGTCCGCCAGGGCGGCGGCGGCCAGGGCGCGGATGGTCAGGCTCTTGGACGGAGGAGCGGCGACTTCGGCGTCCACCACCCCGCCGGAGGGGATCAGCATCGCGGCGACGGTGCCTCGGGGGCGCCGCGGGGTGGGCGCCCGGCAAGTGGGAATTATACTGGACGGGTGCCGACCTCCAAGCTCCGGCTGGCGAGCGTCCTTGCGGCCTCCTTGACGGCGGCGGCTCCCTGCGCCGCCTCGGACGGAGGCGGGCAGGGGGCCGCCGCCGAGGCGCCGTTCACCCTGGCCGTCACCGCCCCTTCCCCCCTCTACCTGGTGGGGCGATCTCGCATCGAAGCCGCGGCCTTCGACCCTCAGGGGCGCCCTTACGCCAAGGTGGCCTGGATGAGCCTGTCGGTGGACGGCGGGGAGGCGCTTGCCGACGGCAGGCCTCCCTTCGCCTGGGAGATCGACCTGGGCGGCTCGCTGGAGCGGCGCCGGCTCCAGCTCGAGGCGGTGGACTCCTCGGGCCGGCGGGCCCGGCTCTCGGTGCTCTCCTCCACGCACCCCTACGTCGAGGCGGTAAGGGTGGACCTGGTGCTGGTGCCGGTCACCGTGCGCGAAGAGTCTCCCGCCGGGCCGGGGCGGGCGGTCACCGGCCTCACCGCGGCCGACTTCTCGGTTCTGGAGGAAGGGGCCGCGCGTCCCATCACCTCGTTCAGCGCCGAGCCGATGCCGGTGTCGGTGGCGCTGGCCCTGGACAACAGCGCCAGCATGGAGGGGACTCTCTGGTCGGCCCGCAAGGCGGCGGCCGAGTTCGCCCGGCGCCTGCCCCGCTGGGCCGCCGTCTCGCTCCTGACCTTCAACGATCAAGTCTTCCTGGAGCAGGAGTTCACGCACGACCCCGAGGTGCTGGCCTCCTCGGCCGCCGCGGTGCGCGCGGAGGGCACCCGCACCGCGCTGCTCGACGCGCTGCGCATCGGGTCGCTGCACCTGGCCAGGCGCCCCGGTGCGCGGGCCATGGTGGTCTTCACCGACGGGCGCGAGACAGTGCACGAGGAGGAGACGGGGAGACTGCAGACCGCCATCGAGGCGGCGCAGGAGGCGGACGTCGCGATCTACGCGGTGGCCTTCGGTGCGGCGGATCGGCCGCCACTGGAGGAGATGGCCCGGCAGACAGGCGGAGAGCTCCTGGCGGCCGGAGACGCCGGCGCGCTCACGGAGGCCTTCGCGGCCATCGCCGAGTCGCTGGGGACGCGCTACCTGCTGGGGTTCGAGCCGGCCGAGCAGGGACCTCAGGCGAACTACCGGCGCCTGGAGGTGAAGCTCTCCCGGCCCGGGCTGCGGGTGGCGGCGCGGCGGGGCTACTATCTGCGGTCCAGCGTCCCGCCATCCCCTGAGCCGCGTTGAAAGGGCCGGAAGCGCTGCACTATACTCGGCCCGTCCCGGCGGCAACGACAGTTCTGCATAAGGATTGACGTGAATCGCTGCCTGCGCCTCTCATCACGGCCCATGGCGCTCCTGTTCTGCGCCGCGATGCTCTGCCTCACATGGGGCCGCCAACCTCTCGCCGTCCAGAAGCCGGAGGCCGAGCTCCAGCTCGCCTTCGGCGTCAAGGTGGCGCTGAAGGGGTCGTGGAACGAGGCCGCCTTCCGGTTCCAGAAGGCGGTCGCCGCC
Source organism: Candidatus Polarisedimenticolia bacterium (assembly GCA_035281445.1). Lineage (GTDB taxonomy): Bacteria > Acidobacteriota > Polarisedimenticolia > JACPZX01 > DASXTC01 > DATEEA01. Next base: position 35,302 of record DATEEA010000010.1, read on the forward strand.
GATGGGGACAACCCCCGTGCCTTCAACAACCTGGCGGTGGCGCGCGAGAGCCTGGGACAGTGGGAGGCGGCGCGCGAGGCCTACGAGAAGGCGCTGGCGCTGGCGCCCAAGGACGGCCGGATCCGGCAGAACTACGACCGGTTCATGAGCTTCTACCGTTCGTCGCAGCAACCCGCCGAGCGGAAGGCGGGGAATGGCCCCTAAGCTCGCGGTCCCGGCCGGGCTGCTGCTGCTCGCGGCGGGCGTCTGCTTCGCGGGCGTGGTGGAGGTGCAGGTCAAGCTCCCCGCGCCCCAGAAGGTGGACACCACCTCGATGCGCCGCCTGCTGGTGGCCTCGTTCCGGGCCAACGACCACCCCGAGCTGGACCTGCCGCGCGAGGTGAACAGGTCGCTGCGCGACCTCTTCCGCAAAAAGACGGGGTTCGAGGTGGTGGACGCCGAGCCGCTGCCGCTGCCCGAGCAGCCGATCGAGGACGTCATCCGCAACACCGACTACTGGAAGCGGCTGGGCGCCCGGTTCAACGCCGACCTGCTGGTGGGCGGGACGCTGGAGTTCGCCACACGGGACCAGTCCGGGTTCCAGCAGGAGGACATCGTCTCGGAGCTGACCGGGCAGCGCCTTCGCCGCTCCCGGTGGGTGGATCGCGAGTCCTTCAAGCTCGATCTGGGTGTCTATTTCTTCAGGGGCAGCTCGGGCGAGCTGCTCTACGAGGACCACTTCATCGAGGAGATGGTCTTCGATGGCAAGGCCAACGACGATCTGACGGTGCTGCACCAGGTGGTGGACCGCGTGAGCGAGGGGATCCTGGGGATCGTCACGCCGCGGCCCCGCGTGGAGGTGAGGCACCTGTTCACGGAGTGAGACCCACCATGACGCACCGCAAGCTCATCCGCTGTCTGGCGGCGGCCGCCGGGCTCGTCGCGGGCCTGGCCCTGTCCGCGGGTGAGGCCACGGCGCAGTTCGGGCGCTTCGGCAGGAACAAGGTCATCTACAAGACGTTCGACTGGAAGGTCTACAAGTCGCCCCACTTCGACGTCTACTACTACCCCGAGGAGGAGATGTTCCTGGAGCAGATCGTCTCGTACGCCGAGAGCTCCTATCTCTACCTCAAGGAGGCGCTCGACCACGAGCCGAAGTTCCGCATCCCCCTCATCTATTACAAGAACCACGGCGACTTCGAGCAGACCAACATCGACCTGGACTTCATCCCCGAGAGCGTGGGCGCCTTCGCCGACCGGATCGAGAAGCGCATGGTCCTGCCGGTGGATCACCCTCCCGACGCGCTCTACGAGCTCCTGACGCACGAGCTGACGCACATCTTCGAGTACAGCATCCTGTTCGAGGACTCCGCCGGCAGGGCTTTGCGGGCGGGCACCCCGCTGTGGCTGATGGAGGGGCTTTCGTCGTTCATGGCCAAGGACGAGAGCAGCTTCGATCGGATGGCCATCCGCGACGCGGTGGTGGGGAACCTGGTCCCCGACATCGGCCAGGTGCGCAACGTGTACTACCTGCAGTACCGCATCGGACACGCGGTGTTCGACTTCATCGAGCAGGAGTTCGGGCTGGAGGGGGTCCGGTCGTTCCTCAACGAGTACCGCAAGGTGCTGCTGTCGGGCAACATCGAGAAGGCCATCAAGGAGACCTTCGGCATCGAGGGGGAGGAGTTCAACCGGCGGTTCATGCGATACCTCCACAAGCGGTACATCCCGGTGCTGCTGGAGAACAAGGAGCCGGAGGATCACGGCAAGGAGATCGGCTTCAAGCTTCCCGGGATCCACACCTTCTCGCCCACCCTCTCTCCTTCCGGGGACCTGGTGGCGGTGATGACCAACCGCAAGGACGACCTGGACGTGGTCATCCTGAACGCCAAGGACGGGGAGATGATCCGCAACCTGACCAAGGGCCTGACCACCGAGTACGACTATCTCGTGGCCGAAGTCTTCAACGGCAAGAACGACCTGTCCTGGTCGCCGGGCGGGGACGAGGTGGCGGTCTTCGCGCGGTCCGGCAACCGGAGGCATCTCCTGCTGTACAACGCGGTCACCGGCAAGGAGGTGCTCAACGAGGTCATGGACGTGGACGAGGCGGAGTCCCCCGCTTTCTCCCCCGACGGCAAGAGGATCGCCTTCGCCGGCAACAAGAACGGGCAGGTGGACATCTTCGAGTACCACCTGGAGAACAAGACTCTCGCCAACATCACCAACGACGCTTTCTTCGACTCCAACCCGGCGTGGTCCGAGGACGGCAAGACCATCCTCTACAACCGCCGCATCAACGCCTACGAGAAGGTCTTCCTCCTGGACTACGAGGACCCGGCCCAGAAGACCCAGGTGACGTTCGGCGAGACCAGCGACATCCAGCCCGCGTTCTCGCGCGACGGCAAGCGGGTGTACTACGCTTCCGACGCCGGCGAGCACGACATCTTCAACATCTACTCGCTGGACCTGGAGACGGGAGAGGTCCGCCAGTACACCGACGTGGTGAGCGGCCACTTCAGCCCCAGGGAGCTTCCGGAGCTGGAGGGCAAGCGCCGCCTGGTCACCAGCGCCTACTGGGGCGGCCGGTACCGCCTCTACACCGTGGATCTGGACAAGCCGGTGGAGGTGACCCCGCCGGAGGCCAGGGTCCAGGAGCCGGCCGAGATCGAGCCGTTCAAGCCTTCCCTGCAGCTCACCGTGGACGAGGCCGAGAAGAAGGACTACGCCAAGCGGGAGTACCACCTGGAGGCGGCGCCCGAGGCGATCGGGGTGGGGGTGGCCAACGACGGCACGATCATCGGCAACGCCTACCTGACCTTCTCGGATCTGCTGGGGGATCACCGGTTCTGGGTGAACACCTACTCCATCGGCTCGTTCACCAACTTCGACGCCGGCTACATCGACCTGAAGCGCCGGTTCCAGTGGTACGGGGCGGTCTCCGACTACCGCGACTTCGTGGTGCTGCCCACGTCCTCGGGGCGGTTCGTGCGCGAGCAGGCCAACCGATCGACCTCGCTGCGTGCCGGGATGGCCTTCCCTTTCAGCACCTACAGCCGGGTGCAGGCGACCGTGGGCGTGGCCAACCGGGATGTCATCTCCACCGACTTCCAGACCTTCGCCACCGACCCGGCTGCGGATCCGAACGTTCCCGAGGCCACGTTCGGGTTCCTGGACTTCGACACCGAGAGCGGGACGTCCCCGTTCGCCTCGGTGTCGCTCATCAACGACACCACCAGGTTTCGTGAGTTCGGCCCCTGGCACGGCAAGCGTGTCAACCTGACGGTGACTTCCTTCCCCTACTCCTCGGGGGACCTCGGCACCTACCTGGAGTACTCGCTGGACGCCCGCCTCTACCAGAAGGTCACCCGGCGATCCCTGCTGGCGTTCCGGCTCTTCGCCGACATCAGCGAGGGGGAAGGGGCTCAGTTCTTCAGCATCGGCGGCTACAACCAGATCCGGGGCTTCCAGTACAGGGAGTTCCTGGGCGACAGGGCCGCGTTCGCCAACCTGGAGCTGCGCTTCCCGCTGGTGGACGAGCTGCGGCTTCCCTTCGGCTCCATCCGCAGCATCCGGGGCCTGGCCTTCTTCGACGTCGGCACCGCCTGGACCCAGGGTGGCTTCTTCTGGGACAAGGAGACCGGGCTGTTCAGGGATTTCAAGTTCTATGACAGCGACGAGAACCGGCTCAGGGACGGCCGCGCCTCGTACGGCCTGGGGTTTTCTTTCCGGCTGGGCTATCTGGACCTGAACTGGACGTTCGCCAAGAGGCTCCCCTTCACCGAGACGCGGTTCGCGGGGAGCTGCCTGGCGGCCGCGAACACGGCCACCACGTTCGAGGAGCTGGCCGCGGCGCTTGCCTCGTGCCCCCTGGTGGAGGTGAGCGACGACGCCTGGAGGTCGGACTTCTACATCGGCTACTCGTTCTGATCAGGAAGGCTCGGCCAGGAAGCGCCTCAGGGAGAGGGCGCTGCCTGCCAAGCCGATGAGCAGCCCGCCGGCCACGAGGGCCAGCAGCGCTCTCAAGGGGAGGAACCGGGCGGCCAGCAGCTCCGCCAGGTCGTTGCCCGACCGCGCAGCGTAGTCCGACAGCCCCAGTTGAGCCGCGTACAGGACGGCGATGGCCGCGGCCGCTCCGGTCCCGCCCTGAAGCATCCCCTCCACCAGGAACGGGCCCCGGATGAAGCCGGGGGTCGCTCCCACCAGGCGCATGATGGCGATCTCGTCACGCCGGGCGGCGAGGGTCAGCCGGATCACGTTGAAGATGATGAACGCCGAGGCGATCGACAGCACCGTCCCGACCCCGAAGCCGATCCGCGTCACCACCGACAGGATGGCCAGGATGCGCCGGGCCTCCTGCTCGTTGTCCTGCACCACCTCCACCAGCGGAGACCGCTTCAGCTCCGCCAGGAGCCTTCCCGTGCGCTCCCGGCGCTCGTCTCCGTAGCCGCGCACGGCGATCTCGATGGAGGCCGGAAGCGGGTTGGAGGGAAGGGCGAGCGCGGCCTCGGCCAGGTCGGGGAAGCTGGAGCGGAAGAGGGCCAGGGCCTCCTGGCGCGAGACGTAGCGGACCTCACGCACGATGGGCCGGGTCCGCAGCGAGGCCACCAGCGCCTCCACCTCTCCGGGACGCTCCTCGGCCGCCTCGTCGCGAAGGTACGCGTTGATCTGCACCCGGTCCCACTCGTCGGCCACCACCCGGACGTTCTCCACAAGCAGCAGGAACCCGCCCAGGGTGGCCAGCGAGGCGGCGATGATGCCGATGGTCACGAGGTTGGTGGCGCGCGACCGCCACAGTCCGAGCAGCGCCTCGCGCAGGAAGCACCGCAGCGAGGTCGTCACCGGGGTGCCCCCTGTCCTCCCGAGCCGGCCGCGGCCGGCTTCTCGGCGCCGGCCAGCCGCCCCGCCACCAGGCGGATGACCCGCCGCCCCATCCGCCGGATGAGGTCGCGATCGTGGGTGGCCACCAGAACGGTCGTGCCGTGCGCGTTGATCTCCTTGAGCAGGGCCATGATCTCCTCGCTCAGCTCAGGGTCGAGGTTGCCGGTCGGCTCGTCGGCCAGCAGCAGCATGGGCTCGTTGACCAGCGCGCGCGCGATGGCCACCCGCTGCTGCTCGCCGCCGGAGAGCTGCACGGGGTAGGCGCGGATCCTGTGCTGGAGGGAGACCTGCCGGAGGACCTTCATCGCCCGCTCCTTGCGCCCGGCCGCGGGGACTCCGACCGCCTCCAGGACGAAGGTGAGGTTCTCCATGACCGTCTTCGTCTGGATGAGCTTGAAATCCTGGAAGACCACCCCGATCCCCCGCCGCAGGTAGGGGACGCGCCGGGCGGCCAGCGCGGCCACGTCGTGTCCGTTCACCTCCACGGTGCCCGAGGTGGGGAGCTCTTCCCGCAGCAGGAGCCGCAGCAAGGTGGTCTTGCCAGCGCCGCTGGGGCCGGTCAGGAAGACGAACTCGCCCTTGTCGATGGCCAGCGTGACGTCGGACAGGGCGGCGGAGCCGGAAGGGTAGGTCTTGGAGACCCCGCGCAGCCGAATCATCGCGCGGCATTATAGGCCATCGGCCGGAGCGCTCCCCTCCTCCTGCCGCTCCTCCAGCTCCCAGCGGCGGAGGATGGCGCGCGAGCGGCGCCGTCTCCAGATCACGGCGGCCAGGAAGAGCACGGTGACCGCGGCCCAGAAGGCGAAGGAGGAGGTGGCGACGGTGATCCAGCGCAGCCGGCCGGCCAGCCGCGACGACCAGATCGCGGCCTCGGCCTCGGGAGGCGCCCCGGCGATCTCGGTGAACGCCTCCCGGAAGCCGCGCCCAGCGCGCATCCTCTGGAGCACCAGCGCCGGGAACCGATCCGAATGGCGCTCCATGAGGTGCCCGGCGAAGGAGAAGGCCCCGGCGTAGGCTGCGCGGGTGGCCTCGGCCGTGGAGGCCCCCGCCAGGCGGGACTCGATCTCGTCCAGGGGGCGTCCGGATCGGGTCACCGGCGAGAGCCACAGATGGACGAAGTCCATCCACTCCCCCTGCCGGGCGAGGCTGGCGGCCACCCCTTCCTTGAACCAGCGCGGCATGGAGCCTGCGCGCGATCCGGTGCCCGCCGCTTCCGGGCGGGCCGCATGCTCCACCAGCAGGTGCGTCATCTCGTGGGCCACCACGGCGAGCATCTCCCGCCCCGGGTAGCGTCCGATCCGATCGGCCCTGACGATGGCCGTGGACGAGCCGGGCAGGGCGACGCCGGCGGCCCAGGGAGGGACCTGCTCCAGGGCCCATCGAGCCTCCTCGTCGAGGGCGCCGCCGCCCCCCGGCGGCTCCACCACGTAGAGGACGCACGAGGGCAGGGCAGGGGAGGGGACTCCAGCCGCCCGGTCAGAGTGCCCAGCATGCCCGGGAGCGCCGCGGCCACGGACGCGGCCTCGGAGGCCAGCGAGGCGGAATGGATCAGAGTGCAGGGAGGCGCCGGCTCCCGCTGCAGGGCGGGGGCCGCGGCCCAGAGCGCGATCAGCCAGACGGCGCTAACCCTGGAGCCTTTCCTTGAGGATGCGGTTGACCACCGCGGGGCTGGCCTTGCCGCCCGTGGCCTTCATCACCTGCCCCACGAACCAGCCCAGCGCTGCGGCCTTTCCCTTGCGGTAGGTCTCCACCTGCGAAGGGTTCTCGGCGATCACCCTGTCCACGGCGGCCAGGATGGCTCCCTCGTCGGAGATCTGCACCAGGCCCCGGGCGGCCACGATGGCGCCGGGCTCCGCCCCACTCTCGAACATCTCGTCGAAGACCGTCTTGGCGATCTTGCCCGAGATGGTGCCATCGTCGATCAGCCGGATCAGAGCTCCGATGGACGAGGGCCTCACCGGTGAGGCCGCGATGCCCCGCCGGGCGGCGTTGAGCCGTCCGATCAGCTCGCTGGAGATCCAGTTGGCGGCCGCCCGCGGGTTGCCCGCGGCCCGGGCCGCCTCCTCGAAGAAGTCGGCCAGGGGCCGATCGGCGGCCAGGAAGGCCGCGTCGCGCGGGGGAAGGCCCAGGGCCCCGGCGAAGCGCTCCCGCCGTTGCGCCGGCAGCTCCGGAAGGCTCACCCTGATCTTTTCCACCCAGGGGGTCTCCACCAGCAGGGGAGGGAGGTCGGGCTCCGGGAAGTACCGGTAGTCCATGGCTTCCTCCTTGCTGCGCATCGGCTCGGTGACCCCCCGGTCGGCGTCGAACAACCTGGTCTCCTGCACCACCTTGCCGCCGGAGCGCACGGCTTCGGCCTGGCGCTCGATCTCGTACTCGATGGCCCGGACCACGTTGCGGAACGAGTTGAGATTCTTGATCTCCACGCGCGTGCCGAAGGCCGCCGCGCCTCGAGGTCGCACCGAGACGTTGGCATCGCACCGGAGCGACCCCTCCTCCATGTTGCCGTCGCACACCTCCAGGTAGACGAGGATCGACCGCAGCCTCGTGAGGTAGGCATGGGCCTCCTCCGGCGAGGAGATGTCCGGAGCGCTGACGATCTCGATGAGCGGCACCCCCGAGCGGTTGAAGTCCACGTACGACCGGGTCCCCGAGTCGGGCATCCCCTCGTGCACCAGCTTGCCGGCATCTTCCTCCATGTGGATGCGGATCAGGCCGATGGCCTTGCGCCGCTCCCCGCCGCCTGGCTCCTCCAGCTCGATGGGCACCGACCCCTTCTCGGCGAGCGGCTGCTCGTACATGCTGATCTGGTAACCCTTGGGGAGATCGGGATAGAAGTAGTTCTTGCGCGCGAAGAGGGAGCGGGGGTTGACCCGGCATCCGGTGGCCACGGCCGCCTTGACGGCGTACTCCACGGCCGTGCGGTTCAGCACCGGCAGCACCCCCGGCAGCCCCAGGCAGACAGGGCAGACGTTGGTGTTGGGAGGCGCGCCGAAGGTGGTCGGGCAGCCGCAGAAGATCTTGGTGGCGGTGCGGAGCTGGGCGTGGACCTCCAGGCCGATGACCGGCTCGAAGTCGGTCACGAGCCCGCCTTCACCACCACGTCGTAGCCGAGCACCTCGCCGTACTTGTTGAACACGACCTCCCTGGGCTTCTCGGGGACATTGAACTTGAAGGCGGTCTTCTCGCCCTCGATGATCACCCGCTTGCGGTACTCCTTGCCGCTCTTGCCGATGACAGTGATCGGCACGATCCCCTTGAAGGGGGCGAACGGCAGGACCTCCTTGCCGTCCTTGCGGGCCTGCTTCAGCTCGACGCTCTGTGTCACGAACCCCTCGATCACCTGGGTGCCGTCCTCCGCCGCGCGCACGGTGTAGCTGAAGGTGAACTGAGGCAGGCCGACGCCGCGCAGCCACTGATCGAAGAACCAGTCCAGGTTCGCGCCGAAGGACTTCTCGGCCACTCTCTGGATGTCGCGGGTGACGATCTCCTTGCCGGCCAGATCCTGGGCCAGGGACTTCAGGAAGGGGAAGAACTTCTCCTCCCCCCATGTCTGGCGCATGATGTGAAACGCGTAGGGACCCTTGGCGTAAAGCGCCGCGCGGTAGCTCCCGAACCCGCCGGGCCCTCCCCAGACGGTGTAACCGTCCTGCACGCTGCCCCGCATGTCCTCGCCGAGGATCTCCGTCCTCCACGAATCCACGTGTTCCTGGTACGCTTTCTTGCCGTACACGTTCTCCATGAACAGCGCGGAGGAGTACTCAGCCAGGCTCTCCACGAACCAGTAGTTCCTGAAGTTCGCGTTCGCCACGCAGGAGCCCCACCACTGGTGCGCCACCTCGTGGGCCACCAGGGAGTCGACGAACTTGGAGATGTTGGTGCCCCCCTCGGCCAGGCCGGCGGTGACCCCCTTGCCGAAGAAGCTCGCGCTCCCCAGGTAGATCAGGGAGGAAGGCGCCTGGCCGTAGAACTCCCCCACCGGGTCGTTGACCAGGTCCAGCTTGCTGTAGGGGTAGTCCACGCCGAAGACCTCGCGGTACAGGTTGATGGCGTTGGCCGCGTCGTCGGCGAACTTGTTCAGCGACTTGGGAGCGATGCCGTACTCTCCCATGGTGTTGCGGTCGAAGTGCAGGAGCACGGGGATCTCGGTGCCATCCTTGCGCTTCGCCTTGAACTTGGAGGAGACGGTGTAATAGTCGCCGAAGATCACGGTGGGGAAGGTGACCGGGCTGTCGGCGACCCATCGCGTGATGGAGGCGCCGCCCTCCGTCGTCTCGGACGCCTTGCGGCCGATCCCCAGCGTCTTGTACTTGGCCGGCACTTTCACCGTCAGGTCGAAGCGGTGGATCATGTCGGAGAACCGCACGAAGGGGAGCCACCCGCCGCGATCCACGTAGGAGTAGCTGGGCGTGAGCTTGTAGATGCTGTCCTTGTTCTCGAACTGCAGCCGCAGCTTCACCGAGGTCCCTGCGGACACGGGGGCGGGAAGGATGACCAGGCCCTCGTAGGCGCCCGTCTTCACCCAGGTCAGCTCGTTGCCCTCGCCGTCCTGGATGGAGTTGATGAACATCCTCGGGTTCTTCGTCTGCTTCTTCTCCTCGGTCTGGAAAATCCTGGCGATGCCGAAGGGGATCTCCCTGAGCTCCCGCAGCACGGTCAGGTCGTAGGCGATGTCTCCGACCAGCAGCTCGCCGTCCAGGCCGTAGCCCTCGAAGCCCATCTCCACGGTCCCCTCGAGGCTGGTCATGTCGTAGTCCCGCCCGTCCGCATCGGGGCGCCGTTCCAGCTCGTCCGGCGGCAGGTTCCTGGCACGTGTCTCGTCGGAATAGTACGACTGGATGGCGCCGAAGAAGCCCTTGGCGGTCAGCGAGATCTCCCGCCCGTCGTTGCTGTCGTGGGTGAGCCTCAGCCAGTGGTCCCCGCCACCTTTCCTCCGGACCTCGAGGGCGTAGTGCTTCCTGCCGGCCTCGTAGGGCCGGCGGAAGCCGGCGAACGGATTGTCGCCCAGCTCCTTGTCCATCTCCGACTTCGCCTTCTGCAGCGCCGCCTTGACCGCGGGCTCGACCGCGCCGGCGGCCGCCGGCTCGGAGTCCCGCAGCGAGGCGGCCAGGATGGCCTCGCAGGTGGCCGGATCGCACAACCCCATGACGTGGTCCGCCGGGAAGGCGATGTCCGAGGAGCGCTCCTTCTTGAGGATCCCGAGCATGGCCTTGTCCTTCTCGGAGGGCGGAGTGTAGTCGTAGGACAGATCCGCCCCGGACAGCCAGAACCGGCTCACCTTCCCCTGATAATGGTCCTTGCACAGAGTGCCGGCCCCGGCCTTCACCGAGAACCCGTCGGCCGCGTGCGCGAAGGAGGCGAAGCGCACGCATTCCTCGTCGCCCAGCAGGCTCCGGTGCAGCCCCTCGTAGATCTCCTGCACCTCCTCCGAGGCGATCGACCACGCCCCGCCGGCGTCCTTCTTCAGCGTGACGAGCAGCCGCTCCGTGCGGAGGTCCGAGCCGAGCGCGGTGTCCACGTGGAGCGTCCCCTGGTAGGTGGCGTCGTCCAGGGGCTTGAACGTCCGCGAGTAGGAGCCTCGCTTGAAGGCCGCCCCGTTCTCGTTGCGCTCTTCGAGCAGGCGATCGGTCCGCGACTTCATGGCCGATTCCAGGGCCTTCTGGACGTCAGGGAGCGGTCGGGCCGGCCCGTCCGCGGACAGGAGGGTGGATGAGAGCAGGTTGACCGCCAGGAGGAGCGGGGTCAGCAGCGTCGCTTTCACACGGCCACCCATCAAAGGCCCGACGGGTCCTGCGACACGATCTCGGCCAGCAGGGTCTTGTAGTCGTCGAGCGTGATCTTCTGCGGTTTCTCGGGCAGTTTCACCTGGTAGACGTCCTCGGCCTTCAGGATGGGCCGCTCCTTCACGATGACCTTGTCCTTGCCGAAGTGAAAGAACACCGGCATCGACACGATCTTGAGCTTGTTCTTGTCCCGCTGGCTGATCTTGACGGTCGCCACCCACTTGCCGTCGTCGGCCTGCCTGACGTCGGTGGTGTAGTCGAAGGTCGGGATGCCGGTGTCGCGGTACCACTGGTTGAAGAAGAAGTCCATCTTGTATCCGACGACCGCCTCGACCTCCTGCCGGAGCTGGTCGGTGGAAGTGGGGCGATGGCGATACTTCGTCATCGCGTTCTTCATCGCCTTGACGAAGTTGTCGTGCCCGATCTGCATCCTCAGCATGTGGACGACGTAGGGGCCTTTGGAGTAGAGGAGATCGGATCGCCGAGGACCGGGGATCTGGCCGCTCAGGCGCTCCGCCCACGCGATCGGAGCGTAGAGATCGCCGATGCGCGCCCCGTCACGCCACTCCTTGAGCTTTCCCTGGAACCGGTTCTGCCCCGAGTACTGCATGATGTAGAGCCCGGCGGAGTATTCGGCGAACGACTCGCTGAGCCAGGTGTCCTCCTCCGTGCCCCTGACCACGGTGTGGCCGAACCACTGGTGAGCCATCTCATGGGAGAAGAACTCGTGGAAGTAGTCAGCCTTCCGGTATTCGAAGAAATTGACCAGCGCGTTGCCGACCTGTATCTCCGCGGTCGGATTCATGAAGGCCTCCCCCGTGAGCTGGATGAGCGCCGGCGGAGCCTGACCAAAGGCAAGGAAGGGGGACATCTCGGCGATGTTGAGGCTGCCGTACGGAAAGGCGCCGTAGAGGCTCTCCATGAATTTCAGGAGCCCCTTGGTCTCCTCCAGGACCGACTTGGGCTTCCCGGGCGGCACGGTCAGGTCGTAGCTGATGGGAGTGCTCCGGCCCGGAGTGAGCCCTGCGATCACGTCAGGATCGGTGATGGTGAAAGTGGCCCGGGGGGAATAGAAGACCGCCAGCTCGACGCCGGGCGCGGCCTCCGAGGCCTTGTAGACGTCGGTCTCCTTCTTGTACTGGCCGAACAGCAGGCTGGGAAAGCGGACCTGCTTGTCGGTGACGAGCTGGGTGACGTTGTAGATGCCCTCGGTCCCTTCCTTGACGATACGGCCCGAGCCCATCGCGTAGAGGGGCTTCTTCGCCTTGATCGTCCAGTCCATGCTGTAGTGGCTGCCGTCGAAGCCGTACTGCGGGAACCATGCGTAGGTGTTGAGGACTTCATAATGGACGCTGCTGAGCTGGATGATGGTCGCCTCGTCGAGCGAGAAATGGTAGGTGTAGCTCTCGCCCGCTTTCAGCGGCTCCGGGGGTGCGATCCAGACTCTGTGCATCGCATGCACGTGCGGAAGCGTCGCTCCGGATCCGTCGGTCAGTTTCGTGATCGTGATCGGCAGCCCGGTGTCGGTGCTCCGGATGATCGTCCCGGGCGGCGGGATGTTGTTGCGGAGATCGAAGAAGACGAGAGGCAGGTTGTCGGCGACGGCGGTGAAGGTCACGTCCACCTCGACCGTGAAGTGCTCGGTGTCCGGGATGGTGATCTCCGCCTTGTAGGCTGTGGGGTCGATCCACGGCTTCTGGTCCTTGACCGGGTCGGAGAGATAGTTGCCCCCCTCGTCGAACTCCTCGCGGAGGTGCGTCTTCAGCAGCGCTCGCCTGGCGATGGTGCTTCCGATGATCTCGCGGGTCTCCAGGGCGACCTCCTGGAGCTTCTGCGGAGCGAACGTGAACGCCAGCCATTCGCCCCACGACGTCCTGAAGTCCAGATAGACCAGATTGTCCGGGCGCCCCAGTTTCTTCTGCAGAAGGGAGAAATCGAGCGGCTCCTCCAGCCAGTAGGGCGGTCCGAGCCTGTCCTTCAGAATCCCCGCGGCGCGCGCGGCATCGGAGGACGAGGCAGCCGCCAGCTTCGGGATCATCGCGTCGAGAGTGTCGTCGAAGGCGATCAGCAGCGCTTCGCCGAACTCCGCGTCCACTTTGCCCGGCAGTTTCTGCTTCAGGTAATGACCCGACGCCAGCTCCAGGCAGAGGCGGTCCATCGGGCGGGACGGCGCGATGCCCGCGCGCCCCTTGCCGATGAAGACGGCGGCACCGACGATCCCTTCCACGGGCTCGGTCGCGTAGAGGGTCCCGCTCTCCAGGGTGAAGGTGGCGATGTCCTTGGTGATCGTGACGTTCTGGACCGTGTAGGCCTTGGCGGCGTCGATCCGGAGCGACTTGTAGAACGCCGTGCCGGCTCGACTCAATTCCTCCTGGGATAGGGATGCCGAGGCGTGCTCGGGGCCGGTGAAGCCCGCCACCGAGAGGAAGAGCAGCGCGGTTGCCGCACGATGTCCAGCAGGCATGGGTCCCTCCGTGTGAAGGGAACAGTCTACATCAACACCTCAGGCGAACGGATACCGTCCGGGGAGGAGGGCCAGGTCGGCCACGGCGGTGGTGTCGGGGTCGGAGTTGGACTCGATCTGCCGGAGGCTGCGCCGGATGCGGCGCCAGGCGCGGCCGCAGAAGCCCCGGGCCGCCAGCAGGTGGTCGGGCGATCCCGCGGTGGTGGCCCGGGACAGGCAGCAGATCATCGCGTACAGGTCCCCGGCCGCGTCGGACACCCGCTCCTGGACGTATTCCCGCTCCAGGATGCTCTTGCCGTGCCGGCGCAGCGCCCCCTCCACGCTGGAGGCCAGGTCCGCGGTGAAGGCTTCCACGTAGCCCGCCTCGCGCTGAAGAGAGGGGTGGGCGAACTCCAGCTTCTCCGAGCCGATGACCCGCCGCAGGCGGCGCGCCGCGTACTCGGTCAGCACCCCCAGCCCCGCCAGGGGCTCTCCCAGCGCCTTGCCCACCTCGCGCAGCGTCCTGCCGGGCCCCTGCATGCCGGCCAGCGACACGAACAGGCGCAGGATCTCGTTGGTCCCCTCGAAGATCGGGTTGATGCGGGCGTCGCGAAGGACCCGCTCGAACGGGTACTCGCGCATGTAGCCGAAGCCGCCGTTGATCTGCACGGCGTGGTTGACCGTCCGCCACATGGCCTCCGACGCCTGGATCTTGCACAGGGCCGACTCCAGCGAGACGTCGTGGCCGCGCGCCGCCAGCGCCGTGGTGACGTCCACCATGGCCTCCATGGCGTAGGTGTCGAGCACCATCTCGGCGAACTTGGCCTTGATCATCTCGAAGTCGGCGACCGTCCTGTCGAACGCCTTGCGTCCCTTGGCGAAGGCCGCGGAGCGCTCGATGAGCGCACGCGACGGCCCGGCGCAGGCGGCGGCCAGCGAGAGCCTTCCCTGGTTCAGGATCTCCATGGCCATCTTGAACCCGGCGCCGCGCTCCCCCAGCATCGCGGAGGCGGGCACCCGGACGTTCTCCAGCACCACGTCGGTGGTGGACGAGCCGCGCAGCCCCATCTTCTTCTCGGGCTTGCCGGCGCCCAGACCGGGCGTGCCCCGCGTCACCACGAAGGCCGACATGGCTCGCTCCTTGCGGGCGGTCTCGGTCTGCACGAAGACGGTGTACAGCCCGGCGATGCCGCCGTTGGTGATCCACTGCTTGGTGCCGTTGAGAACCCACTCGCCGGTGGCGGGGTCGAGCTCCCCACGGGCGGTGATGCTGGCGGCGTCCGAGCCCGAGGTCGGCTCGGTGAGACAGAAGGCGGCGATGGTCTCGCCGGAGGCGCAGGCGGGGAGCCAGCGCCGCTTCTGCTCCTCGGTGCCGAACAGGACGATCCCCTTGCAGCCGATCCCCAGGTGCGCCCCCAGCGTGGCGGCGGTGGCCCCGCAATGCGAGGCCAGCTCCGACATGACCCGGCCGTACGAGGCCAGCGACAGCCCGAAGCCTCCGTGCGCCTCGGGGATGGTGAGGCCGAAGAGGCCCAGCTCGGCCATGCCGGACAGCACCTCGCGGGGCAGCTCCTCGCGCTCGTCGATGGCTCGCGCGTCGATGCTGCGGGAGGCGAACCGGCGCACCGAGTCCAGCAGCATCTCCAGGTTCTCGCGCTCGTCCTCGGGGATGGCGGGGAAGGGGAAGACCAGATCGTCCTCGATCCGCCCCTCGAACAGCGAGCGCATGAACGAGCGCGCCTCGTGATGGTCGCGCGTGGTGGGGGTCATGGTGTCCTCCGCAGCGAGGGGTCCGTGGCCATCTCGAACAGCAGCCGCTTGACGCAGGTGCGCACCTCGTCCCGCGCGGCGCGGAAGCGCTCGCGCCGCTGCTCCGGGAGCTCGTCGCCGGCCGCCGGGTCGCGCAGGCCCCAGTGGATGTGCCGGGCGCCCGGCGGCGGCGCAGGGCAGGACCCTCGCGCGTCGTCGCACAGGGTCACCACCAGGCCGGCCTGGCCGTAAGGCACATCGCCGAGTCCCTTGGACGACAGCCCGTCCACCGGGACGCCGGCTTCTTCCAGCACGGCGATCGTCTCGGGATGGACGCCGCGCGGGGACGTCCCGGCGCTGAAGATCCGGACGGGGGCCGAGGCGGGGATCATGGCGCGGGCGATGGCCTCGGCCATGATGCTGCGGGCGGAGTTGCCGGTGCAGACGAAGACCAGGATCACCCGTAGAACCTCCTGCGGACGTGGCTCCCCTCGCGGCCGCCGCGGGCGTCGGCGTGCCGCAGGAGCCCCCCGCGCCAGGGAGGGAACCCCGCTCCCATCACCATGGCCAGGTCGATGGTCTCGGGCCGATCGACCGATCCCTCCTCCAGGAGCCTGGCCGCCTCCTGCACCATCACCCCCACCAGCCGGTCCGCGACGGCCGCCGGCTCCGGGGCCCCCCCGGCGCCGTCGGTCCGTCCGCCCGCCGCCGCCACCAGGGCCTTCAGCTCCGGTGAGGGCTTCCTGGAAGGGTACCGGTAGAATCCCTTTCCCGCCTTCATTCCCAGCAGTCCGGCCTGGGCCATGCCGTGCAGGAGCTTCAGGCCGGTCTCGCCGCCCCGATCGGGGAAGGCCGCGGCCAGCACCCCCGCCACGTGGGCGGCCACGTCCAGGCCGATCTGGTCGAGCAGCGCGAAGGGCCCCATGGGCATCCCGAAGGAGGTCATCGCCCGATCCACGGCGACGGGATCGGCGCCGCCGGCGAGCAGCTCCACGGCCCCTCCCAGATAGGGCATCAGGATGCGGTTCACGATGAAGCCGGGTGTGTCGCGCACGACCACCGGGGTCTTTCCCATCCTGCGGGCCACGGCCAGGGCGGCCTCCACCGCGGCGTCCTCGGTGGCCGGCCCGCGCACGATCTCCACCAGAGGCATCTTCTCCACCGGGTTGAAGAAGTGCAGCCCCACGACCCTTCCGGGGCGGGCCGCCCCCTCGGCGATGGCCGCCACCGACAGCGACGAGGTGTTGGTGGCGAAGACGCAGGCCGGAGGGGTGGCGCGCTCCACCTCGGCCAGCACCCTGCGCTTCACCTCCAGGTCCTCCACCACCGCCTCCACCACCAGGTCGCAGGAGGCGAACCCGGTCATGTCGGTGGCTGGGGCCACCAGGGCCTCCCGCCGGTCCGCCTCGTGCCGCGGCATCCTTCCGCGCCGAGCAGCCGCCGACGAGAGGGCGCGCACCTGGCGCATCCCCCGGGCCAGGGCCTCGGCGCTGACGTCCTTGAGGCGCACGCTCAGGCCGCCCATGGCGGCCACCGCGGCGATCCCTCCTCCCATGGTGCCCGCCCCCAGCACCCCCAGCCTCCGCACGTCGGCCGCCGCGGCCCCCGCCGACGCGGCGGCGCGGCTGGAGAGGAAGATCTGCACCAGGTGCCTGGAGACGTCCCCCACCAGCAGCGGTCCGATCAGCTCCGCCTCGCGCCGCAGGCCCTCCTCCAGCGGCCTGCCGAGTCCGTAGCTCACCGCCTCCAGCGCCGCCCGGGGAGCGGGGTAGCGCCCCGCCGTCTGCGCCAGCACCCTACGGCGCGCGGCGGCGAACACCAGAGGCCGCAGCGGCGCAAGCCGGTCCAGCCGGTCCCAGGGCGCCCGCCGGACCCTGCCTCCGGCCGCCAGCCGGGCCGCCTCGCGGCGCGCGGCCAGGGCGATCCCTTCCGCGGGCACGACCGCGTCCACCACCCCCAGCTTGCGTGCGCGGCGGCCGTCCAGCGTCCTGCCGGTGAGGATCAGGTCGAGGGCCCTGCCCGGGCCGATCAGGCGCGGCAGGCGCTGCGTGCCGCCCCAGCCCGGGATCAGCCCCAGCCGGACCTCCGGCAGCCCGATCGACACCTCCCGGGCGTCGGAGGCGATGCGCGAGACGCAGGCCAGCGCCAGCTCCAGTCCCCCGCCCAGGCAGGCGCCGTTGATCCCGGCCACGGTGGGGATGGGGAGGGCGGCGAGCCGCGAGAAGATCCTCTGGCCCTCGGCCGCCTTGGCCGAGGCGGCGGCCGGATCCCCCGCCGCGGCCACCGTCACGAACGCCTTCACGTCGGCCCCGGCCAGGAAGACCCCCTTCTTGCCGCTGGTGAGGGCCGCCCCCTTCACCGTCCCGGCGGCAGCGGCCCGCTCCAGCTCCCCCAGCAGCCCGGACAGCCGCGCCAGCGAGGCCTCGGTGAGGATGTTGACCTTCTCGCCGGGCGTGTCGAAGCGCAGCTCGGCGATGCCGTCGGGGCCGATCGACAGATCGATCACGCCGCCTCCAGGAGCACGGCCATCCCCTGGCCGCCGCCGATGCAGAGGGTGGCCAGGCCCAGCCCGGCCCCCCGCCGGCGCATCTCCATGGCCAGGGTCAGCACCAGCCGCGCCCCCGAGGCGCCGACGGGATGACCCAGGGCGATGGCCCCACCGTTGACGTTGGCTCGGTCCGGGTCGATCTCCCCGACCGCGCGCTCCAGCCCCAGCTCTTCCCTGGCGAAACGATCCGAGGCCAGCGCCGCCACGCATGCCAGCACCTGGGCGGCGAACGCTTCGTTGATCTCGATCAGGCCGACGTCGGCGAGACGGGCCCCCCCGCGGGCCAGCGCGAGCGGCGCGGCGAAGGCCGGCCCCAGGCCCATGCGGCGCGGGGAGAGCCCCGCGGCCGCCCACGACCGCACCGAGGCCAGAGGGCGCAGGCTCCGATCGCGCACCGCGTCGGCCGAGGCCATCACCACCGCCGCCGCCCCGTCGGTGATGGGCGACGAGTTGCCGGCGGTGACGGTGCCCCGCTCGCGGTCGAAGTGGGGCTTCAGGCGCGCCAGGGCCTCCATGGTCTGCTGCCGGCGCGGCCCGACGTCGTCATGGAGCGCCTTGTCCCAGCGCGGCGGGAGGAAGACCGGCGTCATCTCCTCCCGCAGCCGGTCGGCGGCGGCCACCGCGCGGCGGTGGCTCTCCAGAGCGAAGCGGTCCTGCTCTTCGCGCCCTATGCCGAACTCCAGCGCCAGGACCTCGGCGGTCTGTCCCATGCTCAGGCCGCACAGCGGGTCGGTCAGGCCGGCCAGGAGGCCGGGGATCGGCTTGAAGGCGCGGGGCCTCAGGCGCATCCAGGCCCGCAGCCGGGCGGGGAAGCTCCTGGCCCGCGCGGCCGCCGTCAGGATGTCCTTGAGCTCCTCGGTGACCAGGAAGGGGACGTTGGACATCGACTCCACCCCGCCGGCCACCACCACCCGGGCGCGCCCCGAGCCGATCATCTCGGCGGCCTCGGCCACCGCCTCCATCCCCGAGGCGCAGTTGCGGTTGACGGTGTGGGCGGGGACGGCCTCGGGCAGCCCGGCCTGCACGGCGATCACGCGGGCCACGTTGGAGGCGTCGGCGGGGGAGGCCACGTTGCCCATCACCACGGCGTCGATCTCGGAAGGGAGGAAGCCCGAGCGGGCCACCGCCTCGCGCACGGCGGCGACCCCCAGCTCGCGCGCGGAGACACGGCGCAGGTCGGCCCCGGCCTTGGCGAACGGTGTCCGCGCGCCGGCCACCACCAGGGCGGGCACTAAGCCTCCTTCGGCTCGAGGTAGAGAGGCTCGATCAGGTGGCGGTACTTCTGCTCCACGACCTGGCGGCGCACCTTCATCGTGGGCGTCAGCTCGCCGCCTTCGATGGTGAACTCGTCGGGCAGGAGGACGAACTTCTTGATCTGCTCGAAGCGGGACAGCCCGCGATTGACGGCGGAGATGATCGGCTCGAAGAGGGCCTCGACCTCCCGGCGCCGGAGCAGCGCCTCGAACGAGCTCCCGTCCGCGTCCAGGTTCATCTCTTTGCAGCGGGCCTTCACCTTGGCCCGGTCGGGCACCAGCAGCGCCGAGATGAACTTGCGCCCGTCTCCCACCAGGATGGCCTGGGAGATCAGGTCGTGCGCCAGCAAGGAGTGCTCGATGAGAGCCGGCGGAACCTTCTTGCCTCCGGACGTCACCAGGAGCTCTTTCTTTCGGCCGGTGATGACCAGGTTGCCGCGATCGTCCAGACGCCCCAGGTCGCCCGTGCGGAACCAGCCGTCCTGGAAGTCCCTCTCGGTGCGCTTCACGTCGAGGTAGTAGCCCCGGGCCACTCCGGGCCCGCGCACCAGGATCTCGCCGTCCTCCTCCATCCGCAGCTCCATGCCGTCGAGCGGCGGTCCCACCGTCCCCGGCGCCATCCGGCCGTGGCGGTTGATCGACAGCACGGTCGTCTCGGTCAGGCCGTAGCCTTCCAGGATCGTCAGCCCGAAGGAGAGGAAGAACCGGGCCACCTCGGGGCTCAGCGGCGCTCCGCCGCAGACGGCGAAGCGGAGCCGCCCTCCCAGACCCTGGCGCACCTTGGAGAGGACCAGCCGATCGGCCAGGGCGTGCCGCAGCTTCAGCCAGGCGCCCGGGTCCCGTCCCTCGAGCCGCGCGCCGGCCATCTCCCGGCCCACCTCCAGGCCCCACCGGAACAGCGCCCGCAGGGGCGCGGGGCGATCGGCGGCCCGGGCCAGGATGGCGTCGCGCGCCTTCTCGAACACCCTCGGGACGCCGGGGAAGGTGGTGGGTCGCACGGCCTTCAGGGCGGCGGAGACGTGATCGAGCGCCACGTACACGATGCGCGCCCCGCGATGGAAGTAGCAGTAGTCGGCCAGCCGCTGGGTGACGTGGCAGAGAGGCAGGAAGGAGAGGGTCACGTCGTCCGGGCAGAACTCCAGCGTCTCGCACAGCACCTTGACGTTGGAGGTGAGGTTGCCGTGGCTGAGCATCACCCCCTTGGGAGGGCCGGTGGTGCCGGAGGTGTAGATGATGGTGGCCACGTCGTCGATCTTGAGCCGGGCCGCGGGCTCCTTCCAGGCGTTGGGGGAGCCCTTGAGGAGATCGTCCCCCATGGCGCAGACCGAGTCGAAGTGCATGACGTCCTCGGCCGCGGCGTCCTGGTCGATCACGATCACCTGCGAGAGGTTGGGGACGTCGTGCGCCGCGGCCAGCAGCTTGTCGAGAAGCGCCTGGGTGGAGGCCACGGCGTACCGGGCGCCCGAGTTCTCCAGGATGTAGTGGAGCTGGTCGGGAGTCAGGCTGACGTAGACCGGGACCAGGATCCCGCCGGCGAAGGCGGTGGCGTAGTCGGTGGCCGCCCACTCCGGGCGGTTCTCCGAGATCAGGAGGACCCTGTCTCCCTTGCGCAGCCCCAGGGCCAGCAGGCCGGCGGCGAACCGCCGCACCTTGTCCGCCAGCGCGGCGGTGGAGACGTTGCGCTGGAGCTGAGGGGTCCACCAGGAGAGGGCCGCCTCGCGCGGCATCGAGCCGATCGAGCGCTCGAACAGCTCCGGGATGGTCACGGCTCGTCGTCTCCCGCGTCCTGGCCCGACAGCCGGTCCTTGGCGATGTCGTACTGCTCGAGCTTCTTGTAGAGGTTGCTGCGCGGGGTGTCGATCTCCTTGGCCGTGCGGGAGATGTTCCAGTCGTTCTTCTCCAGCATGGCCAGGATGAACTCCTTCTCCGCCGCTTCCTTGAAGTCCTTGAGCGTTCCATAGGCCTGGGCGGACCGTGCCAGCATCCCCCCGGCCGCACCCGCCTCGACGGGCCCGGCCGCGGCCCCCCCTTCGCTCCCCCGCAGCTCGGGAGGCAGATCCCCCAGGTCGATCACGGCATCGCCTCCCCCCGGGGTCATGATGGTGATCCGTTCCACGATGTTGCGCAGCTCGCGGACGTTGCCCTTCCAGGCGTGGCGGGCCAGGGCGCGCATCGCCGTCTGGCTGACGCGGCGGCCGGCCACGGCCGCGAAGTGCTGCACCAGCGAGGGGATGTCCTCGGCCCTCTGGCGCAGGGGAGAGCAGTGGATGGGGATGACGTTGAGCCGGAAGTACAGGTCCTCGCGGAACCCCCCCTTGCGGATCTCGGCGGCCAGGTCCTTGTTGGTGGCGGCGATCACCCGGACATCCACGGTGATGACCCGGGCCGCCCCCACCGGCTCGATCTCCCCCGTTTCCAGGGCGCGCAGCACCTTGGCCTGGGCCCGTGGGCTCATGTCGCCCACTTCGTCCAGGAAGATGGTGCCGTGGTCGGCCTGGAGGAACTTGCCGGTCTGGCGTCCCACCGCCCCGGTGAACGAGCCGCGCTCGTGGCCGAACAGCTCGCTCTCGATCAGGTCGTCGGGGATGGCGGCGCAGTTCACCCTCACGAAGGGAGCGTCGCGCCGGTTGCCCAGGCGATGGATGGCCCGGGCCACCAGCTCCTTGCCCGTGCCGCTCTCGCCGGTGATGAGCACCGTGGCGTTGGTGGGAGCGCTGCGCTGGATCATCTCCCGCAGCTCCTTCATCGGCCGCGAGTCTCCGATCATGGCGAACTGCTGCTCATGCTCGCGCTCCAGCACGGCGGCCTTGCCGCGCAGGCGGCGCTGCTCCAGAGCGTTGCGGATCTCCACCAGCACCCGCTCCTCGCCGAAGGGCTTCTCGATGAAGTTGAAGGCGCCCAGCTTGGTGGCGCGGACGGCGGTCTCGATGTCGCCGTGGCCGGACACCACGATCACCGGCATCTCCATCCCCTGGCGCCGCATCGTCTCGAGCACCTCCAGACCGTCCATCTCCGGCATCTTGATGTCCAGGATGACGACATGCGGGTCGTCGGAGGCGATCTTCTCCAGGGCGTCGCGCCCCGACGAGGCCTCCAGGAACTGGTAGCCTGCGTGCTGCAGGATCATCCGAAGGCTCGATCGGATCGACGACTCGTCGTCGACGACGAGGATGCGCTGCTTCATGAAAAAAGGGCAGGAGGGAGGACGGGGCGCCTCCGCTCCTGCCCCTCGGTCCGGGTCACGCCGCCCCCAGGGGCGGCCGGTGTGCAGTCATTCCGCTCCGACGGGAAGGTTGACGAACCGGCCCGTGTCGACCTGGGGATTCCTCACGTACATGGAGAGCATCTCCCCGGGCTTCAGGCTGTCCACGATCGCCCTGTAGTCGTCGAGCGAGCGGATGGCCTTGCGGTTCAGCTTGACGATGACGTCCCCTTCGCGCAGCCCGCGGTCCCAGGCGTCGCTGACCTGCGAGACGTGGGTCACCACCACCCCCTGGACGTCGTCGGAGATCTTCAGCTCGCGCCGCGTCTCCGAGGTGATGTCCTCGACGGTCATCCCCAGCCGCTTGTCGGAGACCGGCTCCTCCGGATCCTCCTGCTCCTCCTCCCGGGAGGCGCGCACCGCCGTGCGGTCGGGGCGGTTGGTCAGCTCGGCGGTCAGCTTGCGGTCCTGCCCGTCGCGCACGATGCCCAGGGAGACCCTGCTGCCGGGGATCTTGGCCGAGATGGTGCGGATGAGGTCGTCGCTCCCGGTGATGGTCTGTCCGTCCACCGAGACGATGGCGTCGCCCGGCTGAAGGCCGGCGCGGTCGGCCGGCTCGCCGGGGGTCACGTTCTGGATGAAGGCCCCCTTGCGCCCTTGCAGGCCGAAGTAGTCGCGCTCGTCGGGACGCAGCTCGGACTGGATGTCCTGGATGGTCACCCCCAGGTAGCCGCGGGAGACCTTCCCTTTCTCGCGAAGCTGGGTCATCACGTCGCGGGCCATGTTGATGGGGATGGCGAAGGAGATGCCCTGGCCGGCGACGCTGATGGCGGAGTTGATCCCCACCGCCTCGCCCTTGACGTTCAGCAGCGGGCCGCCCGAGTTGCCCCGGTTGATGGCCGCGTCGGTCTGGATGTAGTTGTCCAGCGAGACGTCGCGCGAGAGCCCCGCCAGCTTGCGACCCTTGGCGGAGACCACGCCCACCGTGACCGTGTGATCGTACACGAGGGGGTTGCCGATGGCGATCACCCACTCGCCCACCCGCAGCCTCTCGGAATCGCCCAGGGGGATGTAGGGGAGCCTCTGGCGCGGCTCGATCTTGAGCAGGGCCAGGTCGGTGAGCTGGTCCGTCCCCACCACACTCGCCTCGTAGTCGTGGTTGTCCTCGGCCAGCCGGACGATGATGCGGTCGGCGTCCTCGATGACGTGGTAGTTGGTCATGATGTAGCCGTCCTCGGTCACCACGAAGCCCGAGCCGCCGCTGTCCTGCCGCTGGTCGTCGTCCTCCTCGCCGCCGGGGTCCCTGGGGGCGGGCCTGTCGGGGCGGGGGAAGATGAAGTCGAAGGGGGTCCCGTGGGGGGAGCGCCGCCTGTCGCGGGCCGACGTGCGGATGATCTCGGTGGCCCGGATGTTCACCACCGACGCGTTCGCCCTTTCGGCGATGTCGGCGATGTTGGGAAGGAACAGGGCGGGATCGGCTCCCTTGGGGGCCGGCGGGACGGCGAGGTCGCGCTCCCGCTGGGCGGTGACCACCCGGTCCTCCTGGACCGGCGGGGGCGCCTCCTGGAGGGCCGCCGCCCTCTCGAAAGTCCCGCCCCGGTCGGACGCCTCGCGGGACGACAGAGCCATCCCGAAAACCAGTGCGGTGGATACCCCGAACGTCAACAACAGGAAGTTAACTTTTCTGGACAGGATGGCGGTGCGACCCGACGACATCTTCGTGGCTCCCCTTCGTGTAAGCCCTTAAGCTACCATCACATCCCGGTACAGTCAAGGAAAGCCGCCCCGCCGGGTGAACCCGAGACGGCGTCATCTCCCGAAGGGGAATCCCTGAGGGAAGCGACAGTCGAAACCATAGCCGCCGGTTCCGGCTCCGTCCACCTCGATGTTTTCCCCGGTCCTCGGATCAAGACAACACCGGATCGGGGCCTTTCGATGCCAAAAAAGCAGCGGGCGCGCTAGCCCGCCGACATGGCGGCGGCCGCCCGGCGTCGTTCGAGCAGCCCCACCACGGTGAAGGCCCAGATGAGCCGGCAGGACTCGAAATCCCCCATGGCCGACTCGGAGCAGATCTGGCTCAGCGTCGCCTCCGCCTCGCAGCGCGACAGCAGGGTCCACTCGTCCAGCGACAGGTTCAGGGCTCCGGCCAGCTCCTCGAGCTGGGGGGTGGTGGCATACCGGGTCCCCGGTCCTCCCACGGCGGCCTCGATGCGGGACCATGACTCGATGCTCTTGATGCCGGTCAGGAGCAGGTCCGGGGTGAACACCTTCAAGGTGATGACTTCCTGGGAGGGGAGCGGCCCGGCGTTGAGCTTCCAGGTCCCCCGGGTCCACTGGAACAGCGAGATCACCATGGACTTGACCTGCTCGGAGACCCCCCAGATCAGGTCCTGCGGCCGGATCGCCTTGCGCTCCACCAGCACCGTGCCCAGCCGCTTGCCCTTGGACACCGACTCCGCGGCCGCCTCGCGCAGCACGTCCAGGCCCACCATCCCGCGCCTGAGGAAGAGCTCTCCGAGCCGCTCGTCCGGGTCGGTGGAGGCGGCGAAGACCACCTTGCCGGCGTCGAAGTAGAGCGTCTTCCTGATCGGCTCGTCGGCCACCATCAGGGTGCCGGTCGTCTTCGAGCGGCACAGGTCGTGGATCAGGGACGGGAGGGTGACCGGGCCGATCGTGCCTTGCGTGTTCGCCATCCAGCCTCCTGGTTCCTAGTAGGGCTCGGACCGGGGACGCTCCTCGGTGAAGGTGTCCCACTCGAAGCACTGCGGGCACCGCCACAGGTATTCCAGCGACCGGTAGCGGCAGGTGGCGCACAGGAAGGGGTCGGCGAACTCGTTGACCTCCTTCGCCAGGTCCAGGTACTTCTCGATGACCCTGCGGTCCAGGCCCCGGGCCAGGGTCATGCGCCAGAGCTCCTGCTGCACGGTCAGCGACCGGGGGAAGGCCCTGGCCGCGTCGAGCAGGTCGTGGTACGCGGCGTCGGTCTCCCCTCGCTCGGCTTCCAGCCGGGCCAGCAGCACCCTGGCCCGCCAGTTGCCCTCGTCGCGGCCGGAGATCCGCCGGCAAAGCTCCTCGATGGAGCGGCCGATCTCGGGGTCCTCGTACGCCCCCTCCAGCCGATCGAACACCAGCGGGAGATGCCGGGGCTCGAGGTCCACCACCCTCTCCCAGTGCTCCACCGCCTTGCGGAGCTTCCCCTCCTTGTAATAGAGGTCGCCCAGGAAGATATGTGCCGGATAGGTCCGCTCGTCAACCGCGATGGCCTTCTGGAAATGCCGCAGGGCGGCCCGCTCGTTCCCCTGCCGGAGCTGCTCTCGGCCGATCTCGTTGTAGATGAAGGCCAGCGGGCGATTCTTGCGTGTCCGGTCCAGCCGGATGATCTGCTCTTCCAGCTCCAGGGCCCGCTCCCATTGCCGGTCCTCGATGCAGAACCGGGACATGGCCCGCAGGGCGGGGAGGTTGCGGCCGTCCAGGTCCAGGGCCTTGCGGTAGGCCTCGCGGGATCGCTCCACCAGCCCCGCGGTGCGGAAGTCCTCCCCCAGGCTGGCCTGCGCCTGCGCCCGCTCGGCGCGGGTGAGCTCCTGGCGCCCCATCAGGCCCGAGTGCACCCGGATGGCCCGGTCGAACAGCCCCTTCTCACGGTAGAGGTCTCCCAGGATCAGGTAGAGCCCCGCCACGTCGGTCCTGAGGCGCGCGGCCCGGGTGAGCTCCTCGATCGCCTCGTCGCGCCGGCCGGCGATGAAATGCGTGATCCCCTCGGTGTAGTGCCGCGCGAAGTCGTGGTTGGTGTCCTCCTCGTCGCGATGCCACCAGCGCAGGGCGCGGGCGGCCCACCAGCCGGCCGCCGCCCCGGCGCCGGCGACCAGCAGGCCGGCGGCCAGCAGCACGAGCCCGGAAGGAGGAGGGAGCGGCTCCATCTAGAGAGCGCTGTCCTCCTCGCGCCCGACCGGCATGGGAGCCCGGTCGTCGTCCACGGGCCCGGTGAGCGGGAGGTTGCGGAGGGCATCCACCTCGGACTGCAGCTTCTTGAGCTTCCTCTTGAGACGGGCGTTGCCGACCCGCAGCTTCATCCCCTCGATGATGCCGATGATGCTGGTGAAGACCACTCCCAGGAAGAAGGCCCCCAATATGACGTACACCGCCGGCCGGGGCTCGCTGGTGGTGGAACCGAAGGTGAGCGTCAGCATCTGGTCCTTGTTCTGGAGCATGAAGACCAGGGCCAGGAAGAAGACCACCATCAGCAGGATCAGGGTGAAGAATCTCATGAACGGCATGGCCAGCCCCTAGAGGTAGCCCTGGGTGACGCGGGCCCAGCGGCCCTGCACCTTCAGGATGAAGTCGATGACCTGCCGCACGGCGCCCCGCCCGCCGGGCAGGGAGGTCACCAGATGCGCCGCCTGGCGCGCCTCGGGGCGGGCGTCGGCGGGGGCCGCGGCCAGGCCCACCCGCTTGAGGATCGGCACGTCCACCAGGTCGTCGCCGATGAAGCAGACCGCCTCGGCCCGGACGCGCCGGGCCTTCAGGATCGACTCGAAGACCTCCGCCTTGCGGAAGACCCTCTGGTGGTACTCCTCCATCTGCAGCTCGGAGGCGCGCCGGGTGGTGGCGATGCTGAGGCGTCCGGTGATGACGCCGGTGACCAGGCCGGCCTTCTGGGCCAGGCGGATGCCGACCCCGTCGCGCGAGTCGAACCCCTTGGCCTCGTCCACCTCGGCCTGAAGGATGATCCGGCCGTCGGTCAGGACCCCGTCCACGTCCATCAGGATCAGCTTCACGCGTCGAGCGCGATCGGCGACGTCCGGTGCCAGACGCATGTCCTCTCTCCGAGAAAGGCGCGTCATGTTAGCACGAAGGAGCGCGGCGCCCGGCAGGATGGCGGCCCGTCAGCGGGCCAGCAGCGAAAGCCAGTTCAGCACGATGGTGATCGGCTCTTCGTCGTCCCCTTCGGTCCTCACGACGAGCAGCCTGCGGCCGTCCCGCCCGGCGAGGTACCTGTTGCGGATGGCGCCCAGGCCCGCCGTCCTGGGCGCGAACAGCCGCTGGGGCGGCCCCATGGCGAAGGACTCGGAGGCCGGCACCGGCACCGCCACCAAAGTGCGGTCGGGAGCCATGTAGAACATCTCCTTGCCGTCGCCGCTCCATTGCGGCTGGCCTCCGCCGCCTGAGGAGACCTGCCACTTCCCCTCCCCGGAGGGGAAGGCGCGGACATAGACCTCCCACTGGCCCGACTCGTCCGACACGTAGGCGGCCCAGCGGCCGTCCGGCGAGATCGCCGCGTGCATCTCGCTGGCCGGGGTCCGAAGGAACGGGCGAGGCTCTCCTCCTCCCAGAGGCAGCATCCACAGGTCCGATCGCGTCGCCGGGTCGACCTCTTCGTACACGACCCACCGGTTGTCGGGGGAGACGTCGTCGGGCCACTTGTCGTGGCTGTTCTGGAGCAGCGGCCGCTCCGCGGCGGAGCCCCGGGCATCCTTGATGTAGAGATCGAAGCGGCCGGCGGCGTTGCCGGCGTAGACGATGTCCCTGCCGTCCCTGCTCCAGACGGAAGAGATCTCGACGCCCGTCTCGAAGGTGAGCCGGCTGAACAGCTTCCTTTCCAGGTCGAGGAGCCAGATGTCGTTGGTGCCGCTCCTGGGGTCGGCCCGGTTCAGCGAGACCATCGTGCCGTCCGGGGACAGGGCCGGTTCGTCGTAGGCGCCTGGCGGGTCGAAGCTCTCCAGGATCTTCCCTTCGCGGTCGGACCAGACCAGCCGGTTGGGCCGGGGAGAGTTGGTGCGGTAGGCGAGCACGCCGTTGCCGGAGAGGCTGAACGCGCCGTAGCGCGTCGGCCCCGCCTCCCCCGCGTGCTCGATGTTCTCCGCCAGGCCCACCGGCTCCCCCTCCAGCACGGCGCCCACCGTGTCGAACGGCTGGGCGAAGAGCGTTCTCTCCCTCACGAAGACGATCCAGCCGGGGACGACGGCGACGCTGGAGGAGGCCTGGAAGACCGGACGGGGCTCGCCTCCGTCCAGCGAGGCGACATGGATCCACTCTTTCTCCATGTCCCCGGCCCGCGTCAGGAACAGGAAGCGCCGGCCGTCGGGAAGCAGGTGAGGCCAGCGGTGGCTGGTCTCCCCCTTGTCGCGGCGAAGGGCCGTGAGGGGGACGGGGACCCCTCCGCCGGCAGGGACCCTGTAGAGAGGCTCGGTGAAGTGCGGCGTGAAGACGATCGTCCCGTCGGGCGCCCAGCTCCCGCCTCTGCCGTCCGGGGCGGCGCAGATCGTGCGGACCGCCCCGCCCGCCAGATCGATGCGCTTGAGCTTCCCCGCGGCGAAGAACCCGAGCGACTTGCCATCGGGAGACCAGAAGGGGAGCGTCCCCTGCTCCGTCCCCTGGAGCTTGCGCCCATCCAGCGAGTCCATGGACCTCAGCCAGAGCGTCCGCAGGCCGCCGCTGTCCGCCTCGTACACCAGGTGGCGGCCGTCGGGCGACAGGGCGAGCGACGAGTCGGATCCCAGCCCCTCCTCGGGTGCCACGGTGAAGCGGACGACCGGAGCCGCCGGGGCCTGCGGTCCGAGGCGGACCACCGCCCCCGTGGCCGCCAGAGCCCCCACCAGCCCGCCCACCGCCAGCCATGCCGCCGCCGCGCGCCGCCGCCGTCCCGCGGCGCTCCCTCCGGAGCCGGCAGAGGCCGGCCGGTCCACGGCGCCCGGTCCCGATCCGATCCACGCCAGCTCCAGGGCGACGTCGCGGGCGCTCTGCCAGCGGTTCTCCGGATCCTTGGCCAGGCAGCGCGCCAGCAGCCGGTCCAGAGCGGGGGGGGACAGGGGCTGCAGGGTCGAGGCCGGCGGCGGCTCGGCGTCCATGATGGCGGCGATCAGGCTGGCCTGGCTCGATCCCTGGAAGGCCTTGCGTCCCGTGGCCATCTCGTACAGCACCGTCCCCAGGGCGAAGATGTCGGTGCGCGGGTCGGCCTCCTTCCCCTCGAGCTGCTCGGGGGCCATGTGCTGGAGCGTCCCGACGATCTGCCCTTCGCCTGTGAGGCTCTTCTGCTCGGTGGCCAGGGCCGAGAACGCCGGATCGGATCCCGGCCCCTTGAGGGCCCGCGACAGGCCGAAGTCCAGGATCTTGGCCCCGGAGCGGGTCAGCATGACGTTGGCCGGCTTGAGATCGCGGTGGACGATCCCCTGGCGGTGCGCCCGGTCCAGCCCGGCGGCGATCTCGCCGGCCACCTTCAGCAGCTCGGGGGCGGGGAGCGGGCCCCGGGCGATGCGCTGGGCGAGCGTCTCTCCTTCCAGGTACTCCATCACCAGGAAGTCCACCCCGTCGTGCCGGCCCACGTCGAACAGCGTGCAGATGCCGGGGTGGCTGAGGGTGGCGATGGCGCGCGCCTCGCGCTCGAAGCGCTCGCGCCGGTCGGGGCGGGAGGCGACGTCCTCGGGGAGCACCTTGACGGCGACCGTGCGGTCCAGTCTCGTGTCGCGCGCCCGGTACACCTCTCCCATCCCGCCCGCGCCGAGAGGGGCGACGATCTCGTAGGGGCCGAGCCTGGAGCCGGGAGCGAGGGGCATCGGGTTTGGGGGCCTCGTGGCGCGCGTATTATACTCGGCGCCGGCATGACCACACCGGCGCCACCCTCCTCCGGATCCGGCTCCTCCTCCGCGGCGCCGCGCCGCGCGCGCGTGGCCGGCTTCGAGGTCGGCGAGGGCCGTCCGATGGCCCTCATCGCCGGCCCCTGCGTCATCGAGAAGGACGATCTGATGCTGCGCACCGCCGAGACCCTGGCGTCCATGGCGCAGCGTCTGAAGCTCCCCCTCATCTTCAAGTCGTCCTACGAGAAGGACAACCGCTCCACCAGCGCCTTCTACCGCGGCCCCGGGATCGAGGCCGGGCTGGCGCTGCTGCGGCGCGTGAAGGAGCGCTTCGGCCTGCCGGTCACCTCCGACGTGCACCGCGAGACCGACATGGCCGCGGCCGCCGATGTGCTCGACGTGATCCAGATCCCGGCCTATCTCTGCCAGCAGACCAGCCTGGTGGAGGCGGCGGGCCGCACGGGGCGCCCGGTGAACGTCAAGAAGGGGCAGTTCCTGGCGCCGCACAACATGGCCAGCGCCGTGGGGAAGCTGCGCGGGGCGGGGTGCCGCGACATCCTGGTCACCGAGCGCGGCAGCTCGTTCGGCTACAACCGGCTGGTCAACGACTTCACCGCCATCCCGGTCATGAAGGGTCTCGGCGTCCCCGTGGTCTACGACGCCACCCACAGCGTGCGGCTGTACGGCACCCCCAGCAAGGACCCGCGGGGAGGGGAGCCGCAGTTCATCCCCACCCTGGCCCGGGCCGGGGTGGCGGCCGGCTGCGATGCGCTGTTCATGGAGACCCACCCCGATCCCCCCTCGGCCCTGTGCGACGCCGCCAGCCAGTTCCCCCTGGGCCGCATGGAATGGATGCTGTCGCACGCCATCCGCCTGTCCGAGATCGTCCGCGAGGCCGAGGCCGCACGGTGAGCTGGCGCGGGAGGATCGCACCGATCCGGCTCGTGCTGATGGACGTGGACGGGGTGATGACCGACGGCGGCATCGTCTACGAGGGGTCCGACACCGAGCTCAAGCGGTTCGACATCCAGGACGGGATGGGGGTGTCGCTGGCGGTGAAGGCGGGCTTGCAGGCGGGGGTGCTGACCGGGCGGTCGTCGCCGATGGTGGAGCGGCGCGCGCGGGAGCTCTCCATGACCGTGATCAAGCAGGGCTTCCACGACAAGCTGGCCGGCTGGCGGGAGGTCCTCGCCGAGACCGGCCTGGCCCCGGGGGAGATCGCCTACATCGGCGACGACGTCCAGGACCTCCCGGTCCTCTGGCGGGCGGGGTTCTCCGCGGCTCCGGCCAACGCCGTGGAGGAGGTGCGCTCCCAGGTTCACTACGTCTGCCGCAAGCCCGGCGGCCAGGGTGCGGTCCGGGAGTTCATCGATCTTGTGCTGAGCGAGAAAGGGATCAAGGCGCAGGTCATCGAGGCGTTCACGGGAGCGAAGCCATGAAGATGTTCATCGATTCGGCCGATCCGGCGGAGATCAAGGAAGCCCTCTCCATGGGAGTGGCCGACGGCGTCACCACCAACCCCACTCTCATCGCCAAGTCCGGGGTGCGCGACCTGGAGCCGCGCATCCGGGAGATCGCCAAGCTGGTGTCCGGGCCGGTCAACGTGGAGGTGACCGCGGCCACGGCCGAGGGGATCGTGGAGGAAGGCAGGCGCTTCGTGCAGTGGGGGAAGAACGTCCACGTCAAGATCCCTCTCAACCGCGCGGGGCTGGTGGCCTGCAGCGAGCTGGCCCGGCAGGGGATCCCCTCCACCATGACGCTGGTCTTCTCTCCCGGGCAGGCCATCCTGGCGGCCCGGGCCGGCGCGGCCTGGATCTGCCCCTTCGTGGGGAGGCTGGACGACGTCTCCTTCGACGGCCCGGAGCTGATCCGGACCATCATGGCCATCTACGACGCCGACCCCGAGTGCCCCACCCGCGTGCTGGCCGCCTCCGTGCGGGGTCCGGTGCACGTCATCGAGGCGGCGCTCGCCGGCGCGCACGCCGTGACCGTGCCGTTCTCCGTCGTCCGCCAGATGGAGCAGCACCCGCTCACCGATCGGGGGATCGCGCAGTTCCTGGCCGACGCGGCGAAGGCGCCGCACTCCACCGGCAAGTGAACGGGATCCGGGAAAGGACGTTCACCCGCCGCGCGGCCGCCTTGCCTGCCTGTCTGCTCTCTCTGGTCGCGGCGCCGGGAGCCGGCGATCCTTCCGCTCGCGCGCGCGCCCTCCACGAACGCGCCCTCACCATCGACAGCCATGGCTTTATCCCCCCGCGATCCTGCGGGAGCACGGACCTTCAGGTGGACTTCGCGAAAATGAGGAAGGGGGGCCTGGACGCGGTCTTCGGTGTTGTCTATGCCGAACAGCAGCGGCGCACCGCGCCGGCCTATGCGGAAGCGATGCGGCGGGCGGAGCAGGCGTTCCATGAGATCCATGAAACGGTCCGGCGCTGCCACCGTGAGGTGGCCCTGGCCCGGACCCCCGACGACGTGGAGCGGATCGCCGGCAGCGGGAAGCTTGCCGTGGTCATCGGGATCGAGAACGGATTCGTCCTCGGGAGGGAGCTGTCGCTGCTGGAGCGGTATCGCGATTCGGGCGCCGCGTACATCGGGCTGACGCACGACGGACACAACGACATCGCCGACTCGGCGACGCCGCGCGAGAGGCTGGGTGACGCCGCCAGCGAGCATGGCGGGGTCAGCGCGTTCGGCGGGCAGGTCATTGCCGGGATGAACCGGCTGGGGATCCTGGTCGACGTCTCTCACATGTCCAAGGCGGCGACCCTTGACGCCATCCGGCTGTCACGAGCCCCTGTCATCGCGTCGCACTCGAGCCTTCACGCGATCGTCCCCACGCCGCGGAACATGGACGACGAAACGCTGCTGGCGTTGGCCGCCAAGGGCGGGGTCATCCAGGTCACGGCCGTCCACAGCTTCGTGAAGGTCGATCCACCAGGAGCAACGAAGGCGTTCTTCGCCCTTCTCGACGAGTTCGGCATCGAGACGGACGCCGGGGCGAAGGACCTCCCGCCGGGCGGCCGTGCCGAGTTCCAGGCCCGGCAGACGCAGATGGAGAGACGGTGGGCTCTCGCCACCGTGGCGCAGATGGTCGATCACATCGACTACGCCGTCAGCCTGGCCGGTATCGACCACGTCGGGATTGGCTCTGATTTCGAGGGCGGCGGCGGACTTGCCGGATGGGCTGACGCAAGCGAGACGGTGAACGTCACGGCCGAGCTGCTGCGGCGAGGGTACACGGAGGAGGAGATCCGGAAGATATGGGGCGGGAACCTCCTGCGGGCCTGGCGGAAAGCTCGGAAGCTCTCGACTCCCTGAAGCGATGCCGGGAGGGCCGGGAGCCGGACACCGTGCTATCCGGCGGAGACCATTTCCCCATCACCGCCTGCCAACTGACCAGGCACCCGGATCATGCGCCCGTCGTGGCCCTCGCCGTTGGTGTCGAAGCCGTCGTTCGCGGAGGCGACGGCGGGTGAGGCAGATCGAAGCGACACGGCGAGCGCCTGGAACACCGCGGCGAGGGACTCGCGAGCCTCCTGGGGAATGGCGGGGATCACGGCCTGCATGGCGGCGGCGAGAGCCGCGGGATCGACCGTCAGGGGAGGGGCCACGGCGGTGGGCTGGGGATGACCTGAAGGCGCGGACTCGTCGGGCGCAAGCGCCGTGGCCGGCTCGGGCGCAGGACCGGCCGCCTCCGGCGGCGGAACCGGCGATCCCGGGATTCCGTCGGTTTTCACGAGCTGCTTCACCATCTCCCGGAAAGCTCCGCTCCCTCCCGGAGCGGCGATGACGTCCTCGCCCGTCCTGCTCCAGACGTTCTCCAGGACGTTGCGCTTGGTGCCGTGCAGGTGGAGGATCCGCTCCTCTACGCTGTCCTTGCAGACCAGCAGGATCTCCTGCACGGTGCGGGACGACCCGATGCGGTGCACGCGAGCCATCCGCTGCTCCAGCCGCGCCGGGTTCCACGGGAGATCCAGGTTGATCACCACGTCGGCCGCCTGGAGGTTCAGCCCCACCCCCCCGGCGTCGGTGGAGATGAAGACCGCCGGAGCGGCGCAGTCGCTGAAGGAGCGGATGAGAAGAGGTCTCTTCTTTACCGGCACATCCCCGCAGAGATAGAACGAGGGAAGCCCGAGCCGCCGGCAGAGCGTCTGGACCGGCTCGGCCATGTCGGTCCATTCCGAGAAGACCACCACTTTGCGCTTCTCGCCCAGGCAGAGGTCCCTCAGCGCCTGCTCCAGCTCGTCCAGCTTCGGCACCCGGCGGTCCTTGCGGGCGGCCGGCTCGATCCCCAGCATGTGAGGGCCGTTGCAGCAGCGGCGCGCGATCATGAGGAGCCGCTGCATCCGCTCCAGGTCCGCGGGCAGGATCACCTTCTTGTTGGCGATCCGCACCACCTGCGCCATCACATCTTCGTACGTGCCGGCGACCGCCTGGTGCATGGGGACCATCACTGTGGACCGCACCCGCTCGGGAAGCTGCAAGGAGACGTCCTCCTTGCGGCGGCGGAGGAAGGCCGGCGCCAGCCGTCCGCGGAGGCTGTCCATGTTCCGGTAGAAAAGCACGCGCCTCCCTTGCTCGTCGCGCACGAAGTGGTCCCGGTCGATCTGCCAGAGAGGGGGAAGGAGCCGCTGGTCCAGGAGCTGGGCGATGGCGTAGGCCTCCTCCAGCCGGTTCTCCAGAGGGGTGCCGGTGAGGGCGAAGACATACCGGCTGGGGATCGACTTCAGCACGCGGGCGGTGCGGGTGAGCAGCCCCTTGGCCCTCTGGGCCTCGTCCACGATCAGAAGGTCGGGAGGGTGGATCACGTGTGCGGCGTGGTCCCGCAGCACCTGCTCGTAGTGCGTGATGAGCCAGCGCGGGCGGGAGGTGATGACGCGGGCCCGGGCGTCGTTGCGGCCCTCCAGCAGCAAAGCCTCCTCCCCCAGCCACCGGCGGATCTCGTCCTGCCAGCCTCCTCGCAGGCTGGCCGGGCAGACGATGGTGACGTGACGGGCGGGCGGCTCGGCCCGCAGCAGCGCGGCGGCGGCGAGGATGGCCTGCAACGTCTTGCCGAGCCCCATCTCGTCGGCCAGCAGCGCCCGGCCGCGGCCGGCCAGAAACTCCACCCCCTTCCACTGGTAGGGGTAGGGCTTCATCCCCAGCGGCGGGAGCAGGGACTGGATCTCCTGTCGCGGCAGGTTGGGGGTCCAGCCCACGCGCCGGCCGAGCCAGGCGAGCCCCTCGGGCTCGACCCAGGGGCCGAGCGACTCCAGCCAGTCCTTCAGCTCTTTTTCGTCCTGAGCCAGAGGACGCAGAGGCAGCCCCGCTTCGTCGAAGGCCGCGAGCACCTTCCTGGAGCCGGGGCCCGAAGGCCGCCCGAACAGCCTGGGCTCCACCACCTCTCCGAAGTGCATATAGATCCGCGGCCCGGCCGCCGCACGGCGATGCCCTCGGGAAAGGGCCGGCTTGCGGCGCCCCAGGGCGATGCGCACCCGCTCCACGTGCTTGCAGGTGTGCAGGCGGTTGGCCTCGAAGTCGGGACAGTCGCAGCCGTGGGGGCCGTCCACGCCGCCGCGCAGCACGACCTTGTAGGCGAACCCCGAGGCGCTCGCCACGCGCAGGGAAGGAGGAGCCCCGAGCGACAGGGTCATCTTCTCCCGGCGGCCGGCCAGCACGCGCTCCTCGACCGCCTTCTGCCTGGCGTCGGATCCGGCGCCCGCCCTGGCGGCCGGCCCGCGCCGGGCCCGCACGGGCGGAGCCGGCGCCGAAGCGCCTTCCAGAGCCTGCTTCAGCAGCAGCGCCGCAGCCACTTCGTGCTTGCAGGGGGCGCGCCACGACGGGCAGGTGCAGCGATGAGCCAGGCCGCCGTCCTCGCGCCACAGAGCGACCTCGAAGTCGCCCGAACGCCCCCGCACCACCGTCACGACGCTCTCGGCGCTTCCCACGAAGGGCTCCACGCGCGCCTCGCGGGCGTAGCGGGTCCCCTCGCGAAGGGCCTGGCCCTTCACCGGCCTCAGGAAGCGATCGATGACCTCGTGGGTGATCATCCCGGGTACACGTTCCAGGCTTCGACCAGCCGCCAGCTCTTCCCCTTCCTGCCCACGATGCCGGAGATCGACCAGCCCGGAACCAGGTGCCGGGTGATCCTCTCGGGGACTTCGATCGGGCCCAGCTCACGCCCGTCCATCATCCCTTCGACCCACATCCTGTTTTTGTCGGTCTCGACGCGCGTCACGACGAAGTGGTCCTCGACGGCGCTGCGCCCGGGGTCGCTTCCCCCCCCGGTCCAGTCATGCAGCATGCGGGCGAGCTTCTCCGCCCTGGGAAGCTCGCGTGCCGCCCGCTTCCCCCGCCCGCCGGCCTCCTCGGCCTCCTTCGCCTCCGCGTAGCCCTTCTCTCCCAGCCACGCGGCCAGCTTCCTGGTCACGGTGCCCGCCGCGCGCATGGTGTCGGCCCCGGCGATCACCTTTCGGACCATGAAGTAGCCGAGAAACTCCCCCACGCTGGGAAGGATGTGCCCCGGGCCGAAGATCTCGCAGAAATTGATCTCGGGCGTTCCCCCGTTCAGGCGCTCGTAGAGTGCTGTGTCCTTCTTGTCGAGCGTCTGGTAGCCGTAGCCGTCAAGACAACTCTTGAGCAACTGGATGATGCCGTCGTACTGGTTCCAGGTCCTCGGCGCCAGTCGGTCCTTCTGCTCCTCGAGGAACTGCTCCAACACTTCGGCGATCGTGGGCGAGGCGATACCTTCAAGACCTTTCCTGGCGGCCATGGGTCCTCCGGATCCGTAAGAAGGCCGCATCCTACCACGGGCCCACAACCGGACACCGGATTTCTCGATCCGGCCAAAGAGGCGGTCGGTTGGGTGGAATCGGTATGCCTCCAGGCCGAGGAGGGTGAGCAGTGGTTCATACCTCGCTTTTGTACCCACGCCGGGACCGGCGAGCGCGATTCGTGCGAACCTTCGATCCATAGGCCTGTCTGCCCTGTGGGATGTCGGAAGGGAATTCCATGAGTATGGGTGCGTTGCTGCTCTTCAGCCTCGTCATGGGTATGACCACGCGCCCGGCCCTGGCATCGCCTCAGGACCTGGCCGGCGCGTGGATCGGGCAGTGGGAGCGCGACGGTTCGATCGTCGAGGTCGAGGTGATGTTCTGCGGACGGGCTCCGTTTACCAGGGGGCATTCTCTTCGGACCAGCTCCGTGTCGTCCGCATCCCGTTCCGCCGGATTCACTACGAGGCGCCGAAGGTGTCTTGGGAGCTCGTGGGGGACAGGACCAGGGCGACCTTCGACGGAGCCTTGCGAGGTGACACTCTTTCGGGGCGGTTCCGCGACGGGGACGCGGTCGGAACATTCCGCTTGACTCGCGGGGCACTGGTGGTCGAGCACCTGGAGGAGGAAGAGGTCACGTTCGGCAGATGCGACGGCGGCCATCGAAGCCATGCGCTCGCGGCCACGCATCGATCCCGAAGGAACCACCAGGACGCACCTGGAGACGGCATGGCGTGACGTTCGCGATCGTCCCTGGGTCTTCCCACCCCCTGCGGAGTCCGATTCCTACTGGGCGTTTTCCCGCCGCATCGCTTCGTACGAACCGCTGGTCTACTGGCGGCAGGTTCACGCCCCTGCGCTGCTGGTCTATGGCGAGGCAGACCAACGGGTGGCCCCCCCGGCGGAGCGCCGCTGACTCTCAAGCCCCCCGTACCAGAAGCGGCGCGATCACCAGGCTCACCACCGACATCAGCTTGATCAGGATGTTCATCGAGGGGCCGGCGGTGTCCTTGAAGGGGTCCCCCACGGTGTCGCCCACCACGGCGGCGGCGTGGGCGGGGCTGCCTTTCTTCTCCCCGGCCAGCTCCCCCTTCTCGATGGCCTTCTTGGCGTTGTCCCAGGCGCCACCGCCGTTGGCCATCATCAGGGCCAGGAGCACCCCGGCCACCGTGGCACCGGCCAGCATCCCGCCGAGGGCGGAAGGCCCCAGCCCGAAGCCCACCACCACCGGCGCCGCCACCGCCAGCACGCCGGGGGCGATCATCTCCTTCAGCGCGGCGGCGGTGGAGATGTCCACGCAGCGCGCAGGATCCGGCTTCGCCCCCGGGCGACCTTCCAGCAGCCCGGGGATCTCCCGGAACTGGCGGCGGATCTCCTCCACCATCTTGCCGGCGGCGCGCCCCACCGAGGTCATGGTCATGGCGGCGATGAGGAAGGGAAGGACCCCCCCGATGAACAGGCCGATGACCACGCCGGGCTCGGTGATCTCGATGGACAGGGGTCCCTGGCCGAAGGAGGCGAGCCGGGCGTTGACCGCCTGGGAGAAGGCGGAGAACAGAGCCAGCGCCGTCAGCGCCGCCGAGCCGATGGCGAACCCCTTGCCGATGGCGGCGGTGGTGTTGCCGAGGGAGTCCAGTCCGTCGGTGATCTTGCGCACCTCGGGCCCCAGGCCGGACATCTCGGAGATCCCCCCGGCGTTGTCGGCGATGGGGCCGTAGGCGTCCACCGACATGGTGATGCCCACGGTGGCCAGCATCCCCACCGCGGCGATGCCGATGCCGTACAGGCCGGCCACGTTGTTGGCGACGTAGATGGCCGCGCAGATGACGATGACGGGAAGGGCGGCCGACTCCAGCCCCACGGCCAGCCCGTGGATGATGTTGGTGGCCGGCCCGGTCCTGCTGGCCTCGGCGATGCGGCGCACGGGGCCGGCCGAGGTGTAGTACTCGGTGATGAGTCCGATGAGGATCCCTCCCACCGTCCCCCACAGCACCGCCCAGAAGACCCGGTTGCTGACGTCGTACGCGGCGATGATCCCGAAGGCGCCGGCCAGGAAGAGCCCCGCGGCGATGAAGGTCGAGTAGCGCAGAGCCGAGGCCGGGTTCCAGGACTTGAGCGCGTGCATCGAGAGGATGCCGGCGAACGAGGCGATCAGCCCCACCCCCGCCAGCAGCAGGGGGAGGGCCATGAGGATCCCCTTGAGGGCGTCGTCGGTGACGGTTGGAGCCGCCTTGAGGGTCTCCAGCGCCGCCGGCATCAGCGTGGCGCCGATGGCGATGCTGGCCACGATCGAGCCGACGTACGACTCGAAGATGTCGGCCCCCATGCCGGCCACGTCCCCCACGTTGTCTCCCACGTTGTCGGCGATGACGCCGGGGTTGCGCGGGTCGTCCTCGGGGATGCCCGCCTCCACTTTGCCGACCAGGTCCGATCCGACGTCGGCGGCCTTGGTGTAGATCCCTCCTCCCACCCGGGCGAACAGGGCGATGGAGGAGGCCCCCATGGCGAAGCCGTTGATGACCTGTGCGGTCTCGGGGCGGCCGTACAGTATGAAGAGCGCCCCCACCCCAATGAGCCCGAGGGAGGCGACGGCCACCCCCATCACCGCCCCGCCCTGGAAGGCGGTCAGCAGCGCGGCGTCCTGTCCCGAGCCGCGGGCGGCCTCCGCGGTGCGCACGTTGGCCTTGGTGGCCGCCTGCATCCCGAAGAACCCGGCCAGCACCGAGCAGAGCGCCCCGCCGATGAAGGCGGCGGCGGTGGCGCCGTCCAGGAAGACGAAGAGCAGGCCGGCCACCACCACGATGAACACGGCCAGGATGGAGTACTGGCGCCTGAGGTAGGCCATGGCGCCGGACTGGATCGCCGCGGCGATCTCCTGCATGCGGGCCCCGCCCGGGGAGCGCCGGGCGATGTTGGCGTAGATGAGGAAGGCGAAGACCATCCCGCCCACCCCGAGGATGGGCGTCCAGAACGTCAGCGACTCCAGCGGCACGCGGCGCCTCCTTCAGCGGGAAAG
This sequence comes from Candidatus Polarisedimenticolia bacterium, assembly GCA_035281445.1. GTDB lineage: Bacteria > Acidobacteriota > Polarisedimenticolia > JACPZX01 > DASXTC01 > DATEEA01. The sequence continues at coordinate 74,473 of DATEEA010000010.1, forward strand.
GGGCGCGTATTGGAGCACGCCGCCCCCTTCCCGGTCAACGTGGAGGCCCGGTTCTCAGTGGGACCCGCGGGTGTCAGCTCCGCGCCGCGCCCAGCAGGGCGGCGGCGATGCCCACCGCCACGGCGATGGCCAGCACGAGGGCGTAGAGGCAGACCATGGCGATGGAGATGAGGCCGATCATCCGCCAGAAGCGGCGCTGCTCGTCGAGGGCCACGGTGAGCCCCGCCGGCCCGGCCGCGTCCGGCCCGGCGGCGATCAGGCCCTGGATGGCCGAGGCGTACCGGTTGAGCGCCAGGCAGGGAAAGACGTACACCAGCGACATCAGCAGGTAGAAGGTTCCCATGGCGATGCCGCCGAGCGGTCCGACCCCCTCCATCAGCGACCCCATGAACAGCATGGACAGTCCCACCAGCACGATGAGGGCGGCCATGCAGAAGCCGAGGATGGCCATGAACCGGACCCAGGGCTTGGTGCGCCGGAGCTGGTCGATGGCCGGGGCCAGTTCGGATGGGCCGGAAGGCGGGCCCGGGGGAAGGGGAAACGGTTGGGACGGTTCGGACATCATCTCCTCGCGGCGCGGGCGCGGCTCAGACGAGCTGCGTCCGCCAGAGATCGTGCAGGTGCACCACGCCGGCGGCGCGGCGGTCGTCCTCCACCACCACCAGGGAGGTGATCTTCCTTTCCTCCATCAGGCGCAGGGCGGCCGCAGCCAGGGAGCCGGCGCCGATGGTGACCGGTTGGCGCGTCATGACCTCCTCGGCGCGCAGCGACAGTGGATCGGGGACCCGCTGCATGAGACGGCGCAGGTCTCCGTCGGTGATGATCCCCAGAAGCCGGCGCCGCTCGTCCAGCACGGTGGTCATCCCCAGCCTCTTGCCGGTCATCTCGAACAGCGCGTCCTTCATCGAGGTGCCGGGGCCCACCGCGGGCATGGCCTCGCCTGCGTGCATCACCTTGTCCACCAGCAGCACCTTGCGGCCCAGCCTCCCGGCGGGGTGCAGAGAGGCGAAGTCCTGCTCCTGGAACCCGCGTTTCTCCACCAGGGCGATGGCCAGGGCGTCCCCCAGCGCCAGGCTGGCGGTGGTGGATGCGGTGGGGATGAGGTCCATGGGACAGGCTTCCCTCGGGACGCCCACGTCCAGGTGGATGTCGCTCTGGGAGGCGAGGGTCGAGGAGGGGCTGCCGGTCATGGCGATGAGGGTCACTCCCAGCCGCTGGATCCGCTCCAGGAGCTGCAAGAGCTCCGCCGTCTCGCCCGAGTTGGAGACGGCCAGCACCACGTCGCCGGGCACCACCATCCCCAGGTCGCCGTGCACCGCCTCGGCCGGGTGCAGGAACAGCGCGGGGGTGCCGGTGGAGGCGAGGGTGGCGGCGATCTTCTTGCAGATGATGCCGCTCTTTCCCAGGCCGGTGACCACCACCCGCCCTTTGCAGGCAAACAGCGCGTCGAGGGCACGCAGGAACGCGCCGTCCAGCCGCCCGGCCAGGGCCGCCACGGCGCGGGCCTCGATCTCGATCACCTGCCGCGCCGTGTTCAGCGGGTCGCCGGAGCCGCCGATGCGGTCGGTCACGTCTCGATGCCGATGCGGGCGCCGCTGCGCTCCACCTCGGCGCCCGGATCGCCGGCCGCTGGGCTGCCCGCCTCGCCGGAGGCGCGCACGGGGCGCGCCCCGCGGGCGCCCGAGGAGGCGGCCCGCCGCTCCAGGCGATCGGAGACCGCGGCCTCGATGAACTTCCTGAACAGGGGGTGCGGGGCCAGGGGCTTCGATTTGAACTCGGGGTGGAACTGGCAGGCCAGGAACCAGGGGTGGTCCTCCAGCTCCACGATCTCCACGAACTTGCCGTCCGGCGTGGTCCCGGTGATCCTCAGTCCCTTGGCCGTCAGCGGCGCCGTGTACTCCTTGTTGAACTCGTAGCGGTGGCGGTGGCGCTCCCACACGCTGCGCCGGCCGTAGGCCTCCGCCGCCCGTGAGTGCGGCGTCAGGAAGCACTCGTACTTGCCCAGGCGCATGGTCCCTCCCATGGCCTCCACGCCCATGAGGTCGCGCAGCTTGTAGATGACCCGGTGGGGGGACTCCTCGTTGAACTCCGACGAATCGGCCCCCGCCAGGCCGGCCACGTTGCGGGCGAACTCGATGGTGGCGGTCTGCATCCCCAGGCAGATGCCGAAGAAGGGGACCTTCTTCTCGCGGGCGAAGCGGATCGCCGAGATCATCCCGCACACGCCGCGGATCCCGAACCCGCCGGGCACCAGGATGCCGTCCACCTGCGAGAGGGTCTCCTCCAGGCGGCCGTTCTCCATCTCCTCGGCCTCGATCCAGCGCAGGTTCACCTTCACGTCGTTGGCCACGCCTCCGTGCACCAGCGCCTCGGTGAGGCTCTTGTAGGAGTCCTCGTAGCCGACGTACTTGCCGACGATGCCGATGGTGACCTCGCCCCGGGGGTGGCGAACCCTCTCCACCAGCTCTTCCCAGCTCCTGAAGTCCTTGTCCCGGTAAGGGAGGTCGAGGAGCTTCAAGATGATGGCGTCGAGCCCCTCCCTGCCCAGAGCCAGCGGCACCTCGTAGATCGACCTCACGTCCTGCGCGGTGATGACCTGATCGGGAGGCACGTTGCAGAAGAGACCGATCTTCTTCTTCATTTCCTTGGGGATGGGCCGGTCGCAGCGGCAGAGCAGGATGTCGGGCTGCAGGCCGATGGCACGCATCTCGCGCACGGAGTGCTGCGTGGGCTTGGTCTTGAGCTCCCCGGCGGCGGCGATGAACGGGACCAGCGTCAGGTGGATGAAGATGGCGTTGCGGGAGCCGACCTCCAGGCGGAACTGGCGGATGGCCTCCAGGAAGGGGAGCGACTCGATGTCCCCCACCGTGCCCCCGATCTCGCAGATCTGGATGTCCACTCCGGAGGAGACGCGCGTCATGAAGGCCTTGATCTCGTCGGTGACGTGGGGGATGACCTGCACGGTCGCCCCCAGGTAGTCGCCGCGCCTCTCCTTGGTGATGACCGACTCGTAGATCTTGCCGGTGGTGCAGTTGTGGTTCTTGGTGGTGAGCGTGGAGGTGAAGCGCTCGTAGTGCCCGAGATCGAGATCGGTCTCCGCGCCGTCGTCGGTGACGTACACCTCGCCGTGCTGGAAGGGGCTCATGGTGCCGGGGTCGACGTTGAGGTAGGGGTCGAACTTCTGCAGCGTCACGGTGAACCCACGGCTCTCCAGCAGGCGGCCGATCGAGGCGGCCGCCAGCCCCTTGCCCAGCGAGCTGACCACCCCGCCGGTGATGAAGATGTACTTCGTTTCCATGCCGCCTCCCGATGCGCTAGGACGTCGCCCCCGAACCGATGATCGCCTCCACCCTCCGCAGATCCTCCGGCGTCTCCACGCTGATCGACGCCCCGGCCGACGGGACCAGCCGGATCCTGCGCCCTGCCTCCAGCACGCGGAGCTGCTCCAGACCTTCCAGCTCCTCCAGCGGCCCGCGCTCGAGCCGCCCGAACTCGAACAGGAACGGCGCGCGGAACGCGTACACCCCGACGTGCTTCCAGTACCCGGCCATCCCTCCGCGCCGCCGCGACAGCAGGGCCGCTCCCCCCGCGCCCATCTCGACCATCGCCGCCCCCTCGGCGCGGTAGTAGGGGATGGGGCTGCGGCTGAAGTACAGGGCGTTGCCCTGCCTGTCGGACACCACCTTGGCCACGTTGGGGTCGAGCAGATCCTCGGTCGTCCTCAGCGGCTCGAACAGGGTGGCCACGTCCAGCCCCGGGTCGCCGTCGAACGCGGCCACCAGGCCGTCGAGGGCGTCGGGGTCGAGCAGGGGCTGATCGCCCTGGATGTTCACCACCACCTCCGCGCCGCGCGCCTCCGGGAGGGCCGCCGCCTCCGCCACGCGGTCGCTGCCGGACGGGTGATCCGGCGAGGTCATCACCGCCTTGCCTCCGAACCGGACGGTCAGGTCGCGGATCCTCGGATCGTCGGTGGCCACCCACACCTCGGCCAGGAGCCGGGCGCGCGCGGCCCGTTCGTACACGTGCTGCAGCAGCGGCTTGCCTGAGAGGGATGCGAGGGGTTTGCCCGGGAACCGGCTGGACGCGTAGCGCGCGGGGATGATCCCTAGGGCTCTCGCCATGAGTGGGTCGGTGCACCTCGCCAAGACATCCCAGAGATGTTAACCGATGCCGTCGCGGGCTGTCAAAACAATAGAGCCGGCGCATCGGATGATTTCGTCATCATGATTGGAGGATTGCCCGATAGCGGGCGGCGCGGGCACGGTGTTAGTGTCCGAAAATGATACTTCGAGATCGGACACCGCGCGCCGCGCGCACCGCCCGGCGCGCCGCGGCCGTCGTG
>DATEEA010000011.1:0-17962 GCA_035281445.1 Candidatus Polarisedimenticolia bacterium
TCGGCGGCGCGGGCGGCGATCGATCGGGCGCGCGCCGCGCGCGTCTCCTCCGCGGAGCTGGCCGCGCTGATCGAGGCGCTGGCCGCATCGCTGTACGCCGGGGGATCCTCCGAGGCGACGGAGGCGGCGGAGCGGTTCTTCGCCCGGGCGCTGGCGCTGCGCGAGTCTCTGGCCTCCTCCGATCCGGAGCCGCTCGCCTCGCTGCTCCACGACCTGTCGAGCGTGGCGTTCAACAAGGGGGACTTCGCCTCTGCGGAGCGTCTGGAGCGACGGGCGCTCGGCCTGCGGGAGCGGGCCTTGCCGCCGGGCGATCCGCGGACCGCGGAGAGCCGGCGGGATCTGGCCCTCATCTTCATGGCCCAGGGGCGGCTGCGCGAGACGGCGGAGCTGCTTCCCGCCGCCCTGGAGGTCATCGAGGCCTCCCCCTCGGGGGACCCCCGCCAGATCGCCGCCGGACGCAATTACCTGGCGGAGCTCTACCGGCTGCAGGGGCGCTACGCCGAGGCCGAGGAGCTGCTGGTCCGACTGGTGAAGGAGGCCGAGACGGGAGAAGCGGCGGGCCGGGAGGAGCTGCCCTATCTCCTCAACGGGCTGGCCGGCATCCACAAGGACCAGGGGAGGCTGGACGAGGCCGAGACCCTGCTGCGCCGTTCGCTGGCCCTGCGCAGGGAGGCCGGCGCGCCCGATCCCGGAGCGGTGTCGAGGGCCACGCTCAACCTGGCCGAGCTCTACCGCGCGCAGGGCAAGCTCGGCGACGCCGAGCCGCTCTACACCGAAGCGCTGGCCCTGGCCAGGGAGAGCCTGGGGCACGGAAGCACCGAGCTGCTGGAGTTCCTGAATCAGCTCGCCGTGCTGCACCGGGAACGGGGCCGGCTGGACGAGGCGGAGCCGCTGCTGCGCGAGGCGCTCGCGCTGGCCGAGGCCGGGCTCGGCGCGGGGCACACGCGCACGGCCCAGAGTCTGCTGGATCTGGCCGAGCTGCTGCGCGCCCGCGGCTCGTGCCGTGCTGCCGAAGCGCACTACCGGAGGGCCGCGGCGATCAGGGAGGAGGTGCTGGGGCGCGGCCACCCCGACGTGGCCGAGGCGCTGGCTATGGGGGCCCGGTGTCTGGCCGCCGACCCTGGGCGGCGCGCCGAGGCCCGCGCCGCCCTGGACCGCGCCGTGGGGATCCTGGGCCGATCGGAGGCGCACCCGGAGATCGCGGCGGAGAGCCTGGCGCTGCGGTCCGAGCTGCGCCGAGGGCCGGATCCGGCGGGAGCCCGGCGGGACCTCCTCGAGGCGATACGGATCGTGGAAGGGATGCGCCCTCACCGGGGAGGGGGCGAGTCGGTGAGGGCCGGCTTCTTCGGGCGCCACGCGCACCTCTACGAGACGCTGGTGAGAATGGAGGCGGAATCGGGAGACGCCGAGGCCGCGCTTGAGGCAGCGGAGCGCGGGAGGGCCAGGACCCTGCTCGATCAGCTCCTGGCCGCCCGCGTGGGGGAGGCGGATGCCGGGCCGGCCCGGACGGCGAGGATGGCCGCGGCGCGCGCGGAGCTGGCGGAGCTGCGCGAACGGCTGGCCTTCGAGCAGCGCGGCTCCGGCGGGCCGCACGCCGATCGGCGCCGCAGGGTGGAGGAGCTGGAGCGCCGCCTGGACGAGGCCGCGCGCTCCTTCCGGTCTCTGTACGATGAAGCCCGCAACGCCAGTCCCGCGTGGCGCGGGGCGGCGGCGCCCGCCACGGTGACGGCCCGCTCCGTGCAGTCGGACGCCGTGCCGCGCGGCGGGCTGGTGCTGCTCTACGAGCTGGGGCGGAGCGGCAGCCACGTCCTGCTGGTCCCGCCGGCCCCGGGCAGAGTGGAGATCCGCTCCCTGGCCGCCGGGCCGGCGGAAGCGGCGGCCCTGGGGATGCCCGCGGGCCCGCTCGCCGAGCAGAATCTGGCCGAGGCGCTGCTGGGAGGAGAGAAGGGTCCGGGTCTGCTGGCCCGGCTGGCCTCGCCGCGGGGAGCGCTCCGGCGCGGGATCGGGGGCCTCTCGGGGCCGGGGGAGCTGGAGGCCGTGCACCTCCACGCGCTGTGGCGCGTCCTGGTGCCCGCGGAGTTCCGGGAGAGGGTCCTGGGCGCGGCGGAGGTGGTCATTATCCCCGACGGTCCACTCTTCCTCATGCCGTTCGAAGCCTTGGTCGTGGAGCCGGCAGCACGCTGGAGCGAGGCCCGCTTCTGGATCGACGCCGGACCTCCTGCCCGGTATGCCCCTTCGGCGACGTTCCTCCGGCACCTGGCCTCGCGCCCGGGGCCGCGGCCGCCCCGCGCGGGAACGCGCCCCTCCGGCCTCACTGTCTCGGATCCCGCCTACGGGCGGGGGGGCCCGCAGCAGGCCGCCTCTGGAGCGGCGGGAGCCCGGCGCCGCGGCTCCCCGGCGTTCCGGCCGCTGGATCCCCTGCCCGGAACGGCCGCCGAGAGCGCCGCTGTCCGCAGAGCCCTCGAGCCGGTCGCCGACGTGGCGGTCCTGGCGGGCGCGCGGGCGGCGGAGAGCATGGTGAGGCGGGAGCTGGCGGGGAAGCGCTACCTGCACATCGCCACCCATGGGCTGGTGGAGGAAAGCGACGCGGACCTGTTCGCCGCGCTGGCTCTGGCGCCACCCGCCGGCGGTCCGGCGTCGGGAGACGACGACGGGTATCTCCATCTGTTCGAGATCTACGACCTGGATCTGGACGCGGAGCTGGCGGTCCTGTCCGCGTGCAGCACCAACGCGGGGCGTGTGGTCGCCGGCGAAGGGATCTTCGCGCTCTCGCGGGCCTTCCTGGTGGCGGGGGCGCGCCGCGTGGTGGCCAGCCAGTGGCCGGTGGACGATGACTCCACGGCGGCGCTGATGGGGGATCTCTTCCGCCGCGTGGCCGACGCGGAGCGCGCGGGCGGCCCGCTGCGAGCCGCCCGCGCGCTGCGCGACGCGAGGCTGACGGTGCGCCGGTCGAAGGACTGGGCCCACCCGTTCTACTGGGCGCCCTTCGTCCTCACCGGCCTGGACTGACCCCCCGGCTCACTGCTGCTCGATCGTCAACCCGCTCACCGGCAGGAAGAGCCGGTCGAAGACGAAGTCGGCGATCTGCCGGCCCTGGGCGATCCCCGCCGTCTTGTCGAAGGACCAGTGGATGCCGAGGTAGATGCGGCTCTGGCCGTTCTCCTCCTCCGCCTCCGACAGCGACGAGAAGCTGCGCGGGACCAGCGCCCTGGGAACCCCGGTGTTGTCGGTGGTCACGCCGTTGAACTCGTCGGACACGAAGGTGAAGGGGATGTCGTCGGTGCCGTAGAAGTTCCGCAGCATCTGGAACAGCGCCCCGCCGAAGCCGGCGTGTCCCGAGGGGTAGGCCGGAAACGGAGGAGTGAAGTTCGAGCGCCCGGGGGAGTTGCTGGCCGGGGCACCCAGCGGCGAGAAGGAGGCATCCCCCGCCGTGGCCGGGTTCCCGTCACCGAGGCCGGTCGGGCCGGTGCCCGGGTCGGCTTCGCGGATGCCGCCGATCGGTCTCCAGTAGTCGTAGAAGTACTTCGACTCCCAGACGGCGATCCCCGCGTCGGCCATCGCCGTGTTGGCCAGAGCCAGCAGCCTGGCCGTCTCGATCATGCTCGAGCCCATCTGCTGAGCAATGTGCAGAAGGATCTGGTTGTAGAGCTTCGGGGGGGCCGAGAGGCCCGGGGTCCCGTCGTACCCCCAATAGATCCCGGCGATGGTCTGATCCATCGTGCGCGACGTCGGCGTCCCGACGCCGTCGCCACCCAGCGCCTTGACCTCGTTGAAGGCGGCCGCGTACTCGGGGCTGTCCAGCGCCGGCGGAGGCGGCGCGCGGAACTGATCCGGCGACAGGAGGACGAAGGGCTCCACCTCGCCGGAGTGCACCCCCAGCGCGATGGGGATCAGGCTGATCGGATCCTGCCGCCACTCGCCGGGCTGGACTCCGGGGAAATAGTCCACGCCGAGAACCGGCTCGAAGGAGCTCGAGCCGTCCGTGGCGCGCAGGTTCAGGATGGCGGCGGCCGCGCTCCGGCCGATGGCCTGGCCGTTGCTCTTGGTCAGGCCGTTGGGCATCCGGCCCAGATCGCTCTCGAGCTGCGCGTCGCAGGCTGCCTCCTGCGACGGATAGAGCGCCACCAGGGTGTCGTGGGCCGCCTGGGCTATGGCCGCCTCGACGTTGCTGTTGCGCGGCCCCCGCGGCAGCCCCACGTGACTCTCGTAGCCGCCGTGGATGGCGTTGATGGCCTCGAACACGGCGATGTGGACGATGGCCAGGGCGCGGCTCTGGCGGACCGGTCCCAGGTTCTCGCCGAACACCCGCGGATCGCCAAGAGGGACCGGCGTGTGGTCGAGCCCGCCCATGGCCACGGCGATCTCGTTCCAGTGGCTCAGCATGTCTAACCCGCGGCGTGGCTTTTGCGGCGAGGCGCTGTCGGCGTCCACCGCATCCTGGAAAAGATCCTGATACCCCCCGACCCCCTCGACGAGCTGGGCGGGCGCCGGCTGCCAGCCCGCCAGCGCCATGGAAACCACCGCAAGGAACAGACCGAGCCTTCCGCGCTTGGACCTCGACCTCATGGTTGCGACCCCCTCGATGAAGACTGATTGACGCAGGCGGACGAACGCGGGCGGCGGCGCCTGCCGCCGCCTGTGGCGAAACGGGAGGGTGTCCGGGGCGGGGCAGCCCCCGCGGTCTTCTCCTGCGATCGCTCGAGGCCGCAAGCGCCCCCGCGCCCCGGCCGGCTCGCTCACCAGGCGCCCGGAATATACCTCGATTCCGGCCGATCGCCGCTCAGGAAATCGAGCACCACGCGGCGCCGGAAGAAGTCACCTTTGTTCGCATCGGATTCAGACTGTCCTGGGACGTCCGGGTCGTGCCCGCTCCGCGGCTGCCCGGCGGCCGGGCGGCCCGGGGCCCCCGCGTCGTAAAGTGAAGAGAGCAGGGGGGAGCCTCATGAGGAGGAGGTGAAGGGAGCGTTTCGCATGCAGGACAGGAAGAGAGGGTCCCCGCGCAAGCCGGCGCCCGGGCGGATCGTGGACGCCAACGACCTGCGCAGCCCCACCGAGCCGGTCGATCCGGATGTCGCCCGCGCCTTCGACGAGGCGGCCCGCCTCGGCTCGGACGCGCCGCGCCTCAAGCGCCGCCTGGAGGAGCACCACGCCTCGTCCCCGGAGCTCACCGCCGGCGACGTGGACGCTGACTGGCAGCGCCCCGACGTCGGCGAGGAGGCCCCCGGCGGGACCGTCGCCACTCCCGATCAGGACATCGTGGAGGAGATCGGCAAGGCGGTCGGGCAGACCTTCGAGGACAACGAGCCGCTGGACCGCCCGGGCAAGCTGACCCGCCGGAAGAAGTAAGGCCCTACGGGAGGCGGCCCGCCGCCGCCCGCCGCTCCCCGGAGAGCGGGAACAGGACCGACAGCATCTCCGCGATGCGGGCCTTCCAGCAGGGCCAGCCGAAGCCGTCTGGGGTCTCGCCTCCCGCCGGCCTGTGCCCCCGCTCGCGCAGGAGCGCCCAGAGCTCCCGGTTCCCGCGCGCCATGTCCCACGCCTCGTGCGGGGAGCGCAGGTGATAGGTCCCCCAGTTCAGGTAGATGACCAGAGGGTGCTCCTCGGGGCGGGGGATCATCGGTTCGTACTCGGCCCCTTTCATCAAGAAGGCGCCGTGGCTCCCCACCCGGCCGAAGACCCCCGGGTGCTTGAAGGCGAGGTGCAGCGACGCGTTGGCGCCGCCGGCGGCTCCGGCCGTGGCCCGCCGCAGAGGATCGGGGAGCGTCCGGTAGGCTCGATCGATCGCCGGCACCAGCTCCTCCACGATCATCCTGGCGTAGGGCTCCACGTCGTCGAGGTCGCGATGGGGGTTCTTCTCGTCGGGCATCACGAAGACGGCGATCAACGGCTCGATGCTGGCGCCGATCAGATGGTCGAGCGCGTTCTTCATCCCGCCGGTGTCCAGCGCCTCCTTGCCGTCGTGCACGTACAGCACCGGATAGCGGGCGTCCTTGCGGCTGTCGTATCCGGCCGGGAGGTAGACCTGCGAGACCCGCCTGGCGGGCTCCTCCTTGACCTTGCTCTCGATCTCGAACGGCTCCAGCCGCCCCTGCTTCTCCTTGGGCGCTTCGGTCTCGTAGGCGGGCGGTCTCCACGCCGGCATCGACATCCAGGAGACGTCGCCGAACAGCCCCTTGCCGGGCCGCGGGTTGCGCGGGTCGGCCACGGGCTTTCCGTAGTCTACGATGAACCCGTAGTGGACCGCCGCGTCCGGCTCCAGCCGCGCGGAGTAATGGAACAGATCGGTCCCCGGCACCCGGGTCATGGGGTCCTCGCGGCGGAAGCCGATCATGTCTCCCACGATCCCGACGTCCTTGGCTTCTCCCCGGTAGAGGAAGTGCACGGTCCCGTCCTCCTCCACGATGGGGAGGGTCTTTTGCCGCGACAGGAACGACTCCACGGCCGCGTTCTTGTCGGGGGCCGTCTTCACCTCGTCCAGGAAGCGGCCCAGGACGGTGCGGGCGATCCAGACGGGCGGACCGGAAGGACCGGCGGCGGCGGAGGGCTCCACGCGGGCCAGCGTGGTCATGCTGCGGGCGTAGAGCGCGCCCCCGGCGAAGGAGACCGCCGACCACGACTGGTCCAGCGGGAACAGCTCCAGCCGCGCCGTTTCCTTGTACCCCTCGGGTGAGGCCTCGGCCACCAGCAGCGTTCCCGGCTTGGTCATGATGACCAGGTGACTCCCCACCAGTGTCGGGAAGCCGTCCCCCGCCTCGCGCGAGCGCCAGCGCGTCTCGCCCGTGGCCGCGTCCACGCAGGTGAACAGCCGCCCGGTCATCCCGTAGAGATGGCCTTCGTGGTACACGGGGATGACGTAGGTCCCCCGGAAGGAATTGTTGGACCAGATCTGCTCGACGGCGTGGTCCTCACCCTTCCGGGTGACCTGGATCATGGCCGAGGAGTCGGACTTGTTCAGGAGGAGGAACCGCCCCTCGCCCGACGGCACCGGCACGATCGTCTCTCCCCCCGTGGCGGCGTTGTCGCCCTCGTGCGCGTGGCTCCAGATCACCTTGCCCGAAGCGGCATCGATCCCCAGGATGGTCTTCTTGCCCGCGGCCACGACCTGGACCTTCCCGTCGATCGTGGCGGCGATGGGGGAGTGATAGGCGATGGTGTCGTCGCCCGCGGTCCAGAGCAGACGGCCGTCCGCGGGATCGAACCCGGCGATCGTCTTGCCCGCGCCGGCGCCGATTTCCACCACCAGGACGCCGTCCACGACGATGGGCGAGGTGGTGAAGCCGTAGTGCGGCGCCGCCGCGCCGTGCTCGGCCACCAGGTCCTTCGACCAGATCTCCTTCCCCGTGGCCGCCTCCAGGGTGAAGAGGCGGCCCCGCGGGCCGAGGCCGTGGACCCGCCCCTGCGCCAGCACGGCGGTGGAGATGGGTCCGTCGTGGGAGCCGTCGTGGCCCTTGTAGGCGTCGCCGATCCGATGGCGCCACCGCTCGGCCCCCGTGGCCGCGTCGAAGCCGGCGGCCACGTCGGCATCCCCCGCTGCGAACAGGGTGACCACCAGGTCCCCCTCCACCGACACCATGGAGTAGCCGGAGCCGAGCGCCTTCTTCCAGGCCACCGCCAGCCCCGAGGGCTTGCCGGGCGCCGAAAGCCTGGCCTGGCGCACGGCGCCGTCGTGCGCCGGCCCGCGGAGGCCCGGCCAGGCGCCGTCGGCCGCGGGGGATGGGCCGGCGAAGAGAAGGAAGGCGAGGAACGTGGTCCAAGTCAGGCGAGCCGAGGCGCGGGGCATACGGGTCTCCATGGACATGTGTCCGTGCGGCCGGTCCGTGAGGGCGCATTCTGTCACACAATGGGACGCGCGGGGGGGACGGATGACCTGCCCGGCGGGGGACGGACTCAGTACGCGGCCGGGCGGCGCTCCCAGGTGGCCTTGAAGTCCCGGGTCACCTGGCCGACCAGGGCGTCCACCAGGTCTCCGTAGGCCGCCTCGGGGTCGTCCGCGTCGAAGCTGAACGCGCGGCCCCTCAGCACGCTGATGTGGCCGACCTCCCGCGTGGCCCTGGCCGAGCCGCTCCAGAGGGAGGCCCCTGTGGCGGTCTCGATGAGCTGCACCTCCAGCGTGGCGTCCACGCGCGCCGTGATCTGGCCGGAGCGCAGCGTGGCGGCCACCCGGATGTCGGGCTTGACCTCCGAGACGGTCAGCCGTCCGGCCACCAGCGTGCGCACGCCGCGATCGCGCCCTACCGCCTGGAAGGCGGCCGGGTCCCAACGATCCCTGGACACGGAGCGCAGGGCCTGATCCTGAGGACCGAGGTCCACCATCCTGATCATGCCCTGCTCGCGCCGGGCCTCCTCGGTGAACCGGCGGGTGGCCAGGGGACCCAGCTTGCCGCGGGAGGAGGACTCGAACTCCACCACCCCGATCATCTCGTGCTGGCGCAGATCGATGGCCGGCGGGACCCGGACGTTCTCGTAGGCCGGTCCGGGCCTCCGCGAGGAGCAGGCCGTCGAGGCGGCGGCGAGGGCCGCGAGCAGCGTCATCGCCAGAGTCGGGATCCTCTTCATGGAGTCCTCCTCGCAGGGTGCCGGGCGTGCGAACGCCGGCCGGCCGGGAAAGGTAGGTCCGTCCTGAGGGGGAGGCAAGGCGCTCGAAGGGCGCGTGGACACCGCCGAGACAATGGTGATAGCGTCGGGCCTGACCTGCATGCATCCTACCACGGCGCCATCCACGGGCTCGACCAGGAGACTGATCGCCGCGCTGATCTGCGCCATGGCGGCAGCGTCGTGGGTCACCGAGGCCGGGTCGATCCGAGGCACGATCGTGGTGGCCGACAAGGCCGGCCGTGGCGATCCCTCCCGCGCCGTCGTCTGGATCGACGCGCCCGCGGGGAGCGCCCCGCCGGAACGGGCCGAGATCGTGATGCGCAACAAGGTCTTCGAGCCGGCCCTCGTGGTGCTCTCCGCCGGCTCGACCATCTCCTTCCCCAACGCCGATCCGATCCTGCACAACGTCTTCTCGGTTTCGGGAGGCAACGGCTTCGACCTGGGACTGTACGGCAAGGGTGAGGGGCGGGACGTGGTCCTGCGCGAGCCGGGAGTCGTGAGGATCTACTGCAATGTCCACCCGCAGATGGAGGCGTTCGCCGTGGTGACGCCGGGCCGGTGGGCGGCCCGCGCGGGGACCGACGGCGCCTACGCCATCGAGGGGGTCCCCCCGGGGAAGCACGACCTCAAGGCGTGGGACGAGAGAGGCGGGGCGGCCTCGGCCATGGCGGTGGTGTCGGGCGACGCGACGGTGACGGTGGACTTCCATCTGGACGCCACCGCCTTCCGCAGGCGCCCGCACCTGGACAAGAACGGCCGCCCCTACCAGGCCGGCGGGCGCGAGGCGTACTGATGGGCGGACGTCTGGGGCTCGAGCGGCGGGTGGGGCTCCTGATGTCCGGTGTGGCGGCCGGGATCGTGCTGGCAGGGATCGCCTCGGTCTGGCTCGTCACCCACCGGCTGGCCGGCCCGGCGCTCGACCGGGCCGTCCTGCGGGCGAAGGACCTGGTGGACGAAGCGGCGGCCGCCCGTCTGGATCGGCTGGATCTCGTGACCCGCCTGCTGGCCAACGATCCTCCCTTCCGCGCCTACGTCGCCGAGGGGGACCTGCCGTCGATCCTCGACAACCTGGCCGACCGGCTGTCTCTGTACGCGTGCGATCGGTTCCTCATCGTGGACGGTGCGGGGCGCCCCCTGGCCGACACGAGGAGAGGCAAGACGGCCCGCTGGGACGAGCCGCCGGAGCTGCTGGCGGCTGCGCTGCAGGCGGAGCCTGCCCGCGGCGTCTGGGCGGAGAGCGGAGGAGAGCTGTACCTGGCCGCGGCGGCTCCTCTCAACGCGGGCCAGGCGGCGGCCGTGGTGGCCATGGAGGCGCTGGACGAGGCGCTGGCGTCGGATCTGAGGAGGGCGACCGGCTCGGAGCTGATCTTCCTGTCGAGCACAGCCGGCTCGCCGGAGCCCGGGGCCACCACCCTGGCGGTTTCGCCCTCGGTCCTCGCCCGGCTGATCGAGCAGAACCGGGGGGCTCTGGCCGGCGAGCCGCGCCGGCTGCGCCTGGAAGGGGAGGAGTTCGTGGCGCTCGCCGCGCCGGTGGCAGGCGCGGCATCGGGTGGGGCGGCCTCCTTCATCGTGCTGCGTTCGGCCGATCGCGAGCTGGCGTCGTTCCGCACCATCCAGACATCGCTCGTGGCGGTCGGGCTGGCCGCAATCCCCCTGGCCTTGGGGCTGGGAGTCGTCTTCGCGCGCCGGATCACCGGGCCGATCGGCATCCTGGCCAAGGCCACCGAGCGGGTGAGGGCGGGCGACTACGCGGCGCCGCTGCCGCCGGAGTCGGATGACGAGGTCGGAGCGCTGGCCGGGGCCTTCCGCGTGATGGTCGCCCAGCTCAGGGAGAAGGAGGAGATGGACGCCTGGATCGGGCTCCTGGCCGCGCGGGTGGCGGGGCCGGCGCAGGAGCCTCCACCGGCGCCGCTTCCGGCGCCGGGCGCTTCTCTGTTGGAGTCGGCGCCGACCCGGCCGCTGGCGCAAGCGCCTCCCGGCGGGACCGGCCCCGGCGTGGCGCCGGACACTTCCTTTCCGGCGGCCACAGGGCCGGCCGGGCCCTTCGCTCCGGGAAGCCTGCTGCAAGGGAGGTTCAGGCTGCTCGATCGGCTCGGCGCGGGGGGAATGGGCGTCGTCTGGAGGGCGCGCGACGAGAGGCTGGGAGAGACCGTGGCCGTGAAGGTGCTGCCGCCCCAGGTCCTGGCCGACAACCCCGAGAGCCGGGAGAGGTTCCGCCAGGAGATCCTCCTGGCGCGCAGGGTCACCCACCGCAACGTGCTGCGCACCCACGAGCTTCTCGAGGTGCAGGGGACCTGGGCGATCCTGATGGAGCACGTGCCGGGGGCGTCGCTCGACCGGCTGCTGGCCGGAGGACGGCTGCCCCTGGCCGCCGGCCTGCGCATCGCCCGGCAGATCTGCGCCGGGCTGGAAGCCGCCCACGCGCAGGGCGTGGTCCACCGCGATCTGAAGCCCGCCAACGTGCTGGTGGACACGGCCGGGGGGGTGAAGATCGCCGACTTCGGCCTGGCCCGCGCCGCGGACGCCGCGGCGGGGGGGGCGACCAGCGCCGGCGTCATCCACGGCACGCCGCACTACATGTCACCCGAGCAGGCCTCGGGGCTCCCGGCCGATCGACGATCCGACGTCTACTCGGCGGGGGTCCTGTTCTACGAGATCCTCTGCGGGAGAAGGCCGTTCGTCGCCTCCGGCGCCATGGCCCTGCTCCGCCAGCACATCGAATCCCCGCCTCCGGCGCCGCGCTCGCTGGCGCCGGGGCTGAGCGCCGAGCTGGAGGCGGTCCTTTTTAAGGCCCTGGCCAAGGCTCCCGAGGAGCGGTACCCCTCCGCCCGCGAGCTGTCGGAGGCCATGGCGCGCGCGGCCGCCCCGGAGGCCGCGGCATGACCGGGGGTCGCGTCCTCCTGGCCGCCGGCGCGGCCATCCTCACGCTGTTCGGCGTTGCGCCGGCACGGGCGCAGCAAGACGTCCCGCGGCGGGAGGCCACGCTGAGGCCGCTGGGTGACTTCCTGGCGCGCCTGGAGGCGGTCCGCAGCGCCCCCAATCCGCTCACCAGCGACTTCGATCGGGCCCGGCTGCGGGCCAGGCCGGGGATCGAAGCGGCGTGGGCGGGCGGTCGCCTCGCCGCGGGGGCCGGGCTGCTGCTCTCCTTCGCCGGGGACTCCAACGAGGACAACCTGATCCGGCAGGACAACTTCCTGTCGGACGAGGTGGAGCTGGACAGGGCGTACCTGCGGCTCTCGGGGCGGACCACCGCCTACTCCGTGACCGCCGGCCTGTTCGATGTCCCGGTGCAGGGGACGGAGATCCTGTGGGACCGCGACCTGCGCTTCCTGGGAGGAGCGGGCGCGGTGGAGCTTCCCTCCGGGGCTTTCAGCGCGCAGAGGGTGGTTGCGGGGGTCTCCACCGGAAGCCAGAACCGCGAGGACGAGAGCCTGGCCGCGACGGCCCGATGGGAAGCCGAGACCGGCCCGTTCAGCTTCGGCGCCGGCTACTGGCACTTCGGGGAGACCGGGGCGTTGGTGCGGGCCGGCTATGCCCGGACCAACCGCCTGGCGCCCGGGGGGCTCGACTATCTCTCCGACTTCGACATCGTCCACGTGATCGCCGGCTGGGAGCTGCTGGGGAAGCGCCGGCCGCTGCGTGTCCGGCTGGAGCTGCTGCACAACGCCGGCGCCGACGACGAGCGCAACGGCGGCGAGCTGCGCCTGGATTGGGGGGAGATCCAGGACGCCGGCTCGTGGCGCCTGCGCCTCACTTTCCAGCGCGTGGAGCAGGACGCGGCGCTGGCCGCCTTCGGCGGCGACGAGTGGTGGTTCCGCACGCAGCAGCGCGGAGCGCGGGCTTCGATGGCCTTCGGCCTGGGGCGCCGCGCCTTCCTGGAGCTCTCTGCGCTGCGCCAGCGCCGCGACGACCTCGACGAGTGGCTCGACCGCGGCTTCATCGATCTGGTCGTCCCTTTCTGAAGGGCCGACGCAGCCCCTCCGCGGACGTTGACTTCCCTCCGACCGAACCTAGATTCCGCGATGCCTCATCCAACGCGGGAGGTCTGTCTCCTCTATGCGCGCAGGCAAGATTTTCCAGAAAGTCGGCCTCTTCGGCCGGCGCAAGCCTTCGGGCAAGGGACGCCGCCGCCGGTCCGGGTCGTCCTCCGCCGGGCAGGTGGGACGGTACCTGCTGCAGGAGACGCTCGGTCAGGGAGCGATGGGAGAGGTCTGGCGCTCCGTCGATCCCCAGATCGGGCGGGAGGTGGCGGTCAAGATCCTGAACATCCCCGACGGGGTGAGCGGCCGGCAGAAGACGGAGTGGGAGCAGCGCTTCCTGCGCGAGGCACGCGCCGCGGGAGTGCTGAACCACCCGGGGATCGTCACCATCCACGACGTGGGGATGGCCCCCGACGGGCGGCCGTTCATCGTGATGGAGATGGTGGACGGGCTGAGCCTGGAGGCCATCCTGCATGACCGGCTGGAGCCCCCCGAGCGGATGACGCTGGAGTGGGGGGCGCAGGTGGCCGAAGCCCTCGACGCCGCCCACACCGCCGGCGTGGTGCACCGCGACGTGAAGCCGGCCAACATCCTGGTGGACCGGGAAGGGCGCGCCCGCATCGCCGACTTCGGCATCGCCCGGCTGTCGGAGTCCGATCTGACCCACGATGGGCGCTTCCTGGGATCCCCCGCCTTCGCCTCTCCCGAGCAGATGCGCGGGGCGCCCGTGGACGGCCGCTCCGACCTGTTCTCCCTGGGCGCCACCCTCTACACGCTGCTGACCGGCTCGCGGCCCTTCCAGGGGGCCGACCTGCCCAGCCTGGCCTACGCCATCTGCCACGCTTCTCCCGAGCTGCCGCGCCGCATCGCGCGGCGCGTGAGCCGGCAGGGCGAGGCGGTGGTCATGAAGTCGCTGGAGAAGGATCCCGGCGACCGCTACCCCAACGGCCGGGAGATGGCCGACGACCTGCGTG
This sequence comes from Candidatus Polarisedimenticolia bacterium, assembly GCA_035281445.1. Classification (GTDB taxonomy): domain Bacteria; phylum Acidobacteriota; class Polarisedimenticolia; order JACPZX01; family DASXTC01; genus DATEEA01. Next base: position 13,550 of record DATEEA010000011.1, read on the forward strand.
CCGCGGCCGCCGGCCGCTCGCCGCGGTGGGCCCCCCTGCGCTCGGCGGCCCCGGCCCCGGTCCCGGCGGAGGAGCCGGAGCCCGGACCCGAAACGTCCGAGACTCCCGCGCCCCCTTCGCGCCCGCGGCGCGTCGCGCCGCACACCGGGGCCGCGCTGTTCATGGCGGCCATCATGGCCGTGGCCGCTGCGTCGGTGGGAGGGTTCCTCCTGACCCGCCATCCGCCGGGGGCCGCGCCCCCATCCGGCGAGGCCCCCTTCGAGGGTGGGGCCGTCCCTTCGGCCGAAGCGGGGCTGTGGACCGGCGGAGACGTGCCTCCCGCGCTCGTCGGCCTGCACATCGTGCACGATCTGCAGGACGGGGTCATCACCATCTGGTCCGGCAAGCGGCGGATCCTCCATGCGCCGCTGCGGAGGTCCGGGCCGACCCGGCGTGAGGACCTGCTGCTCGGGCCGGCCAGCTCGGGGTGGGACCTGCGTCTGCCTCCCGGCGAGCATCGGCTCCGCGTCCGGATCGTGAGCGAGACGAAGAGCCTCGATCTGGAGGCCGAGCAGCCGATGACCATCCAGCGCGACCAGCACTACCGTTTGCACGCGCGCGTGAAGGAACGCCCGAGCCCGCGGCTCGAGCTGATGTGGACGTACGACTGAGGAGGACCCGACGATGCCGAAGCGCCAGGAATCCGCGACCGGGACCCACATGGACGAGCACCTCCACCGCCCCCGGCTCAAGTCCGGGATCGTGCCGCCGGACACGCGCATCTTCGTGCGCGTGGCGCAGGGTCCGGACAGGGGGAAGGTCTTCGATCTGTCCACGGGGGGCTCGTACGTGGTGGGAAGGCGCGCCGGCGACATCCCGCTGGCCGATGAGAAGGTCTCCTTCCGCCATGCCGAGCTCAAGATCCTCGGCCCCGAAGCCTACTTCGTCGTCGATCTCGCCAGCACCAACGGGACCTTCCTGAACGGCCGGCGCGTCGAGCGGCAGGAGTTCCGCAACGGCGACGAGCTGCGCCTGGGCGACACCCTGCTGCAGATCGCGGTGCTGGAGAACACCCGCCCCGTCTCCAGGACCTGACGTCTCGGGCCCGCCTCGGCTGCTGGTCGTCGGCCGTGAGCTCGGCGCAGGTCCCCCCTGCTCCGCAGTGTCGAGGCCGCCGGCCACCCACTCCCTGTACGTCCTCTCCGGCCGCAGACCCAAACGTCACGGTGGAGCGCAGCCGTGATGCCTCACCTGCCCGGCGGAAAGCCGCGCTGCCGGCGGGGCGGGCGCCCCGCCGATTGGTACAATGCGGCCGGCGGTATGGGGCCGGCGCCGGCCGTGCGTTGCGCGCGGGGCGCCGGCCCGCGCCGTCCATGGAGGAGGTCGGCATGCTTCAGGGTTTCCGTGCGTTCATCGCTCGTGGCAACGTGATCGATCTTGCGGTCGGCGTCATCATCGGCGCCGCCTTCGGCTCCATCGTGGATTCGATGGTCAAGGACGTGGTCACGCCCATCCTGGGAATGATGGGTGGCCAGCCGGACTTCTCGGCGGTGAAGGTGGGCGCCATCCGGCTGGGGGACTTCATCAACGCCGTGGTCAGCTTCCTGATCAAGGCGGCCGGCGTCTACTTCCTCATCGTGCTGCCGTTCAGCCGCTTCGCCTCCAGGATGGCGGCCGCGCCGGCCCCTCCGGCGCCTCCCACCACCCAGGAGAAGCTGCTGGGCGAGATCCGGGATCTCCTGGCGCGCAAGACAGCCCCCGCCTGAGTCAGGCGGGCCGCCGCCCTGCACGAAGTCCCCCTCGTCGCCGGCCACCACCAGGCCGGCGATGGAGGTGTCGTTGCCGACGCCGGGCGCTATACTCGCCCGCCGATGGACTCCCTCAGGGTGTACGACAGGATCAGCGACGCCGTCGGCTGGACGCCGCTGGTGAGACTGCGCCGCGCCGTGGTCTCGGATCGCTGCGAGGCTTTCGCCAAGATCGAGTTCATGAACCCCATGGGGAGCGTGAAGGATCGCATCGCCCGGTTCATGATCGAGCAGGGACTCGGCCAGGGCTCCCTCCGGGAAGGAGGGGTGATCGTGGAAAGCTCTTCTGGCAACACGGCCATGGGGCTGGCCATGATGGCCGTGCTGGAGGGGCTGCGTTGCCGGATGGTGGTGCGGCGGCAGACCAGCCGCGAGAAGCTGGACTGCCTGCGGGCCATGGGGGTCGAGCTCATCCTGGTGGACGGCGACCTGCCTCCAGCGCACCCCGAGAGCTACAACCAGAAGGCCAGGCACGTGGCGGCCGCCACGCCGGGAGCGTACTTCCCCGATCAGCACAACAACCGCGCCAACAGCGAGGCCCACTACCGCACCACCGGCCCGGAGATCTGGAGGCAGATGCAGGGGAGGATCGACTACCTGGTGGCGGGGATGGGGACCGGTGGGACGATCTGCGGGGTGGCCCGGTACCTCAAGGAGCAGGACCCGCGTGTCAAGGTGATCGCCGTCGATCCGGTCGGCTCGGTCTTCTACGACCATTTCAAGACGGGCAAGACGGGCGATCCCCGGCGCTGCCTGCTGGAAGGACTGGGGGACGAGGAGATCATCGGCTGTCCGGACTTCAGTCTCATCGACGACATGTTTCAGGTCACCGACAAGGAGGCCTTCCTGACGGCCCGCGAGCTGGCGCGGCAGGAAGCCATCCTGGCCGGAGGCTCCAGCGGCGCGGCGCTGTGGGGGGTGCGGCGGCTGGCTGCGCAGCTCGATCGGCCGGCGCGCGTGGCGACGGTCTTCCCCGACTCGGGGAGCCGCTACCTCAGCACCATCTACAGCGACGACTGGATGCGCGGGCATGGCTTTCTGGACGATCCTTCGTAGCACGACGAGGCGGCCGGCCGCGGCCGGCCTGGCTGCCGTCGTCGCGGTGTGCGGGGCAGCCCTGCCCCGGCCCGGCTCCGCCGGCGAAGGGATGGATGCGGCCGGAGCCGAGCGCTTCGCGCGGCTGGCGCTGGACTGCGTCCACCGCGAGTACCCCAACAAGATCGCGCACGTCCTCAACGGCGACGCCGACGCCCGGCCGCCCCGCGAGCTGACCCCGGCCTTCTTCGGATGCTACGACTGGCACTCCTCGGTTCACGGGCACTGGCTCCTGGTGCGCCTGGCCAGGACCATTCCCGGGGCGCCCTTCGCCGGGCCGGCCCTCGATGCGGTGGGGCGCAGCCTCACCGAGGAGAAGCTGCGCGCCGAGGCCGCCTACCTTCAGGGTCCGGGAAGGGCCTCGTTCGAGCGGCCCTACGGCCTGGCCTGGCTGCTGCAGCTCGCCGCCGAGCTGCGCGAGTGGGACGACCCGCGCGCGCGCCGGTGGTCGGCGGCGATGGGCCCCCTGGAGGAGGCCGCGGCCGCCCGGCTTTCCGGCTGGCTTCCCAAGCTCTCGCACCCCATCCGGGTGGGGGAGCACGACCAGACGGCGTTCGCCTTCGGGCTGATCCTGGACTGGGCGCGCGTGGCCGGGGACAGCGCCATGGCAGATCTGCTGGTGTCGCGCATCCGCGGCTTCTATGCCCGAGATCGCGGCTGCCCCATCGCCTACGAGCCGTCCGGTCACGACTTCCTCTCCGCCTGCCTGGGGGAGGCCGACCTGATGCGTCGTGTGATGGCGCCGGCCGAGTACGCCTCGTGGCTGACGGACTTCCTGCCCGGCATCCCAGCGAAGGCCGCGCGCCCCGCGGGAGCGGTGTGGCTCGAGCCGGCCGTGGTGACCGATCCGGCCGACCCGAAGCTGGCGCACCTCGACGGTCTGAACCTGAGCCGCGCCTGGATGCTGGAGGGGATCGCGTCCGGGCTTCCGCCCGCCGATCCCAGGCTTCCCGCCCTGCGGGAGGCGGCCGCGGCGCACAGGCGGCAGGGGCTCGCCGCCGTCACCGGGGAGCACTACGAGGGGGGCCATTGGCTGGGGAGCTTCGCCGCCTACCTGGTCACGGGGCGCGGCCTCTCCCACGAGCAGTGAGCTCGCATCCTGGTCGTGCCGACCGGTGAGACCGGTTCATGGCCGCGCCGCAGGGAGGACGCCATCCTATCGGTTGAGCGCGCGAAGGATGACCAGAGCTTCGAGCCGGTCGTTCAGGCTGACCGGGATGAACCATGGGCGGCCGATGCGCCGCTTCACCTGCCGCAAGAGCCGCTTGAGGAAAGTCAGGAACTCGTGCCCGAGGCTGCTACCCTGCGGTGTAAACGCATCGCCTGAAATGCGTTGCGGCTCTCTGGAGGTCGCGAGATACTCCGTGAGGATCCGGCACGTGATCTTGGACTTAGCAGGCTGTTGACAAACTCCGCTTCGCGCGGCGCCCGCGGTTGATCACGCGGAGGCTCCGGACGGTATGTATATGTGAAGGAGGTGCCGCCCGATGATGGGAGAGAAGGACCCGCAGTTGACCATCTACTACAACCT
>DATEEA010000012.1:0-36811 GCA_035281445.1 Candidatus Polarisedimenticolia bacterium
CGCAGAAGCCGCCGGCCGAGGCGCGTCGCGACGAGCCGGCGCAGCGGCCGGCCCCGCGCGCCACGGCCGCCCAGCCCAGGCAGGAGCGCCCTACGCCGCGCGCCGCCCCCCAGGAGAGGTCTCCCGAGCGCCCCGCCCCGCGCCAGCAGGCCGAACCCCGCAAGCCATCGCAGAAAAGCAGCGCCCGATCCTCCCCCGTCCGCGGTCACAAGCGTGAGTCGAAGGGGGGCAAGGGGAGCAAAGGACGGGACTGAGCTAGAATCGGCGCCATGCCGACCTCCCGGCTCACCGCCGCCCTTCTGGCCGGCTCGCTGATCGGGCTCACCGTCGTGGGGGCCTCGGCCGCCGGCAAGAAGCAAAAGGAAGAACAGCCCCCCTCCGGTCCCGCCGCCCGTCTGTCGGTCTCACCGCGGCACGGCTTCCGGCCGCTGACCCTCACCCTGAGCGGGGCCCTGATCGGGGTGGAGCCCGGCGATCCCGAGTACTGCCACGCGGGGATCGAATGGGAGGCCAGGAGCGCCCAGGGACTGATCACCACCTCCAAGGAAGACCCGCGCTGCCTTCACCCCCCCGAGCAGGTGTCGGTCCAGCTCGGCTTCACCAAGGTGGTCACGCTCGATCAGCCGGGGACGTACGTCTACCGGCTGATCGTCCACAGACGCGACGGCACCAGGCTCCTGTCCAACACCCAGGAGGTCAAGGTGATCGGGAACCAGTGACCGCGCTCCAGGCCGCCAGGGACGCCTCCGCCTCGTAGCGGACGCGCTGCGAGGGATCCTCCGCCGCCAGGCGCTCGAGGAAGGCGCGCACGCCGGCGCCCCCCAGCGCCGCCAGCGTCCTGACCGCCTCCACCCGGAACGCCTCGGAGGGATCGGAGGCGGCGCGCCCTCGCAGCAGATCGGAGAGATCGTCCCGGCCGGGGACTTCCCTGCCCGCGGCGGCCGCTTCCTCCAGGCCCTCGGCGATGAGCCTGAGCGACTGCACGCGCGTGGACTCGCGCCTGCCGGACAGGAGCGGGATCAGCCGCGGGATCAGCTCGGGCCCTCCCAGCCGCTGGCGGAGCACCTCATCGAAGGCCGCGTCCGAGACGATCGGGTTCGGGTCGGCGAGGGCCTCCCGCAGCATCGCCGTCTGGGTCTCCAGCGGCGCGGCGGCGATCGCGGCCAGGCGGGCCACGGCCTCGCGGTGCGCCGCCTCCCCTTCGGGCGGCAGGAGGTGCTTGCCCTGCGCTCCCCACATCAGGGTGTAGAGCTCGGGATGGGGGGAGCGGCCGTCCTCCTTGGTGAAGGGACGCAGGAAGAGGACCACCCTCTCGCCCGCGGCGAACACGATCCTGTCCTCCCACGGCGCGCGCAGGAAGGAGTCGAGCTTGTAGGCGAGCAGGAAGGTCTCGGCGGGGCAAGGGGTCGCCGAGCAGCGGACCGTGGAGTGGTTGCGGATCCGCGCGGGCTGCCCCTTCCCCCTGGCGTAGGCCTCCGTCACTTCTCCCACCAGGATGATCGGCGCCCTGCCCACCTTCTCGTAGAGTGTGAGCGGCCGGACCTCCGCGCGGGCCGGGGGGCCCGCGCCCGGCAGGGCCGCAGCGAGGAGCGCCGCGGCGATGCCTTCAACGGGACGTCGCATGGGAGGGATGGTATAACATCGGCTCCCTTCCGCCGGAGGGACGTTGCCGGACCATTCACAACACGGGAGATCGGGGCCCCGGGGAGAACGCCCGGTGCGCGCGGTCGTCGCCGGGGACGGCCCGGTGGGGCGCGAGACGGCCCGTCTGCTGGCCCGGGCCGAGGTAGCCGAGGTCGCCCTGGTGTGCGGCTCGCCCGGGGCGGCGGCCGGCGCGCAGCGGGATCTGGGCGGCCGCGTGCGCGGCGCGGCCTCGCTGGAAGAGGCGGGGCCGGCCGACGTGGTCGTCCTGACGGAGCCGTCCGAGGCCGTGCGCGCCGCCCGGGACGCGGCGCGGATCTGCCCGGCGACGGTGCTCCTGCTGGCCATGCCGGGATCGCTGGAGCTGTGCCGCGAGGCGGCGCGGGGGTCGGGGCTGCGTCCCGCCAGGATCCTGGCCACCGGCGGCGTCGCCTTCGCCGCCCGGGAGGCGGCGCGGCTGGCCCGGATGCACGGCGCCGCCGCGAGCCAGATCGCGGTGCCGGTGATAGGAGGCGGAGAGGACTCTGAGCTGCGCTCGCTGCTCCGCTACGCGTCGCTCGCCGGGATCCCGCTGCGTCCGGTCTCTCCGTCGGCCGCTGCTCCCCCCGGGGGGATCTCACCCCGCGCGGCGGCGGCCGTGGCCCGGGCGGTGCTCACCGACTCGCGGCGCGTCCTGTGCTGTGCCTCCTGGATCGGCGAAGGACACGGGCTGGCCGGCGGGTTCGCCACCCTCCCCTTCCCCGTGGGCGCCCGCGGGGCCGGGCCGCCGCTGCCGCTGTCCCTGACGCTGGAGGAGCGCTCGATCCTCCAGAGAGTCTCTGTGCGCTAGGGACCGATCGGGATCTGCACCTCGGTGCGCCAGGCCGCCCCCGGCGCCACGTGCAGGTAGATCTGGCGGTGGCGGCCCGCGGGGCGCAGACCCTGCCGGCGGCACCACTCCTTGAGCGCGCGCACCGTGGCCCCGACCGTGGAGGGATCTCCTTCGTGCACGGTGAAGGCCACCCGCTCCGGCTCGATCCTCCGGACCTCGACGAGGCCGTCCCCCCGCGCCTCGCCGTGGAAAGGGATCCAGACCTCGCCCCGCATCCTGCCGGTGTCCGGCTCGACGTAGGTGTCGGGATCCGAGGCGTCCTCGTACACCCCGATCCAGGGGTGCGCCGGCAGCTCCCGTTGCTTGAGCCACTCCGCCACGCGGAGGAAGGCCTCCCCGGCCTGGGCGGCGGTCCCCTCGAAGCGCGCCGCGGCGACGACCATGGCAGAGGCCGTCTTGAGCTCCATCAGGGGTTGATGACGATCTTGCCGAAGGCCTTGCGCTCCTGCATCCGCCGGTGCGCCACGGCGATCTCGTCGAGGGGGTAGACCGAATCGATGACCGGCTTGAGCATGCCCCGATCCATCAGGTTCATGATCTCCAGGAGCTCCCCCTTGCTTCCCATGGTGGAACCCAGGACCGACAGCCTCCGGAAGAAGATGTAGCGGATGTCGGTGGCCACCTCGAAGCCGGAGGTCACTCCGCAGGTCACCAGCCGGCCGCCGGGGCGCAGACTGCGGATGTTCTTGGCCCAGGTGTCGGCGCCGATGTGGTCCAGGATCACGTCGACGCCGCGCCGGTGGGTGATGCGCTTGACCTCCTCGTAGAAGTCCAGCTTCTTGTAGTTGATCGTCTCGTCGGCCCCCAGCTCCCTCGCCTTCTTGAGCTTGGCGTCGGATCCGGCGGTGGCGGTGACCCGGGTCCCCAGCAGCTTGGCGATCTGGATGCCGGCGCTGGACACGCCGCTGCCGGCGGCGTGGATCAGGACGTCCTCTCCCGGGCGGATCTGCGCGCGGGCCACCAGCATGTGCCACGCGGTCAGGAACACCAGTGGGATGGCCGCCGCCTCGTTGAAGGTCATCTTGCCGGGGATGGGGATGGCGTTCACCCCAGGGACGCAGACGTACTCGGCGCACCCTCCGTCGCGGTTCTCGCCGATGATGCCGTAAGAGGCGCACAGGTTGTCCTTGCCCAGGAGGCACGGCGCGCACCGGCCGCAGGAGATCCCCGGCGACACCACCACCCGGTCGCCGGTCTTGACCCCCTTGACGAACGGCCCGGCCTTCTTCACCACCCCGGCGATGTCGCACCCGGGGATGATCGGCAGCGGCATCCTCTGGCCGGGAATCCCCTTGCGGACCCAGATGTCCAGGTAGTTCAGGGCGCAGGCCTTGACCTGGATCAGGACTTCGTCGGGGGCCGGGGAGGGATCCTCGACCTCCTCGATGTGGAGCTTGTCCACCTCGCCGTGCTCGGAAATCACCACCGCCTTCATCGTTCGGGAGTCTCCTTGGGACGCGACTGCCACCGTGGCTTGCGCTTCTGAAGGAACGCCTCCACCCCCTCGCGGGCGTCGGCCAGGACCAGGAGGTCCCGGTAGATCGCCTCGCTGGCGTCCAGGGCCCGGGTGAACTCCTCCGCCCGGCCGGCCCGCAGCGCCCGCACGGCATGCCGGGTGATCGGGCCGCTGTTGCGCTCCAGCGCTCCAATGACGCTCCCCAGCTCCTCCTCGAAGGCGCCGGGGGAGGCCAGCCGGCTGACCAGTCCCAGCGCCAGAGCCTCGAAGCCCGACAGGCGCCGGCCGGTCAGCACGATGTCGGCGGCCACCTGCCTTCCCACCCGCTGGGGAAGGATGACCGAGGCGATGGGGGGGAACGATCCCACGTGGATCTCGGGCTGGCCGAACTCGGCGTTCTCGGAGGCGACCACCAGATCGCAGCACAGGGCCAGCTCCATGCCGCCCCCCAGGGCGAGGCCCTTCACCGCGGCGACGGAGACGGTCTCCGTGGACCACAGCAGCCGCGCCACGCGGTGGAACGACGACAGCATCACCGGGGCCAGCTCGGGGAGATGCTCGGCCACGTCCGCCCCGGCGGAGAAGGCCCTGTCGCCCGCCGCCCGGATGACCATGACGTCCACCGGGTCCCGCTCGGTCAGATCGATGATGGCGGCGGCCAGGCGGTCCATCGCGGCGATGGTGAGGATGTTGAGCGGCGGCCGGTTGATGGTGACGTAGCCTGTGCGCCCGGCGCGCTCGTGCCGTATGGGATCCACTCCCGCCCCTAGCGTCCCTTGAACTCGGGGCGGCGCTTCCGCTCCGAGGCATCGATCCCTTCCTTCGCGTCCTCGCTCAGGAAGAGCTGCTGCTGGAGCTCCCGCTCCAGGGCCAGGCCCTCGTGGAAGGAGACCTCGGCCCCCGACTGCACGGCGCGCTTGATGGCGCCGACCGCCTTGCTGGCCTTGGATGGAGGAAGGAACTGCCGGGCGTACTCCATGACCCGCCCCCGGAAGTCGTCTCCTTCGTACACGTGGTTCACGAGGCCCATGGCCAGCGCCTCGTCGAAGGAAAAGAGGCGCCCGGTGGCCATCAGCTCCAGGGCCCGGGCCTTCCCCAGCAGCCGGGCGAGCCGCTGGGTCCCCCCCGTGCCCGGGAGCACGCCGAGGCCCACTTCGGGCAGGCCGATCTTCCCGCCGTCCTTGCGGGCGATCCGGATGTCCGCGGCCAGCGCCACCTCCAGGCCGCCGCCCACGGCGTGGCCGTTGAGGGCGGCGATGACCAGCTTGGGAGTCTGCTCCAGCCTGTTGAGCGTCTCGTTGGCGTGGAGGCAGAAGAAGTACTTGAAGGCCGGCGTGACCCTGGAGAGCATCCCGATGTTGGCGCCGGCGGAGAAGAAGGTGCCGCCCCCTCCGGTGACCACCACCACGTGCACCGACTCGTCGAAGCGTGCCTGCAGGACGGCGTCGTCCAGCTCCCGCATCATCTCGTGGGTGTAGGCGTTGGCCGGGGGATCGTTCATCTCCAGAAGCGCGATCCCCTCCTGCACGGCGTAGCGGACCAGGCGGCCGGAGGTCACGATAGATCCACCCAGACGCTCTTGAGCTGGGTGTACTGCTCCAGCGACGCGGCGCCCAGCTCGCGCCCGAAGCCGCTCATCTTGTACCCCCCGAACGGCATCGCGGCGTCGAAGTTGTTGTAGGTGTTGATCCAGACGGTCCCCGCGCGCAGCGAGCGGGCCAGCGTGTGGGCTCTCTTGATGTCCCTCGTCCAGACCCCGGCGGCCAGGCCGTAGATCGTCTCGTTGGCCAGCGCGACGGCCTCGTCGAGGTCCTTGAAGGTGAGCACCGACAGCACCGGCCCGAAGATCTCCTCGCGGGCGATGGTCATGTCGTTGCGGACCGCGTCGAAGATGGTCGGCTCCACGAAGAAGCCCTTGAGGTCTCCCACCTCGGCGCGCCGGCCGCCGGTGACCAGGCGGGCGCCCTCCTCCTTCCCCTGCGCCACGTAGCGCAGGATGGTGCTCATCTGCTGCTCGGAGGCCTGTGGCCCGAAGCGGCACTTGGGGTCCATGGGGTCGCCGGGGCGGGTCCTGGCGGCCCGCTCGGTCAGCTTCTCCATCAGGGCGTCATGGACCTCCTGCTGGACGAAGAGCCGCGATCCGGCGGTGCAGATCTCCCCCTTGTTGTAGAAGATGCCGATGTGGGCGCCGCGGACGGCGGCGTCGAGGTCGGCGTCGGCCAGCACGATGTTGGGGGACTTGCCCCCCAGCTCGAGGGAGAGCTTCTTGAGGGTGGAGGCCGCCTCCCTCATGACCTGCTGGCCCACGGGAGTGGATCCGGTGATGGCGATCTTGTCCACCAGGGGGTGCCGCACCAGCGCCATCCCCGCGCGGCTGCCCGACCCGGGCACGACGTTGAGCACCCCCTCGGGCAGCCCCGCCTCCTGGAAGAGCGACGCCAGGCGCAGCGCCGTCATCGGCGTGTAGGAGGCCGGCTTCAGGACGGCGGTGTTGCCGCAGGCAAGCGCCGGGGCGACCTTGTAGGCGGCCATCAGGAGGGGGAAGTTCCACGGGGTGATGAGCCCGCACACCCCCACCGGCTCGCGCAGGGTGTAGCTGAAGTACGGCCCCCGGACCGGGACCGTCTCGCCGTGCAGCTTGCCGGCGAGTCCCGCGAAATACTGGAAGATCTCGGCCGCGAAGGGGACGTCGATCTTGACGTTCTCGGTGACCGGCTTTCCTGAATCGAGCGTCTCCAACTCGCCGATCTCCTGAGCGTTGGCGGCGAGCAGCTCCCCCACCTTCCACAGGATGCGCGCGCGATCGGCGGCGGTCATCGCGCGCGTCCAGGGGCCGGAGTCGAAGGCCGCCCGCGCGGCCTTGACCGCGCGGTCGATGTCCTCCTCGCGCCCCTCGGCGACCTGCGTGAGCACCCGCCCTGTGGCGGGGTTGATGGTGTCGAAGGTCCCTCCCTCCACGGCGTCGGTGAACCGGCCATTGATGAAGAGGCGGCCCGGCTCGACCCGGGCCTTGGTCGGGGCTATCTGGGGCATGGAGTGGACCTCGCTGTGAGAATGGGCCGCGGTGCGCGGGCACAGGATCGGGGCGCGGGCCGGGTCACCGGCGGATAACCCAAGCGGCTCCTTGATTTTGGCGGGCATGGTACGGGATGCGAGCGCGGCGTGTCAACACGACGGGCGTTGCGTGCTAGCATGCGCGCCGTGAGTCCGCAGACACCTCGCGTGGTCGTGATCGGCGCCGGCACCATGGGCGCGGGCATCGCCCAGGCCTCCGCGCTGGCGGGGCTGCCCACCGTGCTGCACGACGTGGACGCGGCCATCCTGGCCGGCGGCCTGGAGCGGGCGAGGGCGCAGATGGACGAAGGGGTGCGACGCGGCAAGGTGACGCCGCAGGCGCGCCAGACGGCGGCCGCCTGCCTGACGTCCTCGGCCACCCTGGCCGAAGCGGTCCGCGGGGCCGGGGTGGTCATCGAGGCGGTCCCGGAGAAGCTCGAGCTCAAGCGGAGGATCTTCTCCGAGCTCGGCCGGCTGGCTCCCGCTCCCGCCGTGCTGGCCACCAACACGTCGTCGCTCTCCATCGCCTCCATCGCCGCGGCGGCGGCCTCTCCCGAGCGGGTCATCGGGCTGCACTTCTTCAACCCTCCGCACATCATGAAGCTTCTGGAGATCGTGGTCGCCCCGGCGACGTCTCCGGAGACGCTGCGGCGGTGCCGCGACCTGGCGGCCTCCATGGGGAAGGAAGCGATCGTCGTGCGGGACAGCCCCGGCTTCGCCTCCTCCCGGCTGGGCCTCGCCCTGGGACTGGAGGCGATGCGCATGGTGGAGCAGGAGGTGGCCTCGGCGGCCGACATCGACCGGGCGATGGAGCTGGGGTACGGGCATCCCATGGGCCCGCTCAAGGTGAGCGACCTGGTGGGTCTCGACGTGAGGCTCAGCATCGCGGAGATCCTCCACCGGGAGCTGGGGGCCGAGCAGTTCCGGCCTCCGGAGATCCTCAGGAGGCTGGTGGCCGAAGGGAAGCTGGGGCGCAAGACCGGCCAGGGCTTCCACTCCTGGGATCCTTCCTCCTCGTCTCGTTGACGCAGGACCGGGACGCCTCGCCCGCGGCCGCTCCGGTCCCCTTCCGGCTATCATGGCGCCCATGACCACGCCGGCGGGCCTGCGCATCACCGATGCCCACATCCACATGCAGCCCTGGGAGAGCTTCCGCCCGGCCACGCTCGACCGCATGCGCCGGGGCCGTCCCGATTTCGACCAGATCCTCGAGATGAGCCGCGACCCCTCGGCGCTGCTGCGCTACCTCGACAGCGTCGGGGTCGAGCGGGCGGCGCTGGTGAACTACGCCGCACCGGAGGTCATGGGCTTCGGCGCGGAGACCAACGGCTTCGTGGCCCGCTACGTCAAGGCCGATCCCTCGCGCCTCATCGCCGTCGGCAGCGTCAACCCCCGCCACGCCGCCGACCCCGCGCAAGAGGTGGAATCCCTCGCCGAGGCGGGCATCCGCGCGCTCAAGCTCCATCCGCCTCACATGCTGGTGCGCGCCGACGCCCACCTCGACGACACCGCCGAGGGGGCCGCCCTGGCCCACGTCTACGCCGCCGCCTCACGCGCCCGCCTTCCGGTCATCATCCACACGGGCACCTCCATCTTCCCGGGCGCCCGAGCGCGACTCGGCGACCCGATGGCCATCGACGACGTGGCCGTGGACTTCCCGGACCTGTCCATCGTCATGGCTCACGGCGGCCGCCCCCTGTGGATGCCGGCCTGCTTCTTCCTCATGCGGCGGCACCCCAATCTGTGGATGGACCTGTCGGGGATCCCTCCCCGCAGCCTCCCCGAGTACTTTCCGCGCCTCGTGGAGGTCGCCGACCGGGTCCTGTTCGGAACCGACTGGCCGAGCCCCGGCGTGCGCGACATCGGCGCCAACATCGCCGCCTTCCTCGATCTCCCCGACGCGTATCTCCCCGAGGCGGCCAAGCACGCCATCCTCCAGGACAACGCGCTGAGACTCTTCCCGGCCTGAGCGGTGGGATCTAAGGACAGGGATCCGGCAGGATCGTGTGCGGAGGGGCGCCGCTCACCGTGCTCTGGCCCGCGGCGTTCACGGCGGTGACCACGTAGGCGTGCATGGCGCCGGCGGCCGGCACGGCCGGATCCCCGCCCGGCCACGAGGGAGAGGCCGACGAGAACACGCACTGGAAGGAGCCTCCCGGCTGGCCGCGGTGCACCCTGTAGGAGGACACCGGCTGCATCATCGAATGGTGCAGGTCCTCCCAGCTCCAGCCCGGCGGCCCCATGGCGAAGGGGGTGGCCGCCTCCGCCGCGCTCACCTCCAGGTCGGTGAACGGCGGGGTCAGCCGGTACACCACACCGTCCCGATCCACGACGTAGATCTCCCCATCGTCGTCCACTCCGAAGCTGGTCAGTCCGAACGCCAGCGCCGAGCCGATCCCGAGCTGCGGCGTGTGATCCACCGGGTCCGTTTCCAGGCCCCCGGACTCCACGAACGACTTCACCCATCCTCCGCAGAAGTCGCCGTAGAGGTAGCGGCCGTCCAGCAGCGGCATCTGGCAGCCCCGGTAGACGTACCCCCCGGTGACCGAGCACGCCCCCACGCTGGAGTACTCCACGATCGGCAGGGTGAGGGACGGGTCCCCGCAGGGGGGCGAGGACCCGCAGGCCACCGCCGCCGGATCGCAGTTGGACTGCGCCGCCGGATTGAAGCAGTGCCGGCCCTCCATCTGCCTCCAGCCGTAGTTGCGCCCTCCCCCCGGGCCGGGGACGTGGTTGACCTCCTCCCAGCAGTTCTGCCCGACGTCACCCAGATAGAGGTCCCCCGTCAGCGGGTCGAAGCTGGACCGCCATGGGTTGCGGAGCCCGTAGTCCCAGATCTCGTCGCAGGCGCTGCCGCCCACCCCGTCGCCGAACGGATTGTCGGACGGCACCCGGTAGATGGCCGAGGCCCCGCCGCAATCGGGAAGGCCGCCGGGCGACGCGTCGCGCACGTCCACCCTGAGCAGCTTGCCGTGCAGCGTGGACAGGCTCTGTCCGTTGCCGCAGGTCCCGTGCTGGTCGCCCGAGCCGCCGCCGTCCCCGGTGGAGATGTACAGGTAGCCGTCGAGGCCGAACTGGAGCTGCCCCCCGTTGTGGTTGGACTGCGGCTGGGAGAAGCGCAGCAGCCTCACCTCGCTGCCGGGGTCGGCCACGTCGGGATCGCCCGCCGACACCGTGTAGCGCGCCACCACGGTGAACCAGGGACCGCCGAGCAGCCCTTCGGTGTAGTTCACGTAGAAGCGGCCGTTGGCGGCGAACTGCGGATCGAAGGCCAGCCCCAGGAGCCCCATCTCGTTGAGCGTGGTGGACGCCTGCACCTTGGACGTGATGTCCAGGAAGAGCGTGGTGGCCGAAGCCGGGTCCCCCCGGTGCTTGATGCGGATGGTGCCGCTCTGCATCACGATGAACAGGCGGTCCCGATCGCCGGGAGGCGACGCCACGAAAAGAGGACGGCCCGCCAGGCCGGTCGCCACGGGCACCGCCCGGAGCTGCGTGCTCCCCACCGGAGCGATCCCCGCGCAGTCCCCCAGCGCCAGGCAGTGAGAGGCCGCCCCCCATCCGGCGGCGCAGGCCAGGAGCGCCGCAGCGACGCGGCGCCGCAGGTGCCTCATCGCCCTCCCTCCCTCCTCCTCAGACCCTTTCGTAGGGCTCGAAGAGCCGGCGGTGCTCGTCCATCGCGTAGCGGTCGGTCATCCCGGCCACGTAGTCGCAGATGACGCGATCCCGGCCCACCGCGTCGATCTTGGCGCGGTGCTCCTCCGGCAGCAGGTTCACGTTGTCGCGGTAGCGCTCGAACAGAGCCTCCATGATGCGCCGGGCCTTGTCCTTCATCCTTTCGATGTGATGGTGGCGGTACAGATGCTGGTGAAGGTGCCGCTTGAGCTCCTTGTTGCGCGCGGCCACGTCGGCCGACAGGCCCATCACCGGCCCGGGCAGACGGCGCACGTCCTCCACCGACTTCACGCCGCTGGCTTCGATGGCCGCCCGCGAGCTCTCCACCAGGTCGGTCACCAGCCGGTCGATCATCCTCCGCAGCGCCACGGTCACCTGCTGGCGCCGCGCCGCGCGAGGGTAGCGCTCCAGCGCCCCCCGCCATGCCTCGCCCCACAGAGGCACGGCCTCGGCCAGCTCGGCCGGGTCGAGCAGGCCCGACTCCACGCCGTCGTCCACGTCGTGGTGCTGGTAGGCGATCTCGTCGCACATGTCGATCATCTGCGCCTCCAGCGGAGGCCGCTCCTCGGGATGGTACTCGGCGTACTCCGGGGCGATGAGAGGGTCGCAGGGACCGGAGTGCTTGGCGATCCCCTCGCGCACCTCGTAGGTCAGGTTCAGCCCCACGAAGTCGGGGTACCGGTCCTCCAGGTGCTCCACGATCCGCAGCGACTGCCGGTTGTGGTTGAACCCGCCGTGATCCCTCATCAGCCGGTGGAGCACCTCCTCCCCCAGGTGCCCGAACGGAGTGTGCCCCAGGTCGTGCGACAGCGACAGCGCCTCGGCGAAGGTGGCGTTGAGCCCCAGGGCCGACGCCACCGTGCGGGCCACCTGCGACACCTCGATGCTGTGCGTGAGGCGCGTGCGGAAGTGATCCCCCTCGTGGTTCACGAAGACCTGCGTCTTGTACTCCAGGCGGCGGAAGGCGCGGGAGTGGATGATGCGGTCGCGGTCGCGCTGGAAGGGTGAGCGGAAGCGATGTTCCTGCTCGGGGTGTCGGCGCCCCCGGCCGGCCGTGGCCCTCATGGCGAAGGGGGCCAGGGCCTCCTCCTCGATTTGCCAGGGGAGGAGAGCGGACCCCGGCTCGGGACGGGCGGACGGGACCGGCATGCGCCCGAGCCTATCCGATCGGGTGGACCGATGCAAACCGCCCGTGCCCCGCGACCTTTCGCCGGGCGGCGCGGGGCGAGACAAAACACCGCCGCCGCCTATATTGGTCGCGCTATGAGCAGGCAACCGGCCGCGGCCGCCTCCTCACCGGTCCCCCCTGGCGGGGCGCGTCCGTCCGGGCCGTCCCCCTCCTCTTCCGCCCCGGAGCGCCGCCCCCTCCGCCGCCGTGGCTCCCTCCACCGGCTGATAGGGATCACCAGCCTCGTCTCCGTCGCGCTGTTCGGTCTGTTCGAGACGCTGCACCGCGCGCTGCTCCCCGGCCTCCCGCCGTCCCGGTCGCTCGCCCTCTCCATCGCCGGCGCCTCCGCCGTGGCGGCCTGCGCCTCGCTCTGGCTGGGGCGCGTGCTGGCCGGCCTGCTGCGCGCCCTGGAGGCCGAGGTCGGCCGCCGGGAGGAGAGCGAGCTGGCCCTGAGGCGCTCGAAAGAAGGGCTCGAAGCCGAGGTCAACAAGAGGAACACCGAGCTGCGCCGCGCCAACGCCGAGCTGCGGCGGCAGATCGCCGAGCGCAAGGGAGCCGAGCAGGAGCTGGAGGGGCAGCGCCTCTTCCTGCGCTGCGTGCTGGACACCGATCCGCACCTCATCTTCGTGAAGGACTGGGACGGCCGCTTCCTGCTGGCCAACAAGGCGGTGGCCGAGATCTACGGCACCACCGTGGAGGGGATCCTCGGCAAGACCGACGCCGACTTCAACGCCAACGCCGGAGAGGTCCAGGCCTTCCTCCAGGCCGACCGCGACGTGATGTCGTCGGGGACGTCTCGGTGGATCGACGAGGAGCCTGTCACCGACGCCCGCACCTCGCGGCAGCGCTGGTTCCAGACGGTCAAGGTGCCGCTCCCCGTCTCGGCCGGCTCCCCTCTGCGCGTCCTGGGCGTGGCCACCGACATCACCCACCGCAAGGAGCTGGAGGACCGCCTGCTCCGCCGGAAGGAGGCCGGCGCCGACCCCGGCACCTCGCGCCTGCTGGGCGAGGCGGCCGACCGGGCCGCCGGCGCTCGGGCGCGCCTTCGCAGGGGGCATCCGTGCGCGGCGGAGTTCCAGGCCATCGAGGAGCTCTGCCGGGAGGCGGCCCGGCTGACGGCTGACTGACCGGCTCGGACGCCTGTCCTCCCGGGCCCCCGCTATACTCCCCGCATCGAGGGGATCCCGTGAAAAGAGCCGAGAGCGTCATCGTGGTCGTCGCCGCCATCGTCATCCGCGAAGGCCGGCTGCTGCTCGCCCGCCGGCCGGCGGGGGTGCACCTGGAGCACCACTGGGAGCTCCCCGGCGGCAAGGTGGAGCCCGGGGAGAGCCCGCGCGCCGCGCTGGCGAGGGAGGTGCGCGAGGAGCTGGGGGTCGGATCGAGGGTGGGCGACCCCTTCGCCTTCAGCGATCACGCCTACCCGGACAGGACGATCCTGCTCCTCACCTACCTGACGGAGCTCGACGGAGAGCCGAGCCCGCTCGCCTGCGCCGAGCTGGGATGGTTCCCTTTCGACGCGCTGTCGTCGCTCCCCACGCCGCCGGCGGACGCTCCCGTGTTCGAGCGGCTTCGCGCCTCCCCGGCCCCGGAAGGCTGACCGTCCACCCGGCCCGCCGCCACCGGCGCCCCCTGACAGCGCGCCGCGGATCGCGACGTGAGCCGCATCCGCTCGGGGTGACGCCGGGGAGCCGTGACCGGGAACTCCCGGGGCAGGGTATGGTTGGCCGAGGCCATGAACCGCGGCCTCAGTCGGCGGCGGTCTTGGGCGGGTAGAGGCGGTCGAACTGGGGATCGCCGTGCAGCAGTGCCAGGTCCGGGTCCCGGCGGGCCCAGTCCACGTTCCGGAACCCGGCCTCCCAGGCCTTGGTGATCGACTCCAGCGCTTCCACCTTGCGGTTCATGTTGCAGTAGATGCAGGCCACGTTGTAGAGGAGGTTGGCGTCGTCGGGGCGCAGCGCCACGGCGAACTGCATCTCCCGCACCGCGTCGTCGGGCCGCCCCCCCGCCACGTAGTCCAGGGCCAGGTGCGAGCGTCCGCGGGCGTCGTCGGGGACCAGCTTGAGATGGTTCTCCAGCGCCTGCACGCGGCGCTGGCGCATGTTGCGCAGCATCTCCGCCTTGCCCAGGGCGCTCAGGGCGTTCTGGATCGGCACGTAGACGTTGTAGTCGTCGCCGCAGGCCTCCACCGCCGTCTCCGCCATCTCGGCGATCTCCTGGTAGCGTCCCGAGGCGAACAGCGAGCGGCCCAGGATGTAGAAACCGCCGTCGCAATCTTTCTTGATCTCGATGGCCTGGCGCGCGAACCGGATGGCGTCGTCGTACTTGTCCTCGGCGTAGAGGATCCACGCCTGGGCCACCTGAACCTCCGGCAGGTTCGGCGCCAGCTCCGTGGCCCTCTGGGCCGCGGCCACCGCCCGTCTGATCCAGGCCGCGTCGTGCTTGTGATGGTAGTGGTACTGCGCGCAGACGTTGGCGATGCCCGCGTACGGCAGCGCGAAGTCGCTGTCCAAAGCGACCGCTCCCTCGAACATCTGCAGGGCGAACTCCAGGTCCTGCCGGGTCACCCGCCGCGCGTGGCTCTTCCCCCTCAAGTACAAGTCGTAGGCCTGGAGGTTGTCCGTGGGCTTGGCGGCGATGGCCTCCTGCTCCTGCGGGGAGAGCGTGATGCGCAGCGCTTCGGCGATTCTCCGGGCGATCTCGTCCTGCACCTCGAAGACGTCCTTCATCTCGCGATCGTACCGCTCGGACCACAGTGGAAAGTCCGTCCTGGCGTCCATGAGCTGCGCGTTGATCCTGAGCCGGTTCCCGGCGCGGCGCAGGCTGCCGCCCAGCACATAGGCCGCCTTCAGCTCCCGTCCCACCTGCTGCGGGGTGACCGGCTTGTCGCGGTACGGAAGGATGGTCGGCCGCGGGAAGATCTTCAGGCCCTTGATCTTGGAGAGCTCGGTGATGATGTCCTCGGTGGTCCCGTCCCGGAAGTACTCGTCCTCTTTCACTCCGCTCAGGTTCTCGAAGTACAGGACCGCGATCGAGCGCTCGGGAGGCTTGCCGCCGCGCGAGTCGGAGACCTCCGCGGCGCGCCTGCGTCCCGACTCCAGGTCCCGCTTGAGGCGGATCAGGTCGGTCTTCATCTCGGTGGCCGTCTGGTAGCGCATGTTGCGATCCTTCTCCAGCGCCTTCTCCAGGATGCGGCCGAACTCGGGGGCCAGCGCCGCGTTCACCTCGTGTCCGGGGACGGGCTCCCGGTTCAGGATCGCCTCGAACACCACCGCCGAAGTGTCCCCCTGGAACGGCAGGGTTCCCGTGGCCATCTGGTACAAGACCGTGCCCACCGAGAAGAGGTCGGTGCGCGCGTCGGTGAGCTGCCCTCTCGCCTGCTCGGGAGACATGTAGGCCACCGTGCCCATGGCCGTCCCGGGCAGGGTCAGATCCTGCCGCGCCATCGTCTCCAGGAAGGAGACCGGGGGCCCCGCCGCGCCCGGCCGGCGCATGGCCTCCATCTTGGCCAGCCCGAAGTCGAGGATCTTCACCTGCCCGCGGTCGTTGACGAAGATGTTGGCCGGCTTGATGTCGCGGTGGACGATCCCCTTGGCATGGGCCGACTCCAGCGCGTCGGCGATCTGGGTCGCGAGCAGCAGCAGCCGGTCCATGTCCAGAGGCTGGCGGCCCATCATCTGGGCCAGGGTCCGTCCCTCCAGCAGCTCCATCACGATGAAGTGCTGGCGCTCGTGCTGGTCGATGGCGTACACGGTGCAGATGTTGGGATGGTTGAGCGCCGAGGCGGCCCGCGCCTCCCGCTGGAAGCGCTCCAGCGACTGCGGATCCTGCTCCAGCTCCTGAGGGAGGAACTTCATCGCCACCCGCCGGCCGAGGCGCGTGTCCTCGGCCTCGTACACCACCCCCATTCCGCCGCTGCCCAGCTTGCGGAGGACGTTGTAGTGGCCGACGGACGTTCCGACGGGATCCATGAGCGGCGCATCTTAGATGCTGCGCCCGCATAAATCAACGAGCGGCACGGGACCAGGAGGTCCGGGAGCCGCGGCGCGCGCGCCCCGCTCCCGCCCGGCCGGGCCCGCCCCTTGCCATACGGCTGGAAGCATCCGATGATGTGCGCGCTGCGGCATGCGGTCTCCGGCCGCGGACAACGGAAGGATCGACGTGTCGTACATCCACTGGCTGACCGGCGTCTCGCTGGTCTTCGTCCTGCTCGAGCGGCTCTTTCCATGGCGAGCGGAGCAGCCCCTCCTTCGCCCGGGCTGGCGGCGGGACTTCGGGTTCATCGCCCTCAACGGCCATTTGTTCCCGGTGTGGACGGCGGCTCTCAACGGCGGCGCCGCCGCGTACGCGACCTCGGGCCTCAGGAGCCTCGGGATCGAGGTGGGCGCCTCGGGGGTGGGCGCGTGGCCCTTCCTCGCCCAGACCCTGGCCCTGCTGGTCGTCGCCGACTTCCTCCAGTGGTGCGTCCACAACCTGCTGCACCGCGTGCCCTGGCTCTGGACGTTCCACAAGGTCCACCACTCCATCGCCACCATGGACTGGATCGGCAACTGGCGCTTCCATTGGATGGAGATCGTCGTCTACAAGAGCGCTCAATGGCTGCCGCTGGCGTGGCTGGGGGCCTCTCCCCAAGCCGCTTTCACCGTTGCCGTGATCACCACCTTCTGGGGGGAGATGAATCACGCGAACCTGAGCCTCGGCTTGGGCCCGCTCGGCTGCGTTCTCAACACTCCGCGCATGCACCTGTGGCATCACGACTGGTCGAGCGAAGGAGGAGTGTCCAAGAACTTCGGGGTCGTCCTGAGCGTCTGGGACTTCCTGTTCGGGACGGCCTACTGGCCGCGCGATCGCCATCCTGAGCGGCTCGGATACCCGGCGATGGAGGAGATGCCGGAAGGCTTCGTGGGGCAGGCGCTCTGGCCGCTCACGCGGCGCGCAGCCGCCACCCGCCATCCCGTCCCCGCCGCGGCGCCTGGTCCCCCTGCCTCGACGCGCCGGACGTGACGATCCGCTCCTGGAGGAAGGGCCGGGGCCGGGGCGACCGGGCGGCTCCGCCCGGAGCGAGTGCGGCCGCCTACCGCGGGATCATGGTCATGACCAGGCAGACCACGCCCAGGAGCAGGACCATGCCGTTGATCCGGACCGACTGCGCGTGCAGGCGCTTGAAGTAGCGCTGCTCCAGGTTGGTGGGATCGGTGGGGTCCTTCCCCTCGGCGCGGACACGGGCGCGCTCGATGAGGGGCAGCAGCACCCGCCAGGCGTACAGCGTCAGCCCCAGCATGGCCGCACCCAGGATCACGAAGACGCCGCCGCGCGCCCTGGGCTCGGGCGCCAGCAGCGCCCGAGCCGCCCCGGCCACGACCGCCACCGCGCCGCAGGCCGCCCCCATCCGGTAGTACAGGGGGAACAGCGCCCTCAGCGCCCTGGCTGCGTCGTGCCTGTCGAGGGTCCGGAACAGGACGGGAGTGGTGACGAAGGAGAAAAAGAGAATGCCGCCCACCCACAGGGTCAGGGCGATCTGCGCGATCAGCGTGAGGACGAGACCCACCAGCGGGCCGCTCACGAACCTCCCTGGCGCGGGCCGCCGCCATCGTCGCGGATGATCGGCAGCCGGCGCAAGCCGGCACCTCCGCGGGGCGCGTGCTGCCCGCCTTCCTCCGGCTCGTCCTGCTGCAGCTCGGCCAGCAGAGTGTCCGTCCGATCGAGCGCCTGCCGTAGAAGGTCGCGGCGCGCCCTGTCCGGCGCCCGCTTCAGCCCCGCGAGGGCCACCTTTCTCATCTGGTCGAGGACCATCGGGTCGCCCGACTCGTGCCATGCGTGATCGTAGGCCCTGAACAGCTCGACGTAGGCGTCGACGTTGGCGGGGTCCATGTCCAGGGAGGCCAGCAGGCACCGGATCGCCTCGACGAAATCCCCTTCTTCGAGGTGCCGCTTGCCCGATTCGAAGTCGAAGTTTCCCATGCGGCGCTGGCCCGCGCGGGAGTCTAACACAGGTCCGCGGGGGCAGGTCGCCCGGAGCGCCGCGCCCCGTGCCGTTTCCCGGCTGTGATATAAACTATCTGCATGAGCGCCGCTCAGGCGACCGACGCCTTCCAGGAAAGCATCGCCCATCCCGACGATCGGATCGTGCTTCCCGAGGCCGCGCTGCTGATCGCCAGGGACGAGTACCCCGACCTGCCTGTCGCCGCCTACCTGCGCCGCCTCGAGGAGATCGCCGCGGGGGCGGGCGCCGCCGCGGCCGGAGCCGAGGGCAACCCCTTCGCCGTCATCGACGCGCTGAACAGCCACTTGTTCGGCACGCTGGGCTTCCGCGGCAATCAGGACGACTACTTCGACCCGCGCAACTCGTATCTCAACGACGTCCTGGACCGCCGCCTGGGCATCCCGCTCACCCTCTCCATCGTCTACCTCGAGGCCGCCGCCGGAGCCGGGTTCCCCCTGCGGGGGATCGGGTTTCCCGGCCACTTCCTCGTGCAGCACGCCTCCCACGGCCGCGAGATCCTGATCGACCCGTTCCACCGCGGGGCGATCCTCCTCCCGGAGGACTGCCGCGCCCGGCTGCGCCAGGCCTATGGAGCCGAGGTCCCTCTGGAGGAAGGCTTCTTCCGTCCGGTGGGCAAGCGCGCCATCCTGGCCAGGATGCTCCACAACCTGAAGCACATCCACCTGCGCCGCGAGGACTACCCCAGGGCGCTGCGGGCCATCGAGAAGCTGATGCTCCTGACGCCGCGCGATCCCGGACTGCGCCGCGACCGCGGCTTCGTGCACCTGAAGATGGAGCGGCCCGGGCGGGCCGCCGAGGACCTGGAGGCCTATCTGGCGCTTCAACCTGAGGCGGACGACGCCGAGGAGGCGCGGCGCCGCATCCGCGCCATCCGGCGCGATGCCGCCCTGCACAACTGAGCCGCAGGATGCAGATCGACCCCGCCGCCTTGTCCCGGCGCGACGGCTACTTTCTGATGATCTCAGCCATCGTCCCCCGTCCCATCGCCTTCGTCACCACCGCTGGGGCCGGCGGCCGCACCAACGCCGCCCCCTTCTCCTACTTCACCGGCGTCTCCTCGTCGCCCCCATCGCTGCTCATCTGCTCGGCCCGCCGCCGCGACGGCGTGAAGGACACCGAAAGGAACATCCTGGAGACGGGAGAATTCGTGGTGAACGTGGTGGTCGAGGAGATCCTGGACGCCGTGATGATCGGAGGCGCCGATCATCCCCCCGAGGTCTCCGAGATCGAACTGGCCGGGCTGCGCACCGCAGCCGGCGCGCGGGTGAAGGCGCCCCGGCTCCTGGACTCCCCCGTGAACCTGGAGTGCCGGCTGCTGGAGAGGATCGACGTGGCCGGCTCGGCGGTCATCGCAGGCGAGGTGGTCTGGATCCACGTGCGGGACGACGTGCTGGTCGACTCCCCCCACGCGTCGGTCAAGGTCATCGACCCGGCGCGCCTGCGCCCCATCGCCCGGCTGGGAGGAGACCTCTACGCGCGGCTGGGCGAGATCTTCGAGAGGGATCGGCCCGGGCCGGTCAGACGTCCCACCGGCGGCTGACCACGCAGGCGTTGATGCCGCCGACCCCCATGTTGATCTTCCCCAGGTAGCAGCCCTGGATGGAGACCGGCCGGTCGAAGACGAAGTTGCGGTGCACCGCCGCGATCGCCTCGTTGAGCTCGTCCCTGCGGAGAACCGTCGGGTAGAGCATCCCCTGCGCCGCCCCCAGGTGCTGCGCGGTCAGCTCCCAGGCCCCGCCCACCGACATCCCGTGCCCGAACGTCCCTTTGCGCGCGGTCATCGGCACGCTGTCCGGTATCAGCTCCCGGGCCGTGGCCACCTCCAGCCAGTCGCCCGGCGTGGCCGTGGCGTGCAGGTCCCAGGACGCCAGCTCCGGCGCCTGGATCCCCGCGTCCTGGAGCGCCTTCTTCATGCTCTCCAGCGGCCCGTGCCTGGTCGGCGTGATGATGTGGTGCGCGTCCGACGAGATCCCCACCCCCATGATCTCCAGTCCCACGGTGCGGAAGCCGCGCGCCCGAAGCGCGTCGGCGTCCCCGACGATCCAGACAGCGGCCCCTCCCGCCACGTGCGTCCCCTTCAGCCCGGCCAGAGGCTTGCTGGGATCCCCGTCGGCGGCCAGCACGTTGGCTTTGTAGAACGCCCCCACCAGCAGCGGGTGCGGGGGCGGGTCGGTCATCCCCACCACCACCGCCGTCGCCTCCCGGCTGCGGATCACGTCCACCGCCAGCTTGAGCGCCACCCCGAACGAGGAGCACGCTCCGACCGGGGCCCACGCCGGGCCCTGGATGCGGCCGATCATCGAGACCTGGGCCGCCGGCGCGTTGTGGATGTTCCAGATGAGATTGGGATGGACCGCCGTCCACGGCTCCGGAGGGCACCCCCAGCGCGCGTTGAGCTTCCTCATCTCGGTGAGCTTGCGCTTGATGACCCCTTCTTTCGCCGACTCGATCTCGCCGGAGACGGGCTCCGCCTGGATGCGCCGCGCCTCCTCCAGGTACTCGCGCAGCGACTCCGAGCGGCCGGACCAGTAAGCCTCCCAGGCCTCCTGCGCGGCCTCTCTCTCCTGCTCGTCCTCGACGGTCTCCGGATCGGGCGGCACGCCGAACTCCGAGCGCAGC
The DNA here is from genome assembly GCA_035281445.1 of Candidatus Polarisedimenticolia bacterium. GTDB lineage: Bacteria > Acidobacteriota > Polarisedimenticolia > JACPZX01 > DASXTC01 > DATEEA01. The sequence continues at coordinate 20,483 of DATEEA010000012.1, forward strand.
CGCTCCCGCTCCGCTCCCGCCGACGCCGCGTAGAGCTCCCGCATGCGGCATCGCCGGGGATCTCCCCAGAACCGGTTCCACCGGCGCTGCGCCCCGTGGTAGGCGATGCTGGCCTCGTACATCGTGGGGAGATCCCCCACGCCCGTGCCGATGTAGATGTGGGTCCGCTGGCCCAGCTCCTGGAGGACCGTCTCCAGCCCCGGGTTCTGGCCGAGGGCCTGGATGAACGCCCCCACCGCGTAGCGCACAGGATCGCCGCTGTGCTTGGCGAGCTGGGCGAACCGCGCCGGCTTGAACCGCTCCTCGATCCAGGGGCGGTACTCCTCCAAGTCGAACCGGGGGACGCCGACGAGAAAGTTGCTCGGGCCGAAGCCCTCGAAGGGCTGCATCCAGGTCCCTTCGGAGGAGAGGTTCTCGCGGAACTCGTCGATCGATCCGGACCGGGGCGCCACCAGGCCCCAGCCGAAGATGCCGATCCTTGGTCGATCCGGTCTCAACGCCGCCTCCTTCACGCGCCGCATTCTACCATCGCCCGGCGCGGCGCCCCCGGGCGCCGATCCGCCCCCAAGGCGCCGGTTGTCGTGCTCGAGGCTCCGCATGCGGTGATATCCTGTCGCCAATGAGCGTTCCGGTTGCGGGAGTCATGGGCCAGGCCGGCGCAGGGCCCACGTGGTCGCCCGAGCAGGCGGCCGCGGCCTTCGCGCACTGCGAGAGAGCCGCGCGAGATCATTACGAGAACTTTCCCGTCGCCTCGCTGCTGCTCCCCCGCCCGCTCCGGCCCCACGTGGCCGCTCTGTACGCCTTCGCCCGGCAGGCCGACGACTATGCCGACGAAGCGGCCTTCGAAGGGCGCCGCCTGGAGCTGCTGTCCGGCTGGAGGCGCGCGCTCGACCAGGCCGCGCGGGGGACGGCCGGCCACCCCGTGTTCATCGCCCTCGGCGAGACGCTGCGGCGACACCCGCTCCCCCTGGCGCTGCTGCACGACCTGCTCTCGGCCTTCGAGCAGGACGTCACGGTCTCGCGCTACGAGACCTTCGACCAGGTCCTGGCCTATTGCCGCCTTTCCGCCAACCCCGTAGGCCGCCTGGTCCTGCACCTGTTCGGCCGGGCCCGGCCGGAGACCCTGGAGCGCTCCGATACCCTGTGCACCGCGCTGCAGCTGGCCAACTTCTGGCAGGACATCGCCGTCGATCTGGACAAGAAGCGGTGCTATCTCCCCGGGGAGGAGCAGCGCCGCTTCGGGGTCACGGCCGCCATGCTCGAGGCCCGCAGGCTGACCAGCCCCATCGCCGCGCTGATCGCCTTCCAGATCGATCGCACCCGCTCGCTGTTCGACAGGGCCCGGGACCTGCCCCGGCTGACCGGCGGACGCTTGGGGATCGAGCTGCGGCTGGTGCTGGCCGGAGGGCGCCGCGTGCTCGATCTGATCGAGGCGGCCGGCTACGATGTCTTCACCCGCAGGCCCGCGCTCGCCCGCCGGGACTGGGCGCTGCTGTCGGCCCGCGCGCTGCTCGGCGCCTCGTGAGCGGCACGCAGGTCCTGGACCAGGCGCACGTGGGGGAGGTGGCCCGGCGCAGCGGGAGCAATTTCTATTACGCCTTTCTCTTCCTCCCCCGCCGGCAGCGCCAGGCGATCCACGCGCTGTACGCCTTCTGCCGCGAAGTGGACGATTCCGTGGACGCCGCCCCCGGAGCCGCCGAGGCCGCGCTGCGGGTGGCCGCGTGGCGGCGGGAGCTCGACGCCTGCTATGCCGGCGTCCCCACCCATCCCATCACCCGTTCGCTGGCCAGCCACCTGGGAGCCTTCCCCATAAGGAAGGCGGACCTGGAGGAGGTCATCGAAGGGGTCTCCATGGACATCTCCCCGCGCAGCTACGAGACCTTCGAGGACCTGCGGCTCTATTGCCACCGGGTGGCCTCGGCGGTGGGGCTGGCTTGCATCGAGATCTTCGGCTACACCGATCCCGCCGCCCGGCGCTACGCCGAGACGCTGGGGCTGGCCTTCCAGATGACCAACATCCTGCGCGACGTCCGGCAGGACGCCGAGCGGCGACGGATCTACCTCCCCGCCGCCGACCGTGCCGCCTGCCGCTGCCCGGACCGGGATCTCGCCGCCGGCGCGCCCAGCCCCGCCTTCCGCGCGCTGATGCGGATGGAAGCGTCGCGGACGCGCGCGCTGTTCGAGGAGGCCCGCAGCACGCTCCCTCGCCGCGACCGCAGAAGGCTCTTCGCCGCCGAGATCATGGGAGCCATCTACGAGGCGATCCTCGACGAGATCGAGCGTCGCGACTACGACGTCCTGCGCGAGCGGATCGCGCTGCCCCGGCTGGCCAGGTTCGGCATCGCCGCCCGGCTGGCGCTGCTGCGCAGGGTCCTCCCCTTCGCATGACGGAGCCTCCGGGCAGCGTGGCCGTGATCGGCGCCGGCTTCGCCGGGCTGGCCTGCGCCGTCGGCCTGGCCGGGCGGGGGGCGAGGGTGACGGTGATCGAGGCCCGCCGCGCGCCGGGAGGAAGGGCCGCGTCGTTCGTGGACGAGTCCACCGGCGAGATGGTGGACAACGGCCAGCACCTGTTCATGGCCTGCTACGAGGCCACCCTGGAGTTCCTGCGGACCATCGGAACCGCCCATCTGCTGCGCTTCCAGCCTGCTTTGAGGGTGGACTACCTGGAGCCGGGAGGCGCCGCGCGCCTCGAGGCCGCCCCGCTCCCCCCGCCCTGGGACCTGCTGGCCGGCCTGGCCGCCCTGGGTGGCCTGGGGTGGCGTGACCGCGCCGCGCTGCTGCGCGCCGCCCCCGCGCTGCGCTCGCTGCGGCGCGACGAGGCGGTGGGCGGGCTGGAGACGATCACCGTGGCCGCGTGGCTCGATCGTCTCGGCCAGACTCCGGAGCTCCGGCGCCGGCTGTGGCACCCCCTGGCCGTGGCCACGCTCAACGCCCCTCCCGAGGAGGCCCCCGCGTCGCTGCTGGCGCGCGTGCTCAAGGAGGCCTTCCTGGCAGGGCGCGGCGCCTCGGCGCTGGGGGTGGCCGCGGTGGGACTGTCCGGCCTCTACGCGGAGCCGGCCTGCCGCTGGCTGGAGCAGCGAGGAGCGCGCGTGCTGACCGGCTCGCCGGTGGCGCACCTGGTGACCGAAGGCGGGCGGGTGCGGGCCGCCGCCTTGCGCGACGGCGGAGAGGTGCGCGCCGACGCTTTCGTGGCAGCCGTCCCCCCCGCCGCGCTGGCCAGGATCGGCGTGCCGGTGGCGGGGCTGGAGCGCTTCCGATCGTCCGCCATCGTCTCGGTCAACCTCTGGCCCGATCGGACCATCGAGGAGTTGGCCGATCTCGACTTCGCCGCCGTGCTGGGCGGCCGCATCCAGTGGATCTTCAACAAGGGGCGGATCCTGGGGGACGGCGCCCGCCACCTGGCCGCGGTGGCCAGCGCCGCCGGCGCGCTGAGCAGCCTGGGCAACGACGAGCTGGCGGCCGTGGCCTGGGAGGACCTGCGCGCCTGCCTTCCCTCGGCCCGCCGGGCGGCGCTGCGGCGGGCGCTGGTGGTGCGGGAGCGCGCCGCCACCTTCTCGGCCACGGTGGAGTCGGAGCCGCTGCGGCCCGGCCGCCGCTCCCCGTACCCCAACCTGCTCCTGGCGGGGGACTGGACGCTGCGCGGGATGCCGGCCACCATCGAAGCGGCCGTGCGCAGCGGGCGAGCGTGCGCCGAGCAGCTCACCACGAGAGGATGAAGGGGATGCTCCGCCGGATCAGCCGGCCGGGGACGGCCAGCAGGGAGTAGTGGCCCTGCCGCTCCCAGAGAAGGGACGGCCTGCCCCACCGGCGCCACAGCGCGGCCACCGACTCGGCCAGCATGATCCGATCGAAGGACCCGGCCACCAGCAGGATCCGGTCTCCGGAGACCCGCGGCGCCAGCCTGGCCGGGGAGATGATGCCCCAGGCCCGCTCCAGGCTCTCCCGGTGATCCATCCCCGAGCGCGACAGATCCTCGCGCACGTTCACCCCCAGTCCGGTGTCCAGGATCGGCGAGACCACCGAGGCGCCGGCGGCCCCCACCACCACGAAGGCCAGGTCGTCGCGCAAACAGGCCAGCAGCGCCGCCATGTAGCCCCCCAGCGAGTACCCGAGCACCCCGGTCCGCATCCCCTGATCCATCAGCCAGCTCGCCACCCCGCTCAGATCGGCCACCCCCTGGCGGAACGCCTCCACCGTCAGCACGACGTCTCCGGAGACCATCAGCTCGCCGCTGTAGGTGCCGGCCGGGGCGCGGCGGAAGTGGAAGGGATGCTCCACCAGGGCCACGGTCAGGCCCGCCTGGAGCAGAGGCTCGACGAACAGCAGCTCGATCGCCCTGGTCTCGTCGTGCGCCCATCCGTGCGACAGGACCACGGCGGGACCGTCCCGGGCGGCGCGCGGCCTGTAGAGAATCCCCGACGCCCGGTTGGTCTCGGCGTAGGGATACCGCTCGATGGGGTGCAGCGCGGGGAAGGAGAAGCGCGAGATCTCGGCCAGAGGAGTGGAGCGCGCGTGGCGCACCACGACCGCCGGGACGGTCCGGCCGTCGCCGTAGAACAATCGCGGATCGTCGAAGAGCTCCCGGCGATCGAACGCCTCCCAGTCCCGGCCGCGCGTGGTCAGGATGCGGCCACGCTGGAAGGTCACCTTGTGCCAGATGCGGTAGTCGTCGATGAGCTGCGCGACCGGTCGGAGCATGGCGCCCGGATGCTAGCACGGCGGGCCCGGGCCCCCCGCGCCCAGGGGCCGCCGCGGAATTCGTCTTGCCATCGCGGCGGTCTCGTCGTAGACTCCTGGTGTTAGTTTTCTAACAGGAGGCCGTTACGGACCTGAGCCGGCGGGAGCGCCAGATCCTGGAGATCCTCTACCGCCTGGGACGGGCCTCGGCCGCCGAGGTCGCCGCGCAGATGCCCGACGCTCCGACCTACACCACGGTGCGCGGCCTGCTGCGGATCCTGGAGAGGAAGGGGCACATCCGCCACACCGCGGACGGCTCGCGCTTCATCTACGCGCCGGTCCTGCCCAAGGCCAAGGCGGGCCCGCCGGCGCTGGCCCAGGTCATCCGGACCTTTTTCGACGGCTCCCCCTCCGAGGCGATGGCCGCGCTTCTCGGCTCCCGCGCGCGCCTGCCGGACGAGGAGCTGCGGCGGATGGCCAGGCTGCTGGAGCAGGCCAGGAAGGGGCGGACCGATGCCGGCTGACGTCTTCCTGCTGCTGGCCGCGGGCAAGGCGGCGGTTCCGATCGCCCTGGCGCTGCTGGCCGCCGTTGTCGCCCGCCGCGCCTCGGCCGCCTTCCGCCACGCGGTGCTCGCCTGGGGGATGGCCGGCGCCCTGGCCATGCCCCTGCTGGCCTGGACGCTCCCTGCCCTCCTCCTGCCTCTGCGTTCGCATGGGCTCTACGCCGGCGCGCCGCCGCTGAGCCACCTCGCCGACGAGGCGGTGCTGCTGGCCATGACCCGCGGCGACGTCGCCTCCGGCATCGCTCTGCCGGCGACCTGGCGCGCCGCCGCGGAGCGGGCGGGAGGATGGCTCCTGGCGGTCTGGCTGGCCGGAGCCTCGGTGGGCCTGGCCCGGATCGCCGCGGACCTCGCCGCCGCGCGAAGAGTGCGCCTGCGCGCCGTCCCGCTCGGCTTCCTGGCGGGGGGACTGCCGTTGCTGTCGAGCGCCGAGATCGACGCGCCGGTCTGCGTCGGGCCGATCCGCCCCGCGATCATGATCCCCGAGGGCGCGGCGCTGGAGGGGAGCTCGCTGCGGGCGGCCCTGCGCCACGAGCGGGCCCACGCGGAGCGCCGCGACTGCCTGACGCTGCTGATGGCCCGGGCGTGCTGCGCGCTGCACTGGTTCGATCCGCTGTCGTGGATGGCCGCCCGCCGCATGGCGCTGGAGAGGGAGGCCGCCTGCGACGACCGCGTGCTGGAGGATGGGGCGGACCCGATCGCCTACTCGCGCCTGCTGCTGGCGATGGCCGCGGGGAGGGCCGTCTCGCGCGCCCCGGCCGGGGCGGCCTCCTCGATGGCCAGGCCGGCGCAGCTCGAGGCGCGCCTGAAGCGGATCCTGGCGGGGGGCGGGGCCCCGGCCCGGCCGGTCACGGCGTGCCGGCGCGCCGCTCTGGCCCTGGCCGCCTGTCTGATCATCACCCCGCTGGCCGCGCTGGCGGTCCACGACGGCCTCGGCGAGGGGGACGTCCATGATCCCTATGCCGATCCCCGCAGCGAACGGGTGGACGGGGAGCGCCCGGCCCCGTCGGCCCCGCCGGACGAGGCGGTCACCGGCCCGGACCGCCGGCTCATCGAGACGCTGCGCCATGCCGCCCGCGCCGAGCCGGAGACCGGCGCGGATCTGGTGCCCGACCGCGCCCGCTGGGCGCTGTCGCGGGTGCGCGACGGCCGCCTGCTCGGCCCCCTGCTGGAGTCGCTCGACGATCCCGACTGGCGCGTGCGCGCCTACGCCGCGTGGGGACTGGCCGTGGCCGCCGACCCGGCCGCCGTACGGCGCCTCCTGCCGCTGCTGGATCATCCGGTCTGGCGGGAGCGGGCCATGGCCGCGTTCGCTTTGAGGAGCATCGGCGACCCGGCGGCCACCGAGGCGATGGCCGGGGCGCTGAGCGATCCAGCCTGGCAGGTGAGGATGGAGGCGGCCCGGTTCCTGGGAGAGCGGGGCGGCCCGCGCCTGGGGGATCGCATCGAGGCGCTGCTCCGGGATCCGCACATCGCCGTGCGCCTCGCGGCGGACCAGGCGCTGCGAAGCGCCCCTTAGCTCCTCGCGCGGACCGCGTGGGGCGGGCCGCGCTCCATGATGTTAATTTTTTAACAGGAGACGCCGATGCGGATGCGCCGCTTCCTCCCCTGCTTGACGATGCTCCTCGTGCTCCTGCCGGAAACGGAGCGGCCGCCGCAGCCCCGGGAGATGCCGGTCGAGCTGGACGAGGTCATCACCCGGGCCATGCGGGAGTGGGACGTCCCCGGGCTGGCCGTGGCCATCGTGAAGGACGACCAGGTGGTCGCAGCGCGTGGGTACGGGGTGCGCGAGGTGGGCAAGCCGGGACGCGTGGATGGGCGGACCCTGTTCGACGTCGCCTCGCTGACCAAGTCCTTCACCGCGGCGGCGGCCGCGGTGCTGGTGGACGAAGGGACGATCGGCTGGGACGACCGCATCCGCGAGAGGCTTCCATCGGTGGTCTTCCGGGACCCGTTCGTGGGACACGAAGTCACCCTGCGCGATCTGCTCTCGCACCGGACAGGGCTGCAGCCGGCCAACGCGCTCTTCTATTTCGCCCGCTACGACCGCGCCGAGCTGATGCGCCGCGTGCGCACGCTGCGCCCCCAGGGACCGTTCCGCGGGAGAATGGTGTACTCCAACATCCTCTACACCGTGGCCGGCGAGACGCTGGCGGCCGCCGCGGGGACGACGTGGGCCGACCTGGTGAGGACACGCTTGATCGAGCCGGCGGGGATGCGCTCCACGCTGGCCGAAGCCCGCCCCGAGGGCCCCAACGTGGCGCGGCCCCATGCCGTCCTGCAGGAGCGGCAGCAGCCCATCAGGCCCTTCGACTTCGCCATGGTCGGTCCGGCCTCGAGCATCCACTCCAACGCCGAGGACATGGCTCGCTGGCTGCGCCTGCACCTCAATGGAGGGACCCTCGACGGCCGCCGTGTCATCAGCGCCGCCTCGATGGCCGAGATGCACACCCCCCATTGCATCATCGCCACCACCCCCGAGATGCGCAAGGCCAGGAACGTCCGGTTCTTCGGCGGATACGGCCTGGGCTGGCAGGTCATGGATCACCGAGGACATCCGATGCTGTGGCACAGCGGCAACGCCGACGGGATGCCCGCCTACATGGCCCTGCTCCCCGAGCAGGGATTCGGTCTCGTGGTGATGCTCAACACCTGGGGCGCTCCCGGCCTGCACGGGGCCCTGGTCACGGCCATCCTCGACCATCACCTGGGCCTCCCGCCCACCGACCCCGCCGGCGAGTCGCTGGCCCGGCACCGGGCGGCGCTGCGGGAGCAGGCCGAGGGGCGCAGGGCCGTCGAGGATCGCAGGAAGTCGGCCCCCACTCCGCAGCGGCCCCTCTCCGACTACGCCGGCGTCTACGAGGACGAGACGATGGGCCTCCTCCACGTGCGCCTGACGGGGGAGGGGCTGACGCTTCAGGTGGCATCCGGGGCCTCGGGGAGGCTGGAGGCCTGGGACAAGGACAGCTTCCTGGTCGCCTGGGACGACCCGGTCTTCCGCGAGTACTTCTATGGCCAGGTCGCCGCCTTCGCCGCCGGGGAGGACGGACGGATCGCCCGCCTGGCGCTCACCCTGAACCGGGACAAGGTGGACGCGGCCAGGAGACCCTGACCTCCGGGGCCCGGCAAGGCCGCGCCGCGAGAGACGGAGACGTTGTAAGATCGCCGCCTTCCTCCGCGCAGGGTGACGGCACGCCATGGGGACGACGACGGCCAAGGCCTGGAACACCGGCAGGCGCCTCCAGGTGAGCTGTCTGCTGATCGTGTCGGTCGCCGCCGTCCCGCTGGCCTGCCGCATCGCCGATCCGTTCGTCACCCCCGCCGACGCCAACACCGCCCAGTTCGCGCAGGCCGCGCGAAACCACGTGAGGCACGGGCTGGCGGGCACGCGCGGGGCCCAGCTCCTGTCCATGGGCGCCGCGCCGCCCGCGGCCGCCGCCGTCCTCACGCACCATCCCCCGCTGGTGCCGATGGCCGCCGCCGCGGCCTTCGCCCTCTTCGGCGTGGAGGAGTGGACGGCGCGCCTGGTTCCCGCCGCGTGCAGCGCAGGGAGCGTCGTGGCGCTGTTCCTGCTGTGGCGGCGCGTGCGGGGGGACGGGCCGGCGCTGCTGGCGGCGGCCGCCCTGGCGACCATCCCGGCGTTCGGACACTTCGGAAAGATGCTCGGGCACGAGCCGCCCACGCTCCTGCTCGGCCTGTTGGCGATGCTGCTCTACCTGCGGTGGCGCGACCGATCCGCGGCCGGCTTGCCGGCCCGCCTGCGAGGCTGCGCCGCCGTGTACGCCGCGGGGTGCCTGTCGGGATGGGCCGCCTTCCAGGCCGCTCCCGCCGTGCTCCTGCACGCGATCCTTTCCCCCGGCCGCAGCCGGCTGCGCTGGTGGCGCCCCGCCGCGCTCCTGCTCGGCGTGGCGGGGGCCTGCTTCCTCGTGACGGTGGCGCACCTGGCCTGGGTCACCGGCTCGGCCGGGGCGCTGCTGCGCGCGGGATGGGTGCGGGCGCTGGCCTCGGCAGCCGACGGCGCCCGCAACGCGGCCGACAGCGACCTGGCCGGGTGGCTGGCTCGCCAGGGCGAGTACTTCGAGCGGACCTACGGCCTCGACCTGCTGGCGCCGGCGGGGCTCGGAGCCGCCGCCCTGCTGGCCGCCGCGCTGCGGCGCAGGCCGGGAGCCGCCGAAGCGCTTCGCACGGCGGCCATGCTGCTGCTGTTCGGGGTGGCGCACCCCCTCGTCTTCCGCTGGGCGGCGTTCTACCACGACTGGCTCCAGTTCCATCTGCTGCCCATCGCCGCCGTGGCCGTCGCCGAAGGGATCTGGCTGGCGGCGGCGGGCGGCGCGGCGCTGCTGAGCCGGGCTGGGGCGGGCCTGCGGCCGGCGGCGGCGGCCGGGACGATCGTCGCCGTGGCCCTGCTGGCGCATCGTGGGACCGCCGCGAGCCGGGGCCTGGAGCGGCTGGCGCTGGACGCGCCCGCCTACGGTGCCGCCCTGATCGGCCCGGAGATCGCCCGGCGGACTCCGCCCGGCGGCTCGATCGCCGCGAACGTCCCCTTCCTGGCGCCGGCGCTGCGGTTCTACGCCGACCGGCCCGTGCTCCCGGCGGGGACGGTGGAGCGGCTGGAAGCGGCCCGGCGGCACGCCGCCCTCTCCCTGTACGCCCGCGACCTCAACGTGCCGATCGAGCGGGGCCTGGAGGAAGCGCTGTCTCGGCGGCCGTCCACGGATGCCGGCTCGTGGAGACTGTACGATCTGACCGCCGAGGAGGTGCCGGCTTCCGGCGCGCCGCGCGGCGGTGGGACCGCGAGCCCGGCCGCCGCGATCGACGCCGTGTGGATGGACGGCCTGGGCATGTCGGAATGCACGCTGGAGCTCCCGGAGCCGGGCGGCGGGCCCTCCCGGGGGGCGGAGGCCTTCACCGCACCGGGCTCCGCGCGGACCTTGTCGCGCAGGCTGGCCGGCGTCCGGTGCGCCATGGAGGCGGAAGAAGGGCTCCCGCCGCTGGCGCTGCTGATCCGCGCCTGGACGCCGCTCCCGGAAGGGGGTGCGCGGCAGCTCCCTCTGGCCTCGGTGTCCGACGCGCGGGCGATCGAGCTGGGAGGATGGAGAGGGCGCGGCCCCTTCACCGCGGCCGCCGTCTTCGTCGTCGATCCGCGGGCACCGGCCGGCGAGTACACCATCTCCGCCACGGTGCTGAAGGAGGGCGCCGTGGTGATCCCGGTGATCCCCGGGCCGCCCCGCCCGCGGCTCAAGTGGGTGAAGGCGGGATCGTTCGTCCTGGACCAGGAGGGGCGTCTCAGCCCGAGCGGGCCAGCCGGGCCGACGCGTCCGCAGCCGCCCGCGCGTAGGCGGGGTCGGTCCGGAGCGCGTCCTCCCGCAGACACACCTCGGTGAGCTTGATGGCGTGCTCGTCCCCGTTGGCCACGGCGCGGTCGATCAGCTCCTCGGCCGCAAGAGACGGCCCCGCCGGCTCCGGAGCCCGCAGCCCCGGCTCGCCGTGCGAGGCGTGCAGGCCCGCCGCCGCCTGCCAGGCGTAGCGCAGCAGCGCCGCGCCCCCTCCTGCGTCCACCCAGGGCAGGAGCGGGCGCACGGCCGCCGGTCCGGTGACCGCGTGGATGTAGGTGATGAGCGCCGCGCGGCGCTGCGCCTGCGCCAGGTAGAGGCGGGCGAAGGACGCCGTGACGTCGGAGACGAAGAGGCCGGCGTCCCCCGTCACGTCCACCGCGCCGGCCACCGCCAGGAACGGCTCGAAGCCCTCCAGCGTGGAGGCGCGGCGCAGGATGAACCCGGATCGGATCTGTCTCTCGGCCGGCACCAGAGCCACGTCCGGCAGCGCCTGCGAGGGGGTGACTCCCCGGACCGGCCGGCCCCGGCGCTCCGGGAGGGTGGCGTGGCTCGCCGCCCAGTAGGCCAGCCCCTCGGCCAGCTCGGCGACGCGCCGCGGGGTCTCCTTCCGGGCCAGCGCCCGGGCGGCGTGCCCCGTCCGGATCACGCCATGCATGGCAGCTCCCACCAGTCCCGGCGCCAGCGCACCCGCCCACCGGCCCAGCGCCTGCCGCCAGTCCGACTCGGCCAGCTCGCGCTCGAAGAACGCGATCCAGTCCCCCATGCGCCGCGCCTGTCCGAGCGTTTCGCGCCATCCGTCCCGGGCGATCGGATCGCGAGGAGAGGGACGCTCGTCGAGCGACCGGATGTAGACGTCCACCCAGGAGGAGACCGCGTCGGGACGCCGCATCGCCACGAGCGCGTCGGCGGCCATGGGGCCGTGATTGGCCAGCCCCCCGCGGTACTCCGGGCCGGTCTTGGAGAAGCGGGTCAGAGCCTCGTCCAGCGCGTCCTCGGCGGCGGACGGGAGAGGCCCGGCATCCGGAGCGGTCATCCCGGGAAGGCTCCACCCGCCGGCCGCCAGCACCGCCATCCAGCGGAGGAACCGGCGCCGGGACGGCTGCTCGCCCAGCGGATCATCGACGTGTCTCTCCTCCATGGCGAGGGTCTCCGGGCCGGGAGGATCATCATAGATCACCGAGGACGCTCCCTGCGCCGCCGCTGGCCCGGCGGGGCCCGGCTGTCCTACATTCTGGCTCGTGCACACGGTGGCGGGAGGACGCAGGGTGATCGCCGCAGCGGCCGCGGCGGCGCTGGCCTGGGGGGCCGGCGGCAGCCTCTCCGGACCCGCCTCCCGTCCGGGGGACACGGCGGTCGCGCGATGGAAGGGGGGCGCCCGGGCCGCCGTGAGCATCACCATGGACGACGGCTACGCCAGCCAGTGGCGATCCATGCCCGCGCTGCTGGCCTCGCGAGGCTTCGCCGGGACGTTCTTCGTGGTGACGGAGTGGATCGAGGCCGAAGGTCTCTGGCCGCGGTGGCGCGAGGTGGCCGAGGCCGGCCACGAGATCGGATCCCACGGCCACACGCACGCGCCGTTCACGCGCCTCTCCCCGGCCCAGCTCGCCGAGGAGATGGCCGGATCGAGGCGCCGCATCCAGGAGGCGCTGGGGCCGGCTCACGGCCGCACTCTCGCCTACCCTCAATCCAGCGCCTCCAGAAGCCTCGCCCAGGCCGCGGCGCGCGCCGGCTATGAAGCCGCGCGCACCGGGGGGACCGCCTTCAACCCGGCCACGCCGGACGACCTCTTCCGGGTGGAGTCGCTCCACCCCGTCTCGGGCACGCCGCTGCACGAGATGAACTTGTGGGTGGACGAGATCCGCTCCCGCGGCGGATGGCTGGTCGTGGGCGTGCACGGCATCGCCGACCCGGATCGGCCGTCCTCTCCGACGCAGGAAGGATGGGAGCCGATCCCGCTGGAGCGGTACGTGGCCTTCGTGGATCACATCGCCGCCGCGGGGAGCGACCTGTGGGTCGCGCCGTTCGGCGAGGTGGCCCGCTACGTGCGGGCCCGCGACGCGGCGGCGGCCGCGGCGGCCGGGCCGGTCTCCGCCAGGGAGATCGTGGTCCTCCTGCGGGGAGAAGAGGGGGGGCCGCCGCTCACCCTGGAGACGGCCGTCCCCGACGGATGGGCCGAGGTCAGGGTCGAGACAGCGGGAGGGGGCGAGGCGGTGCTCCCCGCGCGGCGCGATGGGGGCGTGCGCAAGGTCCTCTACGCGGCGGCCGCCCCCGCCCGCGTGCGGCTCACCCCCGCGGCCCTGGCCGCCGTCCCCTGAGCGCGCCCTGAAGGGCGGAATCCCCGGAACCCACCGGGCCCCGGGGACTCCGGAGGCGATCTAGCGGCTGGCCACCGTCTCGGGAGAGAGGGCCACCAGCTCCACGGTCCGCTCGTTGTAGCGCTTGGACTCGCCGTACCCCTTCGCCTTCAGCCTGGCTTCCTCCACCCCCAGCGTGATCAGGTACTGCCTGAGGTAGTCGGCCCGGCGCTGGGACAGCTCGCGGTTGACCGAGGCGCTGCCGGCGCGGTCGGTGTGCACGGCGATCTCCACGCGCGTCTCGGGCCAGTCCTTCAGCGCGGCGGCGGCATTCATCATGACGCCGGCCGACTCGGGGGCCAGCTCGATCTTGTTCTTCTCGAAGGTCACGCCCTCGAGCTTCACGCGCTGGTTGGCCTCGGTGAAGATCGGAGACGCCTTCACGCGGCAGCCGTTGGTGTCCACCGTCTCGGCGGGGCGGGAGTCGGCGCACTGGTCGAGGGCGTCGTTGACGCCGTCATGGTCGCTGTCGACGGGACAGCCGTGCTGCTCCACGCGGTGTCCGTGAGGAGTCCCCTCGCAGCGATCCAGCCCGTCCAGCACCATGTCCCCGTCCGAATCGCTGTGGCAGCCGCGGGCGTCCACGCGGGCCCCCGCCGGCGTCCCGGCGCAGGAGTCCTCGCCATCCGCCACCTTGTCGCGATCCGAGTCGATCGGACACCCCTCGCGGTCCACCGGGAACCCAGAAGGGGTCCGTCCGCACTGATCGATGCCGTTGGGGACGCCGTCGGAGTCGGCGTCGAGCGGGCAGCCGGCCTTGTCCACCCTGGCGCCGGTCGGTGTGTCGGCGCACTGGTCCTTGCGGTCGCGCACTCCATCCCTGTCGCTGTCTTCGCCCCACGCGAGCAGAGGCGTGCCTGCCAGCAGGAGGACGGCGAGCAGCGTCGCGAGTTTCTGGCGCATCTCTTTCTCCTTCAAAGTTTTGCGGGGCGGCCGAATCGGATGACGCAGGCTACGGACTCAACGGCGGGACCGGACGTGCTCCCGGCCTGACGCCTGATTCTACCAGCAAACCGGGATTTCGCCAGCCCCCGGGACGCCGGATCACGGCGCGGCGGGGCCGGCCGCCTGGGCGCTCTGCTCGCCGGCGTGATAGGAGGAGCGCACCAGAGGCCCCGACTCGACATGGCGGAAGCCGCGGGAGAGCCCCTCCTCCTTGAGCCGGGCGAACTCCTCCGGAGGGACGTAGCGCTCCACCGGAAGGTGCTTCATCGAAGGGCGCAGATACTGGCCGATGGTCATGATGTCCACGCCGGAGGACCGCAGGTCGTCCATGACCGTCAGGATCTCGCCGAAGCTCTCCCCCAGCCCGGCCATCAGACCGGACTTGGTCAGCATCGCGGCCTGGGGATGCGCGTCGCGCCAGGCCCCCGCGCGGGCCAGGAGCTCCAGCGACCGCCGGTAGTCCGATCCTGTCCTCACCCTCCGGTAGAGCCGCTCCACCGTCTCCATGTTGTGGTTCAGGATCTCCGGACGCGCGCCGAGCACGCGCTGCAGGCAGACGGCGTCTCCCTGGAAGTCCGGGATCAGCACTTCCACCCGCGTCCCCGGATTGAGGGCCCGGATCGACTCGATCGTCCGCACGAACTGAGCGCTGCCCTGGTCGCCGAGATCGTCGCGATCGACGGAGGTGACCACGGCGTGGGAGAGCCCCATGGCCCGGACCGCTTCGGCCACGTGCCGGGGCTCCAGCGGATCCACCGCCGCCGGGAGCCCCTTGCCCACGGCGCAGAAGCCGCAGCGCCGGGTGCAGTTGTCCCCCAGGATCATGAACGTCGCAGTGCGGTTGGAGAAGCACTCGAAGATGTTCGGGCACCGGGCCTCCTGGCAGACGGTGTGGAGCTTCAGCTCCTGGACCATGCCGCGCACCTGCTGGAACGAGCCGTCGGTGCGCAGCCGGATCTTGATCCAGGACGGCTTCCTCAGCGGTGGGTCGCGCCTCGCGCGCAGGGGAGCGCTCACGCCGCCTCCTCGCCGGAGGCCGCGCTCGGGCCGTCCACCATGCGGCGGCCGAAGACCTCTCCCAGGCGCGCCCCCGCCCGGGCCGCCACCTCCTCCAGCGGGAAGGCCCTGCCGGTCAGCTTCTCCAGGGACGTCACGCCGTGATCGACGATGCCGCACGGGACGATGAGCCCGAAGTAGGACAGATCCGTGGTGACGTTGAAGGCGAAGCCGTGGCTGGTGATCCAGCGGGCGATGCGGACGCCGATGGCGGCCAGCTTCTCGGGGCGACCCCCGCGGCCGCTCTCCACCCAGACGCCGGTGAGCCGCTCCACCCGGCCCGCCGTCACGCCGAAATCGGCGGCGGTCCGGATGAGGGACTCCTCCAGATCCCGCACGTAGCGCCGCACGTCGCAGCGGTCGGGCTTCAGGTCGAGGATGGGGTAGCCCACGAGCTGTCCCGGGCCGTGGTAGGTGACGTCGCCTCCACGCCCGGCGGCGTACAGGGCCACCCCCCGCGCCTGGCGGATCCCTTCCCCCGCGAGCACGTTGGCGGCCCGGGCGTTGCGTCCCAGGGTGATGACGTGGGGATGCTCCAGGAGCAGGAGGTGCTCGGCGCGGCCCCCTTCCTCGCGGGCGCGGATCGCCTCGGCCGCCAGCCTCTCCTGGAGGCCCAGCGCCTCGGCGTACCCGACCCGTCCCAGCCAGCGCTGCCGGCAGGGCGGGGGCCCCGCCTCCATCACGCCCCCAGGTCGGAGAAGGCCCCCTGCTGCAGGGTCTGCTTGACGTGCGCCATGTACCGGTCGGCGTCGGCCCCGTCGATGATCCGGTGGTCGAAGGACAGGCAGAGGATGCACATGGTGCGGATGGCGATGGCGTCGTCGATCACCACCGGCCTCTTCTCGATCACCCCCACCCCCATGATGGCCACCTGCGGCTGGTTGATGATCGGCGTGCCGATCAGCCCGCCGAAGCTCCCCGGGTTGGTGATGGTGAAGGTCCCTCCCTGCACGTCGTCGGGGCTGAGCTTCCTGGCGCGCGCCCGCTCTCCCAGATCGGCGATGGCGCGGGCCAGCCCGATGAGGTTCCTCTCGTCCGCCTTCTTGATCACCGGGACGATGAGGCCCCAGTCCAGGGCCACGGCGATCCCCAGGTTGACGTCGCGCTTGTACACGATGTTGTCGCCGTCCACCGAGGCGTTGATGATGGGAAAGCGCCGGATCCCCTCGATGGCCGCGCGGGCGATGAAGGGGAGGAAGGTGAGCTTGATCCCCTCGCGCGCCTCGAACGCGCCTTTGTGGCGCTCCCTCAGCCTGGCCACGTTGCTCATGTCCACCTCGAAGAAGGTGGTGACGTGGGCCGAGGTGCGCTTGCTCATCACCATGTGCTCGGCGATCTTCCTGCGGATGTTGCTCATCGGCTCGACGCGCACCGATTCCCCCGGCTTGAAGGCGGGAGCCG
>DATEEA010000013.1:0-27731 GCA_035281445.1 Candidatus Polarisedimenticolia bacterium
TCGACGCCGGGCCGCCAGCCCGAGACGGCGACCGTCGGCAGGGCGAAGAGCGCGATCGCCGCCATGGCCGGGTGCACCGAGACGAGCAGCGCGAGGGTCACGGCGAGCCGCAGCACCCACCCGCAGGTGGTGAAGAGCGACATGTACATGTGGTCGAGCACGAAGACCTGGTTGCGCAGCATGGCCAGCCGGTCGAGCAGCTCGGGACGCTCCTGGTGGGCGATGGTCTCGATGGTCGCCTGCAGGCGGGCCACGTGCGCCTCGAGCGTGACGGTGACGCGGTCGCGGAAGCGACGCAGGACGCGCGTGCTCACCGTGCGCAGGAACCAGGTGAGCGTCGCGGAGAGGGCGAGCCCGAGCGCACCGGCGAGGAGAGCGCGCCGGTCGCCCGCCAGCACGCCGCGGCCGAGCAGGGCCAGCCAGAAGGCGAGCAGCGCGTCGGGAAGCGCCGCGAGCAGCGTCAGGCCGAGCGCGGCGCGGCCCAGGGCGCGCCGCGCGGGGCTGGGGTGCATGGGGCCTCCGGGGGACGTTTGCACGGGCGGCGCATTATAGGGCCCCCCTCCCGCACCGGCAAGGCGGCCGCCGCTCAGGAGCGTCTCGATGCGACGGCGAAGCCGAGGATCGCCGACAAGGCGGACGGCGCGATGGAGCCCAGGCGCAGCACGATGGGCCGGTCCCCGGAGAGGTCCACCAGAGTGGAAGGAGGGCCGCCGGGAGAGGGGCCCCCGTCCAGGATCAGATCCAGCCGCGAGGCGAGGCAGGGGTCGATCCCCTGCGCGATGGAGGCGGGCGGCTCGCCGGTGAGGTTGGCGCTGGTGGAGGTGATGGGGGCGCCCACCGTGCGCACGAGCTGGCGCGCCACCGGGTGCGAGCTGACCCGCACGGCCACGGTGCCGGTCGCCCCCAGGGCCGGACAGTTCAGGCCCGGGCGCGCCGGCAGCACGATGGAGAGCGGCCCGGGCCAGAAGGTGCGGGCCAAAGCCTCGAACCAGCGCCGCGCGGGCCCCTCGGGCGCGGCCAGGTCGAAGGCCGCCTCGGGGTGAGGGAGCAGCAGGATCATGGCCCGCGCGTCGTCGCGCCCCTTGAGCCGCCCCAGGCGCTTCACCGTCTCCATCCGGAACGGATCGGCGGCCAGGCCGTAGACCGTCTCGGTCGGGTAGGCGACGACTCCGCCCTGCCTTATGATGGTGGCCGCGCTGAGAAGGATCCTCGGGTCCGGGACCGCGGGGTCGAGCGGGACGGTGAGAGCGCGCGCCGTCAGGATGTCGCGCGGATCGTGGCGCGCGTGCGGGGTCTCGTTCATGGGTGACTCTCCTTGACGCTGAAGCGTTCCCATCCTCTGGCTGCGCTGATCCGCAGGCTGTCGCGCTCCGCCGAGGAGCGGGAGGCGGCCGGGCTGATGATCCTCGAAGGAGAGCGTCTCGCCCTCGAGGCGCTCGGCTCCGGCGCGCGGCTGCGCCAGGCGGTGGTCTGCCCCTCACGGCTGGCCGGCGGGCGGGGCCGCGCCCTGCTGGCCGGCCTGCGCCGCCTGGCGACGCCCTGCCACGAGGCCTCCGTGGAGGTCTTCGACTGGCTCGCCGACGCGGCGTCGCCCCAGGGGGTCCTCCTGCTGGCGGAGCACCCCGCCGTGCCGCCGGGCCATCTTATCGCCTCCGCGCCCCAAGGGGCGCTCGTCCTGATGCCCTGCGGCGTCCAGGACCCCGGCAACATGGGGGCCCTGGTCCGGCTGGCCGAGGCCGGAGGGGCCGCCGGGCTGATCGCCGCGGGGGGAGCCGATCCGTTCGGTCCCAAGGCCGCGCGCGCCAGCGCCGGCTCGATCCTGAGGCTCCCCGTGGCCCGCGATCCGGCCCCCGCGTCGGCGGCGCGCTTCGCTTCGCTGCTGAAGTCGCGCGGCTTCCTGCTGGCCGGGGCCGAGGCGCGCGGTGGGATCGACTACCGCCAGGGGATGCCCGCGGGCGGGCTGGTCCTGGCTCTGGGAGGGGAAGGGGCCGGGCTCCCGGCGCCGCTGGCTTCCATGCTCGACGTGCGCCTCACCATACCCATCGCCGCGCCGGTGGAGTCGCTCAACGTGGCGGCGGCCGCGGCCGTGCTGATCTTCGCCGCCTCGCCGCGCGCGGCGATCAGCTCTCCTCGCGGCCCGGCTCGCCGCCCTGAGGCGTCCCCCCGGCCGGGTGGTGCGAGCGCACCGCCTCGGGAGGGGCCGCCTCCGCCGGCTCGGCCGGGGCGTGGCCGAAGCGGGGCGCGGTCTTCTCGGCGCGGCCCTTCCGGTCGAGAGGGAGCGTGAACGAGAAGACGCTCCCCTTCCCCAGCTCGCTGTCGGCCCGGATCATGCAGCCGTGCAAGCGCAGCAGGTTCTTGGCGATGGCCAGTCCGATCCCCGCCCCTTCCCGCGGCCCGGGGGCGTTGTCCGCCTGGTAGTGCCTCTCGAAGATCCGCTCCAGGTCCTCGCGCCCGATCCCCACGCCGGTGTCGCGCACCTCCACGCGCGCCGCTCCCCGCCGCCCTTCCGCGGTCACCACCACTTCGCCGCCGTCGCGGTTGTACTTGACGGCGTTGGTCACCAGGTTCAGCAGCACTTGCAGGATCTTGTCGCGGTCGGCGCGGATGGCCAGGTCCCCGGGCGGGAGCGACGATCGGAGGGAGATCCCCCGCGCGGCGGCCTTCTCCGCCAGCAGCTCCAGCGCCTCCGCCACCAGCGGCCCGAGCGGGAAGATCTCCAGCTTGAGCGCGGGGAAGGAGCTCTCGCTGCGGGCGAAGGAGAGCAGATTGTCGATCAGGGCGATCAGCCGGTTCACGTTCCGCAGCGCCACCTGAAGCCCGCGCTCCTGCTCCGGGGTCACTCCTCCCAGCCTCCCCTTGAGGATCATCTCGGTGAAGCCCTTGATGGAGACCAGCGGCGTCTGCAGCTCGTGCGAGACGTTGGCCAGCAGGTTCGACTTCATCTCGTCGAGCGCCTTGAGGTCCTTGTTGAGGCGGTGCAGCTCGGCCATCCGCCGCTCCAGACCCTCGTTGGCCAGGCGCAGCTCCTCGTGCAGCTCCTCCAGCTCGCGCCGGGCGCGGCGGGCCTCATCGGCCGCGGCCCGCATCTCGGCCTCCGCCTCGGCCCGCTGCGTCACGTCGCGGAAAGCGCACACCCTTCCCAGCAGCGTCCCGTCGGGAGAGCGCATCGGCCCGAAGAAGCGCTCGACCACCCTGCGGCTCGGCCGCGACACCAGCAGCGTGTCCACGCGCATCGAGGACGCGTCCTCCAGCAGCCCCCGCAGGACGCGCTCGTCGTCGTCGGGGAAGGTGTGAGCGGGCCGGATGGCGCGCCACAGATCCCAGAACGAGCGCCCCAGCCAGCGCGACGGCTCCACCCCGAAGAGCTCCTTGAGGGCCGGGCTGGCCAGCATCACCGGCGAGCCGGCCTCCGGGAGCCCGATCAGGAGCACCGCGTCGTGGGCCGCGGCCAGGGCGGCGTCGAGCTGCAGCAGCCGATCGGCGGCGGCGCGGGCCGCGCGCAGCGATCCGCTGATGTCCTGCAGACCCAGCAGGACGGCGGGCCGCCCCGAGACGGTGATCCTCCGGGCGCGGGCGGCGACCTCCACGGGAGGAGCGTCGTGGCGCAGGAGCCGGAAGCCGAACTGGACCCGGGACGGCTCCCCCGCCTCGACGCCGCGCAGGATCTGCACGACAGGCAGGAGGTCCTCGGCCGCCACCAGGCTCCGGATGCGCCATCCCGCCAGCCGGGCGGGGTCGAGGCCGGCCAGCTCGGCCATCCCCTCCCCCGCTTCCACGATCGTCCCGCCGCGGCAGATCAGCACGGCGTCGTGCAGCACGCCGCCCGCCGCCGGCTCCCCCACCGCGGCCGTGCCCGTCCCTGCCGGGCGCGCCGCCACCGGCTCGATGGTGATCAGGATGGCGCCGTCCGCCGGCCCGTCGCCCGCCGAGGCCCGCAGCCAGAGGTCGGCATCCAGGGCGCTCCCGCCGGGGCCCGCCAGGCGCGCGGCCAGCCGGGCGGGCTGGGGATAGGCGGGGTCGGCGAGGGATCGGAGGATCGCCTCCACCACGGCGCGGCCGGGGGACTGCAGCAGCTCGTCGAGGCGCCGCCCTTCCAGCTCGGACGCCGCCCGGCCCAGCATGGCGGCGGCGGAGGAGGAGACCATGCGCACGATCCCTTCGCGGTCGGCGAGCAGGCTCGCCCCGGCCGGCTCCATCCCCCTCCCCCTACATGTCGCCTTGCCCGGCGCTCATCGAGGCGGGAAGCTCTCGGCTCGGCTTGTAGAAGTAGTAGCCCTGCCCGTAGCGCGCCCCGCAGCGGCGCACCGCTTCCAGCTCGTCCCTGGTCTCGATCCCCTCGGCCACGACGTGCGCCCCCATCGCCCGGGCCACCTGGCAGAGGGAGCGCAGCAGCTCCTGCTTGATCAGATTGCGCTCGATCCCCCTCACCAGCGAGCCGTCCACCTTGATGAAGTCGGGATGGACTTCGCTGAGGCTCTCCAGGCTCGAGGAGCCCTTTCCCACGTCGTCGATCGACATCTTGAATCCCCGCGCGCGCAGATCCGCCACCTCGTTGCCGAAGGTCCTGTAGTCGTCGATGGAGTTGCGGTCGGCGATCTCCAGCACGATGTCGGAGCGCCGCACGGGGAAGTCCTCCGGGAGATCGGCCAGCAGCCCCTCGCGGAACCCCGGGTCGAGCAGCGACGCGGGCAGGGCGTTGAGGAACAGCTTGTCCCCCGGGGAGAGCCGGCGGGCCTGCCGCAGGGCGGAGCGCTGGCACACCAGGTCCAGCTCCCCGGCCATCCCCACCTCCCGCGAGCACTCGAAGAGGAGCCCCGGCGACTCGAAGATGGAGTCGGAAGGACCGCGGCTGAACGCTTCGTAGCCGATGATGCGGCCCGTGTCCAGGTGCAGGATCGGCTGGAAGACGGTCTCGATGCGCTGATCGCGGATGATCCGCTTGAGCTCCGCCTGCTGGCGCGCCCGCTCCTGGCCCTCCCCCTTGCTCCCCGACTGCCGGGCCTCGTCCATCCCCCGCTCGATCTGGCGCTCCAGACGGAAGAACGGGTGCTCCACCACCGTGGCCGCCCCCACGCAGGGGGCGGGGCGAGGGGTCATGGAGCGGAAGGAGGGCCCCGCGAACCGCGCGGCCAGCCGCTCCTCCACGGCCCGGCGGGCGCCGTCCAGCGGCCCGGAGCGGCGACCCGGCGCCTCCTTGGGGAGCGGCAGGAACAGCAGGAACCGGTCGGCGTGCACGCCGCTCTGGCAGAGCACCGCCCCCGCGGGCATGACGTCGCCGGTCAGCAGCCTCAGCTCGGCGGCGGCGTCCTTCAGCAAGGCGTCCACCACCTGCCAGCCGTACACCGACTCGATCCGGGCGAGCGGATCCACTTCCACCGAGACGATGCCCACCGAGCGGGTCTTCTGGAACAGGGCCCGCACGGTCTCCAGCACCACGGGGACCGAAGGGAGATCGGTGACCCGATCGTGCAGCGCGGCCTTGAGCCGCAGGGCCTCGGCGTGCGCCCCGTCTCCCGCGCGCCGGCCTCCGGCCACCGCCGTCCGGCGCCCCGCGCCCTGTTTCACCGGCCCTCCAGCCCTCCCGCGGCCACGCTTCCCAGGATGTGGTCCACGCGCTCCAGCAGCTCGTCGATGGAGAACGGCTTGGTGATGTAGTCCTGAGCGCCGTACTTCAGCGCCCGCACCTTCTCCCGCAGGTCGAACAAGATGGTGAACATGGCCACCGGCAGGTGCCGGCCGGTCTCGTCCATCCGGAGCATGCGCAGCGCCTCCCAGCCGTCGAGCCGCGGCATCTCGATGTCCATCAGGACCAGGTCGGGCCGGTGCTCGCGAACCGCCGCGATCGCCTCCATCCCGTCGGCCGCGGTGACCACGTCGTGGCCGCCCTGCCGCAGCGCGAGCGAGGTCGTCTCGCGGATGTCCTCCTGGTCGTCCACGACGAGGATCCGAGCCATCGAGCCACCCTCCCGAGGCGAAACGGTCAGTGAGACGCGGGGACCCTGGGCGCCGCGCGCCGGGGACGCTGCCCGGACGCGGAGAGCATGAAGATCCGGAGGGCCTCCCGCTCCTCCCCCCGCAGATCGACGAACCGGGCGCCGATCCCTTCGATGAGATCGCCGTCCGCTCCCTTGGATCCCGCGTGCAGCACGCGCCTCACGACTTCGCACGTGGCCGACACCGATCGGCGCGGCCCCAGGCTCAGGCGCACGTCGAACCGCTGCCCCGGCGCCGGGGGCCTGCGGGTCTTGAGGAAGAGCCCGGACGTGCTGATGTCCTTGGTGCGCAGCGTCCCGGCCATGCCCGCCCCGCGGCAGCGCGCGGCCACGCTCACCGCCACGCGGTCGATGCGTCGATCCAGCTCGGGCATCAGGGTCTTGATGGCGGCGTCCAGCCTGCCGTCCATCTCCGAGAAATCGGTCCCCGAGCGCCCCTTCCGCGCGGCCACCAGCGCCAGCGGAGCGCGCCCTCCCACCGGGGCCGGAGCCGCGGTGACCCGGCCCCTCCCGGCGAAGTCCAGCAGGACGGCCGGGATCTCCGACAGAGGGGGCTCCCGGCGCAGCTCCAGGACGCGGCGCTTGGAGGCGGCGTCGTGCGACGACAGGATGAGCAGCGAGGGGCGCTCGGCGGACGCCACCGGGCGGAGCGACTCGGCCGCCGCCTTGATCAGCCGGCAGCGCTCCCGCCGCAGGCAGGTCCCCTCCACCGCCTTGAAGATGTCGGCGTCGTCGAGCAGGAGGACCACGGGTGGGACGTTCGACATGGCGGGCCAGATTACCACAGCGCTTCCGGACCGGTCCATCGGGAGGCAGCCTAGGAAGCCGGCCCTTTCCCGTTCTTCAGGGGGATCCCGAGTCTCTTCATCTTCTCGATGAGGGTCGTCCGCTTGATGTTGAGCAGCCGCGCCGCGCGCGTCTTCACCCAGCCGCTGCTCTCCAGCGCCTGCAGGAGCAGGCGCCCCTCGAAGTCGGAAACGGCGCTGTCCAGCGAGATGCCCCCGGTGTCCAGGCGCAGCGCGGGCAGCAGCACCGCCTCCCCCCCGCGCACCTCCTCCGGCAGGTCCTCCACGTCCAGGGTCTCCCGCGGACCGGACAGGGCCACGGCCCGCTCCACCACGTTCTCCAGCTGGCGCACGTTGCCGGGCCAGGCGTAGCTCATCATCTCCCTGAGAGCGGCCGTGGTGAAGGACTTGGGGGGCATCCCCATGTCGGCGCAGAACCGCGCCAGGAAGTGTCCGGCCAGCAGCGGTATGTCTCCGCGGCGGTCCTTGAGGCAGGGGAGGTTGATGTGGATGACGTTGAGCCGGTAGTAGAGGTCCTTGCGGAACCGCCGCTCCTCGATCATCCGGCGCAGATCGGTGTTGGTGGCGGCCACGATGCGCACGTCCACCTGGACGCGCCGGGTGCTCCCCAGCGGGGTGATCTCCCTCTCTTGCAGGACGCGCAGCAGCTTCACCTGCAGGTTCTGGCTCATCGTGCCGATCTCGTCCAGGAACAGCGTGCCGCGGTGGGCCAGCTCGAAGCGTCCCATGCGGTCGCTGATGGCGTCGGTGAAGGCCCCCCGCACGTGGCCGAACAGCTCGTCCTCTAGGAGGTTGTCGGGAAGGGCCCCGCAGTTCACGCTCACGAACATGCGGTCCTTCCGATCGCTGTGGTGGTGCAGGGCCTTGGCGATGAGCTCCTTGCCCGTCCCGCTGTCGCCGGTGATGAGCACCGTGGAGCGGGTGGACGCCACCCTGTCGATCAGCTCGAAGATGGCCCGCATCTCGCGGGTGTCCCCCACGATGTTCTTGAAGGAGTACTTGGCGTCGAGGATGGCGCGCAGATCGTCGTTCTGCCGCCGCAGCTCGTTGTTCTCGCGGCGCAGCCGCTTCCGCTCGATCGCCTGATGGAGGATGATCTCCACGTCTCCCAGGCTGCGCAGCGGCTTGACCATGTAGTCGAAGGCGCCCCGCTTGAACGCGGCGCGGGCGACCTCCTCGGATCCCTCCGCCGTGATGAGCACCACGGCCGCCTCCGGGTGGAGCGCGGCCGCCTCGCGGATCACCTCCAGCCCGTCCACCTTGGGCATCCGGTAGTCCACGAAGACGACGTCGTAGGGCTCCTCGCGCATGGCGGCCAGGGCCTCCTCGCCGTCGGCCCCCAGGCGCACCTGGCAGCCCAGCGATCCGAGGACCTCGCCCAGGGTCTCGCGCACCTGCGGATCGTCGTCCACCACGAGGATCTTGGTGTCCAGGGCCCGGTCCCTCCAGCAGCCGGTCCGTCGAGGCAGGGGCGTTCGTCCCGTGAGGCGTGGAAGTGTATCGCAGCCCGGCGCGGGCGGACAAGGCCCGACGGGAGGCGGCCCGCGCTCAGAGGCCGGTCGAGGCGTCCTCCGCCAGGTGCGCTTCCATCCGCAGCAGGGGGACGTGGATCTCGTCCGCCTCCGGTCCCTGGCGCGCCACGACGTAGCCGCGGCCCGCGTCCTGCTCGTCGTAGAAGCTCTTCAGGAGCAGATCGGACTGCAGGACGATCCTGTCCTTGAGCGCCGCGGCGCGCTCCCGCTCGCCGGGGAGGATCGCCTTGACCACGTTGTCCCCGGCCATCCACACAAGGGACTCGCCCGTCTCCTCGCGCACGATGAGCTCCACCGTCTGGCGGATCCCCTCCAACGCGTCGTGGAACCTGAACTCACCGTACTTCTGCCGGAAGACGGTGAGCGCCTTGGCGTCGAAGGCCACGGTCAGCACCAGGAAGGGCTCCCTGCGCTGGCGGCGCTGGGCCAGCTCCGCCTCGAACTGCCCCAGCGTCATGCTGCGGTCGTCCCGGTCCAGGAGACGCTCGATCACGCGCTCCAGCTCGGCGGTGCTGAACGGCTTGGTGAGGTACTCGTCGGCGCCGCAGTCCTTCCCCCAGTACCGGTCCTCCCTCTGCCCCTTGGCGGTCAGGAAGACCACGGGGATGGACGCCAGCCTCGGGTTGGACTTCATCTTGCGGCAGACCTGGAAGCCGTTCTGCCGGGGCATCATGACGTCCAGCACGACCACGTCGGGCTCTTCCCGCTCCATCACGCGGAGGGCCTCCTCTCCGTCGCTGGCGGCCAGCACGGTGTAGCCGAGGTGCTCGAAGTTCATCTGCAAGACGCTGCGGATGTTCTCCGAGTCGTCAACGATCAGGATCGTTCCGGAGCTCACGCCCCTCTCCTCCCGCCGTCACCGTCTCCTGCGACAGGCGCCCCTTGGCGGCCGCCAGGATCTCCTGCATCCTGCGGGCGCTCTCCTCCACGATCGCCACCAGCCGCTTCTGCATCCCCTCCAGCGTCCCCACCCTGCCCGACTGCAGCAGCTCCACCGCCCCTCCGATCGAGGTGAGCGGGCTCCTCAGATCGTGGTTGACCTGGGAGAAGACCTTGCGGACGGCCGGCGAGCCGGTCAGGGCCTCCCCCACGTCCAGGAGCATCACCACCCGATCCCCGCGGGCGGGCTCTTCCGGCCCGGGAGGGGCGATGCTCAGCCAGACGTAGCGCGGCCCGCTCTGCTCGGTGTGCACGATCAGCTCGTGGACGGCGGCGCCCTTTTCGGCGGTCTGCCGGTAGCGGCCGGCCACCGCCTCCACCAGGGGGAGATCATCCTCGAAGGGGTCCGAGATCAGGGAAGCCCCCGAGAGATCGCGCCCCAGCATCCTGATGGCCGAGGCGTTGTTGTACAGCACCCGTCCTTGGCCGTCGGCGAGCAGGAGCGCCGCCTCCGTGCCGCCGGCCACTCGTCTGTGGATGTCCGTCATGGCGCGGCAGTCCTCCCTTGCGGGCCGGCGGGCCCGATACGGCGGCGGCCGCTCCCCCGGCGGACGGGTGGCGGGGGGGATGCCGCGGCGCGCCGCGGGGGCAAAACATAGAGGTCGGGCGGCCCCTGCGCAATCGAGGGGGCCGCGGCAGGCCGGCGGCAGGGGCGAAGAGCCGGGAGAGGCCGCGCCGCCCCGCGTCAAACCTCTGGCGCTACTGGGGAAAGGCCGCTGGAGCGGAGTCCTGGTAGCCCCGGCCGGTCAGGGCCTCCATGAAGGCCACCACCGCGTCCACCTCCTCGGCGGTGAGGTTCAGCGGCCTGACCCTCTCGTTGAGCCAGGGGTTGGGGGTGCCCCCCTTGTTGTAGTGCTCCACCACGTCGCGCAGCGTGGCCAGAGATCCGTCGTGCATGTACGGGGGGTGCAGCGCCACATCCCGCAGAGTCGGGGTCTTGAAGGCCCCGGTCTCCTTCTGGTCGCCGCTGACCTTCGAGCGGCCGGGGTCGGGGAAGGACGAGGAGGCCGCGTCCCAGCCGATCCCCAGGTTGTAGAACCTGGAGTCGGTGAAGTTCCATCCCACGTGGCACTGAGCGCAGTCCGCCTTGCCGAAGAAGAGCTGGTCCCCCTTCTTGACCCTCTCCGGGACCGCAGCCTGGTCTCCCGCCTTCCACCGGTCCCAAGGGGAGTCCCCCGACATCCTGGTCGCTTCGTAGGCCGCGATGGCCTCGGCGACCCGGTCGATGTCCACCGTCTCGTCCCCCCAGACCTGCCGGAAGGAGTCGCGGTAGCCCTGGAGCCCCTTCACCGTGGTGACGATCCCGTCGTGGCTGGCGGCCATCTCCACCGGGTTGATCATGGGCCCTTTGGCCTGATCCGGCAGCGACGCCGCCCGGCCGTCCCAGAAGTAGACCGGGTAGAACGGCCAGGCGCCGTTGATGAAGGTGGGGGCCTTGCGGCTGCCGGTCTTCCCGCCCACGCCGGTGGAGTGCGGCGTCGGCTCGGAGAAGGCGTTCTCCGGCCGGTGGCAGCTGGCGCAGGAGACGCTCCCGTCCACCGACAGGCGCTTGTCGTAGAACAGCCAGCGCCCCAGGCGCACCTTCTCGGGCGTGACCTGGAAGGACAGGCTGGCGAAGTCGGCCTGGGTCCCCAGAGGCGGCCGGGGCAGAGGGACCACAGGGTTGGCCGCCTCCCAGGGGGGCGCGGCGGGCGGCGTGGAGCAGGCCGCCGCGACGGCGGCTGTCAGAAGCGCGGCGGCGGCCGCGGCGCTCAACCCTCGGCTCATGGCGCCGGCCATGATACCAGCCGCCGCCGGGACGTCAACGATCGCGCGCGCCCTGCCCGAACGGCCACCGATCGTAGGTCTTGATGATCACCATTCGGACGCTGGTCCCGCCCGAGTCGAGGTCGAGCGACGACCCCAGCGGGAAGCCGCTGCGGAAGCTCAGGAGCGTCCCCCAGGGCCCGCTCAGCGACAGGGCGATGCCTCCCCCGGCGACAGACTCGCGTCCCTCGAAGTCTTCGTCGTTCTCCACCACGGCGGCCTCCAGGCTCAGGTCCAGCGCGGCCCCGCCCCTGGGCAGGGTGAAGAGATACGACGCCTGGGCGGTGACGCCTCGATCGAAGGTGATGTCGAAGCTGTTGTAGCCGCGCACCCGCACGTTGCGGAAATCGCCGACGCGGAAGCGGGAGAACCGATCCAGGTCGCGGCCGGCCTGCGCCGACGCGCCCAGGCTGATCTTGTGGAAGCGGGCCGGATAGAAGGCCTTCAGCAGCCCCACGCCCCACCGCTGGAAGCCCGCCTCGTCCTGCGTCCCGAACGAGCCCTCCCCCGCGGCGGGATCTCCCCAGTCACGCCAGCCGAAGCGCCGGCCGGCGCTGTACCAGATCTCGCTGGCGATCCCCTTGCGGTGGTGCCGCCAGCGGGCCGTCCCCGTGGCCACCGGACGGGTGGCCGGCAGGACGAACGAGGCCGAGGTGTCCTCGGAGGCGCCGAAGTTGTCGAATCCCCCTTCCAGCAGGAACTCCGCCTTGCTGAAGGAGCTCAAGGGGTAGCCCAGGGTGGTGAAGAGCCGCTGCTCCAGCACCTCCACGTCCTGGGATCGATCCCGGCCCTGCTCGGTGACCTTCTTGAAGCTGTCGGGGAAGGCGGTGGCGCGCCCCTCCACGGTCAGCTCCCACGGGGTGTCCGCGAGCGAAGGGTCGGTCCAGGCCACGTCCAGGAGCACCCCGGCGAAGGCCACGTCGACCTGCGTGCCGGTGCCCCGCCAGTCGAAGTCGAAGTAGTTCATCCCGGCGAACGGGCTGCCCAGGCCGCCGTCGGTGCTCGCCGCCATTCCTCCGAAGAAGGCCACGTTCTGCAGCGATTCCTTCTGCGCGGTCAGGCTTCCGTCCTTCCCCCGCACCAGGTAGGCGTACCCCGCGCTGCTGTCGCGCAGGATCGGCTTGCCCGAGGCGTAGGCCTGGTCGCGGTGCGTCTCGAACCCGTCCTGGTTGATGGAGAAGTCGCCGTAGTCCACACGGCGCTCCACGGCCACCGCGCGCCCCAGGACGGTGAAGACCATCTGCCGGTCTCCGCGCACCGGCAGCCACACCGGACGGGCCAGCCCGGGCGACTCCACGGGGGCGTACTGGATCTCGTCCACGTTGCTGGTCACGGGCTCCTTGAGTCCGTGCTGCACCAGCCGCAGGCGCAGCCGCGCGAACGACTCGCGGTGGACCCAGATGGTCCCCGAGTACAGGGAGCTGCCCGGCTCGATCGGCTCGAACTCCAGCGCGTACGCGGGCCGGCCCCCGATGCTGTCCTTCCCCTTGAGCCGGTACAGGTACGACTGGTCGAGGCGGATCTCCAGTGGGACCTCCTTGACCTTCTCCGCGGCGATGAACGGGAGGCTGGGAGAGGGGCCGCGCCAGCGCGCGCCGTTGACGTAGAGCGAGGTCTCCTCGTACTCGCCGACCCGATCCTTCCAGAAGAAGCGGTTCACCGAGGTGACGTCGATCGCCTCGTTGAGCGACTCCGCGCGGTAGTGGTAGGAGATGGTGGCGGTGGCCGTGTAATGCCTCAGCTCCCTCTCCTGCGCCGCCTCGAAGGCGCGCAGCCCGGCCAATACCTCCTCGGCGGTCAGCTCCCGGTCCTCCGTGACGCCGACCGTCTCCGTCTCGCCGCGCGGACCCTGCACGGCGACGAACCGCAGGAGCACCAGGCCGTCCGAGCGGCCCACCCGCACCTCGCTCGCTCCCTGCCCGGCCTGGACCTCCACCGGCACCCAGGCCCCCGTGGACAGCTCGCTGGCCCGGACCTGCCGCAGCGGTCCGCGCCCGATCGCCGCGGCGCCTGGGAGGGGGCCGGCCAGCACCGCCGCCTTCTCCGGCCCCAGCGGATCGACCAGGCGGGCCACCGTCTCCAGCGATCCGGCGTGCGGCTGCCCCGAGGGCGCGGGAGGCTCCGGATCGACGACGAATCGGGACGGAACCGCCTTCACCAGGCCGGCCAC
The DNA here is from genome assembly GCA_035281445.1 of Candidatus Polarisedimenticolia bacterium. Lineage (GTDB taxonomy): Bacteria > Acidobacteriota > Polarisedimenticolia > JACPZX01 > DASXTC01 > DATEEA01. The sequence continues at coordinate 13,247 of DATEEA010000013.1, forward strand.
CGCGGCGGACGTGCCGGGATCGTCGCCCGGAGCGAAGACCGAGGCGATCCCCGCTCTGCGGGCGGCGTCCGCCGTCCGCATCCACTCAGCCGGCCCGCCAGGGGCCGGCGCGTGGAGCCAGATCGGGAGCCCGGGGAAGCGCCGCGCGAAGCGGCCGGCCCAGGCGGCGGCATCGGCGGGCGACTCCAGCGACACGCCGCGCACGTAGGGTGCGACGCGCCCGGCGTCGAGGCGCTCGAACCACTCCTCGGCCCCGTCGGCCAGAGGACCCAGCACGAGCGACGCCTGAGGGTCGATCGATCGCATCAGCGTGGAGACCTTCTCCACCAGGAAGGCGAAGGCGTTCGGCTCGAAGGCCTGATCGGGACGCCGGCCCAGTTGGACGGATCGGGCGTACTCGGGGCGCGCCTGGAGCAGCGCCTCCAGCTCCTCCAGCCACCCCTTCACCCCGGCGTAGGGATCGGCGCCGTGCTGCCATGCCGTGGGCGGTTCGAGGCGCACGGTGAACACCACGGGCCGTCCGGGGCAGGCGGGAACGGGGGGAGGCCCGCCGCCGTCGATCGGAAGCGGCAGGACCACGGCAAGCTGGTGGTCCTGATCGACCCCGGCCGCCTCCGCGAGCCCGCACGCCTGCTGGAGGGACGCTGCCTCCAGACCGATGGGCGGCTCGGCCGCCGTCGCGCGGGAGATCGACGCCAGGAGGAGGACGGTGGACGACCACAGGCATGAGGACGCGGGTCGAGTCCACACGAAGGCAGTATAGGGCCTGAGCGCGCTCCCGGCCCGCGGGCCCGGATCCCCCGCCCTTGGCGTCCTTTGGCCGCTACCGGACCGAGATCACCACGTCGTGCATGGAGCCGTCGTCCAGCGTGGTCCTCACCAGGTAGCTGTTGCCCGGCATCAGGCTCATCAGGCTCAGGTTGTAGATGTACTGCTGCTCGTCCTGGTCGAACCGGTAGAAGAGGCCCGTGTTGGCCTCGCCCGCCGACATGGTCTCCTCCAGCTCGGAGCCGACGATCCCTCCCGTGTAGAAGAACACGTTGATGGTGGCCACCGCGTCGCTCACCACGGCGCCGGCGCAGTCGGTCAGGCGGAACTTGAACGGCACCGTGGACCGGCGGCGGAACACGCTGCTGCCGTCCGGGTTGACCGGGCGCTGGTAGCCGCCGAAGAGGTGGTTCTCGTCCACCTCTCCGTCGCAGTCGTTGTCGGCGCCGTCGCACACCTCGGCGGACGCCGGCGCGTCCTGCACGCACACCAGCTCGGAGTTCACGCAGGTCACCGTGCCGTCGGCGCAGACCCCGGTCTCCCCGGGCACCAGGCAGTCGCCCCCCCCGCCGGGATCGCCCTCGTCACGCTCGGCGTCGCAGTCGTCGTCGAGCCCGTTGCAGACTTCGGCCGCTCCGGGATGGATCTCCTCGCGCTGATCGTTGCAGTCCCCCTGCTCGCCGGCCGCCGGGCAGAGATCGAAGCCGTCCCCGTCGAAGTCCACGGGGGACCCGCCCACCGGCAGCCCTTCGTCCACGTTTCCGTCGCCATCGTCGTCCAGGCCGTTGCACAGCTCGCTCTGCGTGGCGCAGGTGACCTTCACCGGAGACCAGGTGGCGCCGCCCTTCAGCCGCGTGGGATCAGGGATGATGTCGGCGATCTCCTTCACCTCCCTCGTCCTGTCCTCGAACGGAGGGAACGACAGCCCGTCGAACCGGGAGAAGAGCAGGCGCAGCCGCGGCTCGAAGTCGCCGTCCTTCTTCAGGACCATGGACACCGGTCCTTCGATCGGCGACTCGATGGTGAGCACCGTGCAGGGGAAGGGGTCATCCTCCGGAGACGGCTCGTAGCCAGGCGGCAGGGCCGGGTCGCCCCGTCCCGGCGGGGAGGAGCTGCAGACCGCGGTGCCGTCGAAGACCGCCTGGCCCGTCACCTCGAACAGGATCCCGCCTCCCGAGCAGAGCACCTCCTCCTCCACCTCCCCTTCGGCGATCCGGTTGAAGTCCGCGCGCACCACGCAGGTGTTGCCGCCGGCGTCGGACACCACCACCGCTCCCGCGGCATCGGCGTTGGGATCGGTGGGGAAGACGAAGAACGAGGTCGAAGGGACGCCCGGCTCGAAGTCCCCGTCCAGGATGAGCGACAGGTTGACGGAGCCCTCCGACAGCGCCACCGAGGCGATCCCGGTGTCGTCGCCGGCCGTCCCGGCGATCCCGAAGTTGAACTCGTTGAACGACGGCTCCCCCGAGCACTCCGGAGGATCGCCGTCCGAGAAGAGCAGGTCGTCGATGCCGAACTCCTCGAACCCGCCCTCCCCCTGGTCCTGAAAGCCGGAGGTGATCCGCACCGACACGATGGGCCTGTCCGCGGTCAGGCCCACGAACTCCGCCGTGGACTCCATGCCGTCGGTGTCTCCCGTCTGGAAGGTCTGCGACGACTCGTCGGAGAAGCCCACCCGCACCGTCACGCCGGTGGCCGACGGGCTCTGGCCCACCAGGAAGAACGCCACGGCCGTCACAGGCGGGTCGAACCCCAGCCGGATGACCTGCGGCATCCCCGGGCTCTGCGTGAGCCAGCCACCCGCCAGGACGTTCGGCTCGCTGACCGCGCCGGCGGAGCCGAACGCGCGGATGCGGAAGACCCCCTCGTCCCCGTCGTAGGGAGAGGAGACGTGGAGTCCCCCGATCTGGCCGGCGATCCAGGTGCCGGACTCGAAGTCGTCGAAATGCGCCAGGACGAGCGCGGGCCCCGCGGCCGCGCGGAAGCTCTCTTCGTCGTCGTGCTGGCTCAGGGTGGCCGCGCCGGCCGGAAGGGCGAGAACCAGCAGCAGGATGGCGGCGCAGGCGGCGTGGTGCAGGAAGGCTCTCGGATCTCCCATGATGTCCCCCCTCAGGAAGCCCAGGATCCGGTGTGCGACCCTGACTATGCCGTGGAAACCCGCGTCTGTCAAAGCTTTCCTGGTGGATGGGAGCGTGAAGATCGTCCCCTCGCCCGGGCCGGCGCCCGGCTGCGGAGGGGGCCGCCGGGGCAAGTTCCGGACGCTCAGTTGTTTGGATCGGAAACGTCGCTGGACAGGCCGGGGAGCGCGCTCTGCGCACCACGCTGGACGAGCAGGGCGTCGGATGGGGTCAGACCCGCGGTCATGTCCAGCAGCGCCGCCCGGGCCGCCCGCAGCGCGGCGGCCCCCTCCTCCGGCGCCGCGGCCGCCATCAACCCGCTCCCCTCCACGATGGCGTCGCGCTGCCCGAGCCTCTCCGCCACGGCCAGGGCCCGCCGGACCTCGGCCAGCGCCTGCGGGCCCTTGCCGCGCTCCAGCAGGAGGCGGGCCAGGGCCAGGCGGGCGGGGGCGACGAGCGGGGCGAGCTTGGCCTGGCCGGCGGCCTGGGCCGCGGCGGCCAGGCCGCCGGGATCCGACGACGCTTCGGCCCTCCGGATCTGCGCCATCAGCAAGAGCCGGCGGTCCTCGGAGGCTTCGGCCGACTCCAGCGCCCGGGCGTAGAGGGGAAGCGCCTCGGCCGCCGAGCCGGCCGCGCGCAGCCGATCCCCTTCGTACATGAGGATCTCGGCCATCAGCGGCGGAGACCCCGCCTCCTCCGCCAGCGCGCGCGCTTCGGCCAGCGGGCCGGCCGCGCCGGCGGGGTCGCCCAGCCGCACGCGGGTGCTCCCCAGGTAGGCGAGGCAGGCGGCGAGCTGGCCGGGGTCGCCCAGGGAGCGCGCGGAGGGGATGGCTTCCTCCAGGGCGGCCAGCGCGGCGGCGTAGCGTCCCTGGTCCTCGTGGATGTTGGAGAGGTTGCAGGAGAGGTTGACCAGGTTCCCCTGGCTGCCGATCTCGCGGGCCAGCGCCTGTCCCTCGATCGCGTAGGCGACCGCCTCGTCGTATCGTCCCTGGAGCTGCTCGGCGATCATGGTGTCCCCCAGGGCCAGCACCAGCTCGCGCTTGTCGCCGATGGCCCGGCGCCGGGCCAGGGCCTCCTGGTGGAAGTACGTCGCCTCGACGTAGCGTCCCAGGACCGTGTTGATGTACCCGATGCTGCTCAGCAGCCGCGCGGTGATCGCCTCGTCCCCCGTGCCGCGCATGAGATCGAGGCTGTCCTGGTAGGCCTTGAGCGCGTCGCTGGCGCGGCCCGCCTCCTGGTGGATGTCCCCCAGGGCGAGGTACCCTTCGGCCAGGCCGCGCCGATCCTTGATGCTCTCGCTGATGGCGATGGCTTCGCCGGCGGCGGCCACGGCGCGGTCGTGGCGGCCGAGGTTTCCGTGCAGCCGCGCGATGTTGGTGAGGGTGGCGCGCACGCCCCGCTGATCGCCGATCCGGCGGCGGATCTCCAGGGCCTGCTCGAAGCGGCTCAGGGCGTCGTCGTACTGCGCCATGAGGCTCAGGGCGTTGCCGAGCCCGTTGAGCGCGGTGGCCCGCCCTTCCTCGTTGCCCGACTCCACGTGCAGCGCGATGGCGGCGTTCATCTCCTGGATGGCGTCGGCCGAGCGCCCCAGCTTCACCAGCACGCGTCCCAGGGCGTAGCGGGCGCCGGGGTGCTTCTCGTCGAGCGCCAGCACGCGCCGCAGGGCCGACTCGGCCCCTTCCAGGTCGCCGCCGTCCTCCAGCACCGAGGACAGCTCCAGGTGGACGTCGGGGTTGTTGGGCGCGATCGCCGCCAGCTCGTGGTAGGCGGCGACCGCCTCGTCCCGGCGGCCGGCCAGCCTGGCCTTGACCCCCCGGATGCGGGCGGCCTCGTATTCCGACGTGCCGGCCAGCCCGTCCGCGGCCTGGGCGGCGGCCCCGGCCGCCTTCTCCCCGTAGCCCAGCCTGGCGTAGGTCTCGGCGAGCAGCGCGTGGGCCATGGCGAAGCCTTTGTCCGCCTCCACCGCCTTCTCCAGCAGGCCGGCCGCTTCCAGATCGTTCCCCTCGCGCGCCAGCTTCAGGCCCTCCCCGTACAGGCGCAGCGCCTCCACCGACGACGTGGAGAGATCGGCGGCCCCGCGGCGGCGCTCCCCCCAGCCGCGGGCCAGCCCCAGCTCGTCCTCCACCTTGCGGGTCAGATCGTCGATCATGGCGAAGAGCTGCGACTCCCCCTCCCCTTTCACGCTGAGGGAGCGGGTGGCGCCGGCCCCTTCGGCCGGCGTCAGGCCGGCTTCCAGGCGGAACTGATCGCCGGCCTTCATCAGGCGCGCGGTCAGCAGGTTCTCGGCGCGGGTGAGCAGGGCGATGCGGCGCAGGTTGTCGGGCCGCGAGGCGGCCTCGCCGTCCAGCGCGAGCCCGTCGAGGACCTCCTCCAGGCGCCCGGCGCCGACCAGACGCAGGGCCCGCGACTGCATCAGATCGGAGCGCAGCAGGTCGGGAAGGCCGCTCCCCACCCAGTCGTAGCGCGGGTCCCCCGTGGCGTTGACGAACGGGAGCACGGCCAGCGACGTCCGCACGGCCACGGCGGCGGCCGGCTCGGAGGGCCGCCGCAGCACGATGTTGGTGCCGGCCGCAATCACGATCAGCCCCGCGGCCAGCCCCGCCGCCGCGGGGAGCCGGCGGCGCAGGCTCCGCTTCCAGTCCACCGCGGCGCGCTGCCGGTCGAGGTCGCGCAGCAGCTCGGCGGCCGAGCCGTACCGCGCGGCCGGGTCGCGCTGCATGGCGCGGGCCACGATCGCGGAGAGCCACGCCGGGAGCTGCGGGCGGGCCTGCCGGATGCTGGGGGCGTCCTCGGTGATGCGCTTCATCATGACCGACAGCGAGTTGCTCCCCTGGAAGGGGAGCGACCCGGTGAAGATCTCGTAGAGGATGACCCCCAGCGAATAGAGGTCGCTGCGGTGATCGACGGCGTCCCCGCGCGCCTGCTCCGGGGACATGTAGTCGATGGTGCCGATGACCGCCCCGGTGTCGGTCATGGTGGACCCTGCTTCGATGGAGCGGGAGATGCCGAAGTCCGCGATGTAGGGATGGCCCGACTCGTCGATGAGGATGTTCTGCGGCTTGAGATCGCGGTGGACGACCCCCGCGTCATGGGCCGCCTGCAGCGCCTCCACCATCTGGCGGACCAGCGGCAGGGCGCGCTCCAGGGGCAGCGCCGCGTCGCGGCGCAGGACGTAGGCCAGGTTGCTCCCCTCCACGTACTGCATGGAGATGAACCTGACCTCTCCGGCCTCTCCCAGGTCGTGGATGCGCAGCACGTTCTTGTGCGTCACCTGGCTGGCCAGCAGGATCTCGCGCTTGAACCGATCCACGATCTCGGGGCGCGAGGCGAGATCCGGCCGGATCACCTTGAGGGCCACGAGCCGGTCCAGCTCGCGATCCCGGGCCTTGTAGACCGTCCCCATCCCCCCTTCCCCCAGCACGGAGAGGATCTGGTAGCGGGGGCCGAGATCGGGGGCGGAGACGGCGGCCCGGGCTCCGGACGCGGCGGAGCCCGCCGCCCCGGAGGGGGCCTCGGTCGGAGCGTCGGCCCAGGACCCCGTTCGGGCGTCCGGGCCGAGCAGAGCGCCACAGCCGTCGCAGCGGCGGGCGCCGGGTTCGTGGGACCGCCCACAGCTCGGACAGGTCATCGCTGGCACCGGCCCATGCTAGGCGGCGGGGATGGGGGGATCAAGAGGGGCGCCGCGGCGGCCCTGCGGCCGGGCCGGAGCCTAGGGCCGGCCGCGGGCGATCCGCTCCACCTGCTCCAGGTAGCGCGCCACGTCGTCGCGCGGGGTCAGCTCCTGCACCCTGCGCAGCAGGGGCACGGCGTCCTGGAAGCGGGACTGCCTCACCAGGAGCTGCGCCCGGCGGAGCTTGGCGTCGGACTCGTGGCGAGGGAGGCTCTCCGCCCGCTCGTAGAGGAACAGCGCCCGGTCCACGTCGCCGCCGCGGGCCCGCAGATCGGCGAGCTGCATCAGGGCCTCTCCGTCGAGCGGATCCAGCGCCACGATCTCCTCCAGGATCCGCGCGGCCTCGGCCCCGCCTCCCTCGGCGGCGGACAGGCGGGCCTGCAGCCGCAGCGCGCTGCGCAGCAGAGCGGGGTCCATCGCCTCGCCCCCCGCGGCGCGGGCCGCCGCCAGCAAAGCGGACGCCTGCTCCACGGCTCCCCGCGCGGCCAGGGCCTCGGCTCCCCGCACCCCGCGCTCGGCGGCGGAGCCGGGGTCCATCTCCATGGCCCGGGCGTAGGCGCGTGCGGCCGGGTCGGCCAGCGACTCGTTGAGGTAGATGCCGGCCAGAGTCTCCATCGTCTCCGGCGTCCCCTTCCCCAGGCGGGCCAGGATCTCGTGGTTGCGCGCGGCGTCCATCGGCTGCTTCATCCCCAGGTAGGCGTTGGCCTGCAGCAGCCAGAAGTCGGCCCGGCCGGGATGCTCGTGCAGGAGCGCGTCGAGGAGTCCCGCGGCCTCGCCGTGCTTCTGCTGGCGCAGGAGGCAGCGCACGATCCCCAGCTTCCACTCCAGCGAGACGGGGTGCAGCAGCGACGCCTGCCGGTAGGCCGACTCGGCGGCCAGGAACTGCTCCTGCGCGGCGTAGGCGTGCCCCAGCAGCCCGTAGCTGTAGGCGTCGGCTCCTCCCAGCTCGATCAGCCTGGTGAAGGCGCCCACCGCCTCGGGCATCCGGCCGGCGCGCACCGAGGCCAGGGCCAGGTTCTTGTGCGCGCGCCGGAAGTCGGGGAACTTGGCCAGCGCCGCCTGGTAGGAGGCGATCGCTTCGTCGATGCGCTCGAGCTGGTAGTGGATGTTGCCGAGGGTGAAGTCGATCGCGGCGCTCGCCTCCGGCGTGGCCAGCGGGGCCAGGCTGGCCGCGGCCTGCGCCAGGTCGGTCCCCATCAGGGGGATGATCCCCTCCAGGGCGGCGCGCTCCTCCACCGACACGCGCGGCTCGTGCTCCCCCGCCGCGGCGTAGCTGGCCGCGAAGCGCCTCTGGAACTCCGGATCGCTCCACGGGCCGGAGGCGGTCTCCTGCCCGGCTGCGCCGGCGGCGTGCCCCGGGAAGACCAGCAGGGCGGCCAGGCCCGCGGCGGCGGCGAGGGCGCGTTTCATCCGGTGGAGAACCGCAGCGGCACGCGCATCTTGCAGGGGACCTTGCGGCCGGCCCTCACGGCCGGCTCGAAGCGCCATTGCCTCACCGCGTCGAGGGCGGCCCTCTCGAACTCGGGATGCGTGGCCTTCTCGATGGTCGGGTCGGTGACGCGCCCCTGGTCGTCCACCACGAAGAGGACCTGCACGCTCCCCTCGATCTTCCGCCGGCGCAGCTCGAAGGGGTAGTGAGGAGCGGCCTGGAAGAGGGCCCGGGGCCGCTGGTCCAGCTCGTCGAGCGACAGGATGGCGTCGGCCGCGGGGCCCTCCGGAGCCAGGCCGGTGCCGCCGATCCTCCCTCCCGACCCAAGGTCCACCGGCGTGGAGAAGAAGCCTCCCGCCCCGCCGGCGGCCAGGGCCGGGTCGAGGCTGTCGGCCAGGGCCGACAGGCTCATGGCGTCGAGCGCGGGAGCAGCGGCCGCGGCATCGAGGCGCGCCAGCTCGGCCAGGTCGGGGATCTCCCGGTCCTCGGCCAGCGGCTGCGCGGCCTCGGCTTCCGCCTCCTGGGGAGGCTGCTCCGTCTGCGCCTCCTCCTTCCTGGAGGCGTCCTCCTGCGCCGGGTCCAGAAGATCGACCACCTCCACCTTCCTGGAGGGGCCGCCCTCATCCTTGGGGGGGGCGAAGAGCAGGCCGCCGAACAGGAGGATGGCGGCGTGGGCCGCCACGGCAGCGGTGATCCCGAGCATGCGCCTGATCATCGCTTCTCCGTCGAGATGCCGACCTTCTGGATGCCGATCTTCCTGACCTCGTCGAGCACGGCCACGACCACCTTGAAGTCGGCCGCGGCGTCGCCGTTGAGGATGACCTTGGGGTCCTTCTCCGCCGAGGCGAAGGTCTGCAAGCGAAACGGAAGCTGCTGCAAGGTGATCTTCTCCTTGTTGAAGAAGACCTCCCCTTGGCCGTTGACGCTCAGGGTCAGCGCCTTGCTCTGGTCCTTCTGCTCCATCAGCGTGGAGGCCGACGCCGCGCTGGGCAGCGCCACCTGCACCCCCTGGTTCCTGGTCATGGACAGGGAGACCATGACGAAAGTGGCCAGCAGGAAGAAGATGATGTCGATGAGGGGGATGATCTCGATGCGGGCCTTCTTCCCCTCCCCCGCCGCCGCTCCGTGCATCAGCGGATCCCCGCCAGGACCGGCTCGGGCTGGCGGTGGACGGGCGCGGCCTCGCGCGGCTGGTGGAGCAGCAGCTCCAGCCGCGTGGAGGCCGCGTCCAGCTCGTGTCGGGCCTCCTCCACCCGGCTGTTGAGGTAGTTGAAGGGGATGAGCGCGGTGATGGCGATCCCCAGGCCGAAGGCCGTGGCGATCAACGCCTCGGCGATGCCGCCGGTGATGGCCGAAGGGGCGTTGAGGTCCCCTCCGATCAGGGCGAAGGAGTTCATCATCCCGGTCACCGTTCCCAGCAGTCCCAGCAGGGGGGCCAGAGTGATGACCGTGTCCAGGATGGGAATGCCTCGCTTGAATCGCTTCAGCTCCAGCGACTGAGCCAGGACCAGGGCGTTGGAGATCGACTTCTCGCGGTGCTCCAGGGCGTCGGTGAGCGCGCGGCAGACGAAGTCCTTCGAGCGGCGGCCGGCGGCGACGGCCCCCTCCATGTCGCCGGTCTCCACCCCGTCGAGCATCCGCTGCACGGCGTGGCCGTCGCGGCGGCGTCCTTCCTGGAACAGGAACACCAGCCGCTCGATCACCGTGCCCAGGGCCAGGATGGAGGCGAACAGCAGCGGCCACATGATAGGACCGCCCCGCTCGAACAGGTGCAGGAGGCTGGCCCGCTGGACGAGGTCCTTGAGCGCCGCTCCCCGCGTGGCGTCCACGGGAAGGATCCCTGTCCCGGTCCTGACCACGGCGGCCACGTGGCTGGCCAGCGCGGCCTCCAGCGGCCTGACCGCGGGACGCGTCGATCCGGTCTGGGGCATGGCCAGCCCGGCGGCCTGCCCGTCGGAGGAGGCGAACAGGGCCACCGGCCCTATCAGGGCGAAGCGTCCCTCGGCCAGCCTCCCCTGCGGATCGACCGCCCTTCCCTCGAACCTCTCGCCTCCCGCCGCCTCCTGGAGCCTGGCCATGGCCGTGTGCACGACCGCGAGCTGCACGGCCAGCTTCTCCGCCTGGGGCAGAGCGGGATCGGAGGAGGCGCCGCGGGCGGAGGCGGTGACCGCCTCGTAGCGCTCCTGCTCGCCCACGTTCAGCTTCGATTCGAACCCGGCCCGGAACTCGTCCAGCAACGTGCCGATGTAGACGAGCTCGTCCCGGCGGAGCTTGTTCTCCGACTCCAGGGAGGCCAGCTCCAGGTTGCCGGTGTCCGCCTCGCGCGAGGCGGACTCCGATCGCCGGCGCAGCCCGGCCAGCCGATCCTCAAGCCGCGCCAGCTCCGCGGCCAGCGGCGCGCGCTCGCGGGCGATCGACTCGCGCAGGGCGGCCAGGTCCTTCAGGCTCGCCTCCAGGTCCCTCTCGGCGGCCGCGGCCACCTCGTGCAGGGAGGGGGCGGCCGCCTGCTCTTCGGCCGCGGCCGGCAGCGAAGCGACCATCAGCAGCAACACAGCGGGGGTGGCTCTCATCGCAGGGTCACCGGAAGCGGCACGAAACGTGGCGAGCTCTTGTTGTTCAAGATGTCCAGCACCTCGTTGATGCGGGGGGCCAGCGAGGGCTCGGCCTCCCAGACCCAGCCGGCGTCCCCGGGCCGTCCCACGCCGGCCTCTCCCCCCGCGCTGACGTAATAGGCCTGACCCAGCCCCAGGTAGACCGTCCTGACCTCCGACGGCCGGCCGTCCGAGAGCGCCCTCACCTCGGTGGCCATGGTGATCTCCGCGTTCAGGCGGTTCAGCTCGGCCAGGATCCCCAGCACGTTCTGGAACCGCTCGGCCAGGCTGATCCCGGCGGCGGAGGGCTCGGCCGGCATCCTCTCGTACAGCGGCCTGACCTTCTCGGTCAAGACCGGCGGCAGAGGCTGGTACAGCGCGCGCACGCCCCGCTCCAGGCCTTCCATCCGCTCGGCCAGCTCTCCGGCGATCTCCTGGATGGCGCGGCGGTCCTCCATCAGCTCCGCCCGGGCACGGGAGGCGTCGGTCCTCCCCTTCTCCGCCTCCTCGGCGCGCTCCTCGGCCAGGCTCACCTCTCGCCGCAGCGCCTCCACGCGCGACTCCAGGAGCTGGCGCGCCTCGCGCCACTCCTTGCGCTCGCGCGACAGGATCTCCTGGGTCTCCACCCAGCGGGAGAGGGCCGAACGGGCGTCCTCGATCGGCTCGCCGGCCTGCCGGCCCGGCTCCTGGGCCGCCTGGGAGGGGCCGGCGGCGAGGGCCGCCAGCAGGATGGTCGCCGTGAGTCGCATACGCATGGATTGGACAGGATCCGCGTCGCCAATCGGCGACCGGAAGGTGACAGTACGGTCACGACTTCCGATCACCACGACCACCCCCCGGTCAGGGTGTAGAGGGCGGGTGTGTCGCGCAGCGTCTTGACGCTCTCTTCACCGTCCGGGGTGCGGTAGAGACTCTCTCTCTCCCGGCGCAGCAGGTTCCTGGCCTTGAGGGCAACGGTGAAGCGCTTCATGAACTCTTGGCTGAGGCTCACGTCGAGCGAGGCGAAGGGCTGCTCGTAGACGTTGGGGCTGCCGTCCTCCACCCCGCGCGCCGCGCCCGTGAGGAGCGTCTCGCCGATCAGGTTGTAGAAGAGGCCGGCGGACGTCCCCAGCCGCTCGTTCTCCCAGGTCAGATGGACGTTCAGCAGGTGATCGGGCTGCCCCTGCAGCCGGCGGGTCTCCTCGTCCAGGCCGAACGATCGCAAGGACTCCTGCTCCTGGGCGGGGACGTCGAGCTCCGACCGGATGAGGGTGACGTTGGCGCCGGCCTCCAGTCCCTCCAGCCCGCGCCGGAGCCTCCCCATGGGGACCCGCGCCTCGGCCTCCAGGCCGTACACGCGCCCCTTCTCGAAGTTGACCGGCTGGATGAAGCTGCGGCCGCCGGCGGAGAAGCTGATCAGCTCGATCGGGTCGCGGACCGACTTGTGGAACAGGCTGGCCGAGAGCAGACCCCCTTGGCGAAGGAACCACTCCCAGCGCAGGTCGAGGTTGGTGATCTCCGACAGCTCCAGATCCGGGTTGCCGATGAACTCGTCACCGAAGAGGAACTCCTCGGTGGCCACCGGGGCCAGCTCGCGGAAGTTGGGGCGGGCGATGGTGCGGCTCCAGGTGGCCCGCAGGCTCATCCTCTCGCGCGGCTCGTACACCACGCCGAGGGACGGGAGGACGTGGGCGGTGTCGATCGATGTGGAGGCCTCCTCCTGCGGCACCTCCACGATGGCCCGGTCGCCGCTGGGCTGCACCTGGATGACCTCCACCCTGCCGAAGGCCTGGTTGGAGGGGACGACCTCCAGCCGGGTGGTCTCGTAGCGCGCCCCGGCGATCAGCTTGAGGCCCCGGGCGAGGGAGACGTCGGCCATGGCGTAGCCGGCGGCGATGGCCTGGGTTCCGTCGTAGTCCACGTCGTCCCCCAGGGGCACGATGGTCCACAGAAGCTGGTTGGGCGCCGGGGGGGAATTGCCGGCCAGGCCGATGCGGGTCTGGCTCAGGAAGACGTCGGTCCAGAGCTCGCCGGGCGACGACGCCGTGAAGCGCGCCAGGGCGAGGTTCTGGGCCCGGGCGGGGTTGGTGAACCCGCCGAACTGCTGGGGGAAGCGGTAGGTGAAGGAACGCTGCTCGTACCCGCGGTCGCTGGTCTCGGCGTAGAGACCGGCCTTGGCGGTGCCCGGCGCCCCAGCCCGCAGCTCGAAGGGGAGGCTGAGATCGGCCCCCGCCTGGAGGTTGTCCTCCTGGATGGTGCGGAAGATCCGCCGCGTGTTCTGGGCCTCGGTGCTGTTGGCGGGCATCTCTGCGGTGAGCGTCTCCAGGTTGAAGCTGTTGCGGAAGAAGCGCACGTCCGGCTCGTCCTGCTCGGTGGTGTTCCAGGAGCCCCTCCACTCCAGGGTCGCGCCGCGCAGCCCCGCCAGGAGGTGGCGTCCCTGGAGCTGCGCCGAGCCGACCATCCTCTCGGTGTAATGGAGGCTCTGGTTCTGCTCGGTGGCCGGGTACCCTGTGTCCTGCACCTGGAAGCGCGCCTCGTCCTCGGCCGAGCGGTTGTAGATGAGGTTGAGCGAGACCTCGTGGTCCCGGGCCGGCCGCACCACCACGGTGGCCAGGGCCCCCAGCAGCGCCTCCTCGACGCCCCGACTGTCGGCCCGCTCTTTGGTGACGGTGATCCCCTGCGAGGGGTCGGAGACGACGGCGGTGTTGTTGGCGCCGCCGGAGTAGGCGTCGTGCTTGTGCGACTGGGTGATGGAGCCGATCACCCCGATGACCGCCTTGCCGATCTCGTACCGGTTGCCGGCGGCCAGCGACAGCGAGGTGTCGTGGCCTGGGGAGGTCGTGCTCACCCCCATGACCGGCGTGAAGGAGCGAACCAGGCGGTCGTACTCCGCGGAGGCCTCCATCTGCTGGGTGGAGGGGCGGGCGGAGAACCCGGGGAAGGTCGGCAGCGGCCGGGTCGCCCCCGCGGGAAGCGCGCGCTCGCCTCCGTCGAAGGCGAAGCCGCTCACCCCTCCCCCGGCGTAGGTGAGGGTCCCCTCCCTGCCCGTGGCCAGGGAGTTGTCTCCGAGCGACGCGCCGAAGGAGAGGAGCGGCCCGTCGGGGATGGACCGGGTGTGGATGTCCAGGCCGCCGCCGGTGAAGTCCCCTTGCCGGTCGGGGGTGAAGGTCTTGGTGACGGTGAGGCTCTCGATGGTGCCGGTGGGGAACATGTCCACCTGCACGGCGCGGCGGCGCGGGTCGGCGCTGGGGATGCGCACGCCGTTGAGCGTGGTGCCGGTGTAGCGGTCGCTCAGCCCGCGCACGGTGGCGTACTTGCCGTCGGCGACCGAGGCGCCCACGACGAACTTGAGAGCGGAGGCGACGTCGCCGGCTCCGGCCTTGCTCATGATCTCCGACGAGAGCGAGTCCTGCACCGACACCGCGGTCTCGCGGATCTCCAGCATCGCCGCCTCCCCGCCCAGGGGGAGATCGGTCCCGGTGACCACCACCTCGTCCATCTCCAGGACCTCCTGGCCCATCTCGATCCGCACCTCGGCCAGCCGGCCGGAGGCCGCCACCACGCCGGGGATCACCTCCCGGTCGTAGCCGTCCTTGGAGACGGAGAGGGTGTAGGTGCCGGGGGGGAGGCGATCGATGACGAAGTTGCCGTCGGGCTGCGTGACAACCGACAGGGCGGTCCCGGCCACCAGGACGCGCGCTCCGGACAGGGGGATCCGGAAGTCCTTGTCCAGGACCACGCCGCGGATGGCGCAGGCGGCGTCCTGGGCGGCGGGACTGTGCGGGGAGACGAGCAGCAGGAACGCGATCGCCAGCCAGGCCGGGAGCGCGCGGCCTACCATGGGTCCCCGAGCCCGCGCAGCACCGCCTCGACCCGCGCTTCGAGCGGCGCCCCGAGCCCGCCGCGGCGGGACGCGGCGGCCCGGCAGACC
>DATEEA010000014.1:0-13848 GCA_035281445.1 Candidatus Polarisedimenticolia bacterium
CGGGACCGGGGAGGCCGCCGGCGCCTGCTGCCGGGAGGCGGCGTGCCTCGCCTCGCCCCGAGCCGGGGGCAGGAGCACCAGGAGCTGGACCAACGTCCCGGCGGCGACCACCCCCACCAGGGCGCCGAGGGCGGCGGTCCCGCCGATCCGCTCCATCTTTTCGGTTCCTGGATTCACCGGCCCACCCGCAGGGAGGACGGGGCCCGCGGCGCGGCCGAGGCGATGGTGAAGACGTAGCTGGTGTCCAGCCGCGGCTGGGAGGGATCGAGGGAGGACGCCACGATCCGGACGCTCACCCGCGATCCCGCGGGAAAGAGTCTTCCGGGCGCCGCCGAGAGGGTGAGCTCGTGGGGGCCGCCGGTCACCGCCGCGTCCACCTTCTCGCCGTTGAGGAACAGCGCGACGCTCGATCGATCCGCGCCCGGGCCGGCGGCGACCAGGCGGGCGGTGACCTGCGCGTCCTGCCCCGCGACGGCTCCCGGCGCCGGGAGCGCCGAAGCGAGTCTCGGAGCGGCGCTCGGCTGGGTCACGCGGAAGCGCAGACCACGGTCCGACCAGCCTCCGGCCGCGCCCTGCTCGTCCCATTGCCTGACCCGGACGTAGTAGTCGCCGGGCGGCAGGGCGCGAGCCTCGGGGACGGTGTACTCCAGGGAGCCCGAGTCGACCGCTCCGGAGTCCAGCAGCGGACCCGCCCCCGCCCCGTCGAACCCGGGGCGCGTGTCGATCTGCACCTGGAAGCGGGCCTGCCCGCTCCCCGGAGGCGCCTCGGGGCGCAGTGTGTCGAGATCGGCGAACGAGAAGCGGATCCTCGGTGTGGCGTCGCCTACCACGAAGCGCGGCTGGTGATCGTAGGGGGGATCTCCGGCCCCACGCTCGAACCGCCCGATGTCGGCGCGCTGGCCGCCTCCCTCGGGCACGGAGGAGAAGGGGTCCCCCGCGTCCACGGCCGGGCTGCCCGCGCGCAGGCGGAAGTCCCCCGCCCAGGCGTTCTCGAAGCGGGGGTCGCACGAGGAGCCCTGGCCGCCGAAGCAGTTCCCCGCGGGGGCATGGTCCAGCAGCGATTCGCTCGCGGAGCGGAGATCCACGTCGGCGCCGTTGGCGTGGAAGAGATTGAAGTCCACCATGGAGGAGGCGGCCGAAGAGGCGCCGCCCTGGAACAGCAGGCCCAGGCCGCAGTGCGAGAAGATGTTGTTGCGGTAGGTCCCGGCCGGCGCGCGCTCGGACAGCAGCAGGGCCGGCCCCTCCACGCGGTGGAACACGTTGCTCTCCACCAGCAGGCCGGCTCCGCGGTAGGCGCGGACGGCGAAGGTGTCCGGGCCGCCGCGGAGATTGGAGAAGACGTTGAAGGAAACCCGCGTCCCGGCCGTGCCGCCGGACAGCTCGATCGCCCCGGCCGCCCCGGAGGCGTCGCGGAAAGTGTTGTCCGCGATCAGATGGCCGCCGCCCGACCCGCCGTGCACCAGGACGGCGTGGCCGCCGTCGAAGCCGCTGAACTCGTTGCCGACGATGGCCAGGCCCGAGGCCGCCGAGACGTCGATCTGGACGCGCCTCGGCCGGTCGAAGACGCACGTCTCGATCCGGACACCCTCTCCTTCACCCTGCACGGAGACGGCCGCCGCGCCGCCGCCCGCCGAGGATCCCATCCACCGGCATCCGCGCAGCGTCACGTCGCGCACGCCGTGCAGGGCCACCGCCGTCGAGGAGGCGTCGAAGGTGAGCCCCTCGAACACCCATCCGGCCATCCGCGGATCGGGGCCGATGGTCAGCGCGGTGCGGCTCCCCGAAGCGGGGGCGCGCAGCACCGGCGTCTCGTCCGCCGCGGCCCTCACCACGATCGGCCGGCCGGCCTCGCCCCGCGCGTAGCCGTCGCGGGCGGTGATCCGCAGGCTCTCCTCGTACAGGCCGCCGCGCACCACCAGGGTGTCGCCGGCGGCCAGCGCCCGCATCGCCCGCGACAGGGTTCTGAACGGCGCCTCGCTGGTGCCGCGCGCTTCGTCGCTCCCTTCGGGCGAGACGTGGTAGACGGCCCCCTCGTCCACGGCGGCGGAAGCCACCGCGGGGTCGGAGGAGGGCCTGTCGTCATGGGTGATCTCGACCGACGCGGCGCGGGGGGGCTGGTTCACGCGCAGCACGGAGGCGGCCCAGGGACTCCACGCGCCGCCGGAGCGGACGCGCACGCGCCAGTGCACCGCGTCGAGCCTGCGGTCGAGGCTCCTGGACACCGAGCCCGGCGGGGCGATCCCGCGCATCACGGCGCAGCGCAGGGAGCCGGCGGCGCCCTTGTCCTGCGTCCCGCTGTCCCAGAACCACACAGCGGCCGCCCCCTCGGCGCCCGTGGGCGCGAAGGCCGCGTCGTCGTCGACCTGGACCTGCCAGTTCGTCTGGAGACCTCCGAAATCCCAGCAGAACGTGGGATTCGGCGAGACAACATGGTCGTTGGCGGCGATCCCGTCCACCCTCAGGTTGGAGGGGGCCGAGGCCGCGTCCGGCGAGGAGGGGCCGACGCACAGAGCCGCAACCGCGAAGATGAGAGCTGTCACTGGCCGCACACGTGCCATGGCAGACTCCTCCCTGGCGCATGACGAGATGACGACCCTTAAAGGGTGCGGCCGACGGCGTTGCGGGGTGTTGTGCCGTCGCCCTTCTTCTCCCAGAGCGGGGGCGGGAGAAGCGTGCGGGGGGTGCCTTCGATCCGGCCTCCTGGTGCGAGGCCGTCATCGCGACTCACGGCTCACTTGATCCTGATGCCGCGATGACACCCCGGAATATAGTCAAGTCGTAACACATGTCAAGAACGAACCTTCAAGAACTTCACCGGTCCTGCTTTGCGGGGTTTTCCTCATCCTGCGGCCGATCGGGAGGGACGACATCGGAGAGATCGGAGAGGGTGAAGCGGAACTTCCCCGACGCACCCGACGGGAGATCGTCCGCCTGGCGCCAGGTCACCTCGAAGGCCTCGTCCCCGTGGCGCCGTATCATCTCCTCGAGGCGGCGGCGGGCCGCGGCGTCGAACGCCGCGCGCGACACGGTGGTGATGATCAGCGACGAGGCAGAGGTCTGGCGGACCTGAAAGCGCTCCACTCCCTCCACGCCGTAGAAGAGGTGAGTGAAAAACTCCCCGTGCAGGAGCCGGCCGGAAGGGGATCGGATGATGTCCGATCGGCGGCCCAGGATCGCCCGCACCACCGGCGTCCCCCGGCCGCACGGGCACGGCGGGCCGGACAGCTCGGCCATGTCCTCGTTGCGGTAGCGGATCAGCGGCATGGCCATGTTGTCCAGGCTGGTCAGCAGGACCTCGCCGCCGTCCGTCTCCATCAGCACCGACTCCGCGGCGACGTGCATGCTCCCCTCCGGACACTCGTGCGCCACGATCCCCGCTTCGCGGCAGCCGTAGCGGTCGAGGACCGGGCGGCCGAATCCCCTCTCGATCCGCTCACGCGCCTGCGGAGACAGCGTCTCGGCGGAGGTCTGCACGCCCCTCAATGAGGGCGGCGGCCAGCCCGCGGGGGCCCGCCCGGCCAGCAGCGCCAGGCTCGAAGGGTACCCCACGATGGCCCAGGGGTCGTGGCGGCGCAGGCGCTCCAGATCCCGCTCCAGCGTGTCGTCGCGCAGCGAGAAGGCGTCGAGCCAGAGCGTCCCCAGCAGGCGATCCTTGGTCAGGCCCCATGCGCCCCGGTGCTCGCGGGCATCCGTGTCGGAGCCCCACACGAACGCCACCCTCCTGCCCGGCTCCCAGCCCAGCCACATCAGGCTCAGGTGCTGCCTGGCCGCCCGGGAGGCGAGCTCCGCCTCGTCGACGAGGACGCGCACCGGCCGCCCCGTGGAGCCCCCCGTGTGGCGAATGACGGCCCGGCCCGCGCGGCGCGACTTCAGGTCGTCGAACCGCGCCTCCAGGATGGTCTTGTCCAGCGGAGGCAGTGAGCGGAGATTCTCCAGCGAGCGGATCTCCGGGTCGAACCCGGCTTTCCGGAACAGCGCCCCGTAGTAGGCCGTCTCGCGCGCGGCGTGCCGCAGCAGGTCGCGCGTCCTGCGGAGCTGCCGCTCGGCGAGCCGCTCGGGCGGCAGCCACTGGGACTGCTCCATCTCGGACAGACGGCGGAGGATCGGCCGCTGACGCAGCCGCATGTAGGCACGCACCAGCGCCGCCCGCATGCGGTCAGGCTCCCTCCAGCACGATGAGGGCGGCCTCAGGAGGAGAGAGGAAGCGGATGGGGAGCCGGCTGGTCCCCACGCCGCGGTTCACGAACAACGTCGTCCCTCCCGCGGCGAACACCCCTTGGGCATA
The DNA here is from genome assembly GCA_035281445.1 of Candidatus Polarisedimenticolia bacterium. Classification (GTDB taxonomy): domain Bacteria; phylum Acidobacteriota; class Polarisedimenticolia; order JACPZX01; family DASXTC01; genus DATEEA01. The sequence goes on from DATEEA010000014.1 coordinate 4,286, forward strand.
GCCCCGTCCCAGCCGCGTGAAGGTGGCCAGAGCGCCGATGAAGGGCAGCCTCACCTGTCCTCCCTGCGTGTGCCCCGCCAGCACCAGCCCCATCCCGGCGCGGGCGGCGTCGGGAAAGACGTCGGGCGTGTGGGAGAGAAGGAGGATCGGCGCCCCGGGAGGCGCCTTCGCCGCCAGCGCGGAGACCGCGTCGGAAGGAAGCGCCTCGCGCCAGGCGTCGGCCCGCGCGCCGTCCGCCTCGAGATCCTCGAACTCCTTCATCCCCGGCCCGCGCGCGTAGAGGCCGAGCCGGCCGCTCGGGATGCGGCCCGGGCCCTCGTCCACGTAGTCCAGCGACCAGGCCTCCGGCTCCGGCTCGCCCTCCGGCCAGACCTTGCCTCGCAGCCGCGCCTCCGTCTCCCCGTCCACCCTCACCCTGAAGCGGTGCCACCTCCCCGCGTGGACCGGGCTCCGCCGCAGCTCCCCCCGGGCGTAGATCGTCCCGCGCGCCGAGGCGGCGAGGAACACCTGATCCGGCCGGCGGACGGCGAGATAGAAGCGATCTCCGCCTTCTCCCAGGGTGCTCCTGGCCACCACCCCGATGGAGTCGGCCTCGGTGGAGGCGCGCATCCTCCCGCGAAGCTCCGCGCCTCCCGGGGGCCCGCCGAGCTCCAGCACGTGAGCGCGCTGGGTGGGACCCGCCCGGGCCCAGCCGGAACCGTGCCGCCATGCCCCCTGCGCTCCGTAGTCGCGCACCTTCACCCCGGCCACGGCCAGGGCCGCGCCGCCGCGCCGCACCACGGCCAGGTCGTCCCACAACGGACGCACCCCTGCCCCGGCCAGCGCCGCGTCCATGTCCTCGAGATCGATCCACGCGTTGCGCTCGCCGTGTCCCTGGACGAACCAGACACCGTCGGGCGCCCGCAGGGTCCCCAGCCATGAAGCCATCCGCCTGAAGGCGGCGATGCGGTCGGATCGGGAGAGGTCCTTGTCCACCAGATCGCCCGTCACGGCGACCAGATCGGGCCGTGCGCGGCGGGCGATGGCCGACACCTGGCTCTCGCGGGTGCCGGGCGTCCCCGACTCGAAGTCCGAGATGTGCAGGATCCTGTAGCCTTCGAAGGGGGCCGGCAGGCCGGCCAGCGGGACGGTCAGCTCGTGCAGGCCGACATGGTAGGGCTCGATGGCGGCCGCCCAGACCACGGCGCCGGCCAGGGCCGCCAGCAGGGCCAGCGGCCAGCGGCGCCTCACCGGGAGCCGTCCCGGCCCGGCCGGTACCGGTTGGCCTCCAGCCAGCGCAGGAGCTCCGAGCGTTTGTACCGCAGCCCCGAGGTCCTTCCGGTGCCGATGCGGTAGGCCGGAAGCGTGCCCGCCCTGGTGAGCGCCCAGAGCTTGGTCCGGCCGATTTTGAGGAGCTTCTGTGCCTCCCTGCTGGTCAGGATCTCGTCGTCGTGCTGCACCGCGCCCCTCCCACGGGGATGCCCCCTGTCCTGCTTCTTATACGCGACGTCCGGCGACCGGTCAAGGAAGAGTGAAACATTCGGAACAAAGATGGACGTCACCTGGAAAGATGACCGATGGCCCGATCCCGGACATGAAGGTATGATGATGCGATGCTCCGTCCGCACCTTCTGCTCATGCCCGCGATGGCTCTGTGCGCCGCCTCGCCCGCCGCGCCGGCTGTCCTGCACGTCGACCAGGCCCATCCCGCCTGCGACGACGACGGGGAGGGGACCCCGTCCGCCCCCTTCTGCACCATCGACCAGGCGGCGGACGAGGCCTTCCCCGGCGACGAGGTGGTGGTGGCCTCCGGCTTGTACAACGAGCGCGTGTCGCCGGCCCGCTCGGGACTGCCCGGCAGCCCCATCGTCCTGAGGGCGGCCGACGGAGCGTCGGTCACCGTCACCAGCCCCACCTACGGCTTCCAGATCAGCGCGAAATCGTGGATCGTGGTGAGGGGCTTCACCGTGGCCGACACCGTGTCCTACGGCATCTACGCCAAGGACTCCTCGTTCGTCACCATCGCCGCCAACCACGTCACACGGGCCGGCGAGCCGGTGGACGGGATGACGCGGGCGGGCATCTACCTCAACAACACCAGCGACTCGGTGGTGACCGGCAACGTGACCGTGGAGAACACCGACGGCGGGATCAAGCTGAACAACGCCGCCACCCGCAACCTGGTGGAGAAGAACATCTCGGCCTACAACGCCCGCGGCTACACCCGGGCCGCCCCGGGCATCGACGTGCGCAGCGGCGGCAACACCATCGTCCGCAACGTGACCCACCACAACGAGGACACCGGCATCCAGATCTACAACGGGGCCCACGACAACCTGATCGTGAGCAACATCGCCTACGACAACGGGGATCACGGCATCGACGTGCTGCGATCCACGGGGCAGACGATCCTCAACAACACCGTCTACCGCAACGTGACCGCGGGCATCAACGTGGAGGGCGGATCGACCGGCTGCCGCCTGGCCAACAACATCAGCGTGGACAACGCGATCCAGGGTCCCCGCACCCGCGGCAACATCCGGGTCGACACCGAGTCGATACCCGGCACCACCATCGATCACGACCTGGTCTGGCACTCCGTCCCGGACACGATGATCACCTGGGGCTCGGTGAAGCACGCGACGCTCGCCGGGTTCGTCGCCGCCACGGGGATGGAGCTCCACGGCCTGGAGGCCGACCCGCTGTGGGTGTCGCCCCAGGCGGGGGACTTCCGCCTGACGGCAGGCTCCCCGGCGATCGACTCGGCCGACTCCGGGGCGGGCTCGGCGGCCTCCTTGCAGGGCCCTTCCTCCGCCACCGTGGCGGGTGTCTCCAGGTCCCCGGCCAGGACGCGCCGCGCGGGGAGCTGACCCCTCAGGCCGCGGGGGCCGCTCCGGGCGCGGCCCGCCAGGCGGCCTTCGCCCGAGAGACCACCGCCAGCCGCACCAGCCTCTCTTGGGCCACCGCCAGCGCCAGCGCCAGCCAGACGTGCCGGTAGTGGAGCACCTCGTGGCTGAGCGCGTCGATGCAGGAAAACAGGAACATCCCCGACAGCGCCATGGCCATGAAGAGAGAGGGGCGGTCCCTGGCGGCCGTCAGGCAGCGCCAGAGCATCAAGGCGATGCTCCCCAGGAACATCAGGAGCCCCAGGAAGCCGAAGACCCCTCTCTCCACCAGGAACGAGAGGTAATCGCTGTGGAGCTCTTTGCGGGTCGTCCCCTTGAACGGGCCGCCGGAGATGACCTTGGTGTACTGGAAGCCCGCCGGGCCGATCCCCACCCCGAGCGGGTTGTGGAGAAAGCTCTCCATCCCCGCCTCCCAGATCAGGTTGCGGCCACCCGCGCTGTCGTCGAGGCGGTTGGCGTAGTTGTGGGTGGAGAGGACTCCGGGGAGCACCACGGCGGCGGCCGCCACCGTCAGCCCGCCGGCGGCGGCCAGGCGCCGGCGCTCCTTCGCCGTCGCCCTCGTCCAGTGGATGGCCGCCAGCACGGCTCCGCCGGCGCACACCCCCAGCAGCGCGCTCATGGACTTGGTGGCGATGACCCCGAGCAGGATGGGGGCGAAGACGAGCAGCCGCAGGGCCATGCCCGGGACGATCCGCGGCACCACCACCAGGAAGACGCTGACCCCCAGATAGGAGGAGGCCATGTTGGGGTTCTCGAACGTCCCGCGCGCCCGCACGGCGACGTTCGCGGTCAGCTCCGAGAGCAGCATCACCCCTTCCACGGCCGCCATGAGGAACCAGCAGCGCAGGAGGAACAGCATGTCCGCCTCCGACTCGATCATGTTGAAGAGGACGGTCAGGAAGGCGAACAGGTAGAGCTCCTGGGCCAGGGTCATCATGTTGGTGGAGACATGCTCGCTGTTGACGGTGGCGGCCAGGCTGGCGAAGACGATCACGCCCAGCGGCGCCAGGAGCCTGAAGGTCAGCTTGCGGTAGAAGAGCAGGTACAGCCCCGACAGCCCCATGAAGGCGAGATTGGGGTAGTCGAAGATCGCCGTGTTGGCCGGCATGGCCGGGCGGATGATCGGGATCAGCGCCGCCACGCACAGGAAATAGAGCCTGGCGGCGATTCCGATCAGGCGGGGATGGCCGGACACGGTCGGAGTTCCTCCTCAGCAGGGCCGAGTATGGAGGCTCCGCGCGCCCGGCGCCACCCGCCGGATGTCCACCAGGGCTACTGGCGCCCGCCCACCGAGACCGGCCGCAGGGGCATCCTTGGAGCCGGCTGGTACAGATCGCTGATGTGCCGCCTCCTGAGGCCCGGCTGTCCGTTGGGATCGCTGAGCGTCTTGTGGTTGCTGTAGCGCGCCAGGCGGTGGTCCCGGATCCTGCCGTCGTTGAGCGCCCCGATGATCTCCCTCATCCCCGACTCCACCGTGCGGTGGCAGGTGAAGCCCAGGACCGTCCGGATCTTGGCGAAGGAGACCCTGTAGTTGCGGCGGTCGGCGCTGTCCTCCTCGCTCACCAGCCGCGACGAGGGGACCAGGGAGTGGGCCATCTCGCCGATCTGCTGGATGGAGTAGTTGTGATCGTCGCTCCCCACGTTGAACACCTGCCCCTTGACCGACTCCAGCGGCGCCTGCAGGCAGCAGACCATGGCGCGCGCCACGTCCGACACGTGGACGAACGGCCTCCACTGGGAGCCCCCGAAGACGGTGACCTCCCCTTCGCGGGCGGCCTTGGCCGCGAGCAGGTTGACCACCAGATCGAAGCGCGGGCGCGGCGAGAGCCCGAACACCGTGGACAGGCGCAGGATGACCGGGTGGAAGCTCTCGTCGTTGAGATCGAGCAGCGCGGTCTCCGAGCCGATCTTGGCCCTGGCGTAGAGGGAGACCGGGTTCAGCTCGGAGCTCTCGTCGAGCAGCTCCTCGTTGAGCCCGTACACGCTGCACGACGACGCGTAGATGAAGCGCTTGACGCCGTATCCGCGCGCCGCCTCGGCCAGCATCCTGGTGGCCGCCAGGTTGATCTCCAGCGTCAGCTTCTCGTCGAGGGCGCAGGCAGGATCCCCCACCAGCTCTCCCAGATGGACGACGGCGTCGGCGCCCAGCATCGCCGAGAAGACCGAGCCGATGTCCCGGGAGTCTCCCACGATCAGCTCGAAGCGGGGATCCTGCTCCAGGTCGGTGAGGGAGTCCTTGCCGTACAGCAGCGCGTCCAGGACCCGCACCGAGTAGCCCTGCTCCAGGAGCTGACGGCAGAGCACCGACCCGATGTACCCGGCCCCGCCGATGACCAGCACCCGGCGGATGGGCCCCTTGCGGTTCAGCTCGGGGCGCATCGGCTTTTCACGCTCTATCACCGTCCTCCACATGTTGGACCAGAGCCGGCTGGCGGCGGTGGCCACGAGCGTCAGCCCCCAGCCCATGAACAGGGCGAGGCGCGGCACGACAGTCAGCCAGCTCTTCGCCTCGGCCAGGTACTGGACGAAGCCGAACAGGACGTAGGCCAGGCTCACCGCGTGGAGCACGGCGAGGGCCTTGAGGCGGCCGCGGTAGAGCGGCCCCTTGGTGTAGAAGCCGGTCAGCGCGTAGACCCCCAGGCAGATGGAGGTGAGGAGCCATGCGTGGGAGGCATACAGCGACAGGGCCAGGCCGAGCTGACCCCCGGTGGTGTCCGGATCCCCCTTGGAGGTCTCCAGCAGAAGGCGCACGATCAACGCCGCCAGGAAGCACAGGTTGACGATGACGGCGTCGGCCGCCACGCGCGCGAACGACTCGAACGTGAGGTGCGATCTGAAGCGTGCCCATCGGCCCTGCCTGCCGGTCCCGATCGTGACGCCGATCCCCGCCGCACCCTGCTTCAGCCAGGTTGACGGCCGGATGAGCTTCCCATCGAACCCGCCCATTTCCTTTCAACCCCCTTTTTCGAGTGCCCGGCCCGACGGGGCCGCGCGATATCACGCTCCCGGCGCGTCCGCACACGGGCGGGGGGAGCCTCGGCCGGAAGGCAGGTCCGGCCGGGGTCTCTGGCACACCCCGCCCCGCGGAAGCTCCTCGGAGCAAACGATCCGACGTTCGCTGGCGAAAGCCTTTTCTTGCCGGGAGTTCCGTCCCGGGTGGGTTCGAGGGGGAGGTCGGCGCTCAACTCAACGTAGCGTGGTCCGGGGGAGGCGGTATCCGGGTGCCGCAGACACCACGGGTGCCGCACAGCCACCCACTGTACGTCGAGTCGTTCCGGTAGTCTCTCCCCTGGGCCGGGCCCCAATCAAACCCGGCCCCTTGATTCTCCGGCCGGGGCAAGGGATCGGCCGAAAAACCAGGTCCTCAGTGGCGTGCGCGAACTATACGCTGATAGCTAACAGAGTGTCAAGATGTTGTGAAATTGTTTTTTACGGTGGGTCAGGGGACTGTCACTTCTCTCCCCCGAGCAGGTAGGTGATCCCCAGGGCGAGGACGTACTCGTCCTGGTTCTCCTCGAACCAGTCCTGGTGGTTGTACCGCACTTCGTACCGCACCCCCCAGTCATCGTGCCAGAAGGTGCGGGCACCGACCCCCAGCATGAGGATCGTCCCCGCGTCGAACGCCTCCGGCTCCGTGTCCACCTCTCCGGTGATGATCCCCAGGCCGGCGGTGATGTAGGGGATGGTGCTGATCTCGCGATCGGTGAGGAAGTTGCCGGTCACGACCACCGCCACTCTCTGGAACTCGGTGTCGATCCCCAGCACCTCGGTGCTGGTGCGGCCGTAGAGCAGCTCCGCCCCCACCTTGGCGGTCACGTTGTAGCCGAAGCGCAGCTCCGGACCGACCGCGTTGTCCACTCCGGCGTCCCGGTCGGCGTCCACGTGCGCGGCGTAGGCCCCGAACTCCCACGCTTTGTCGCGGTTCTTGGCCTGCGCGGCCGTGGCGTAAGCAAGCATGGGGACGAGCACGAGGTAGAGAACGGCCTTCCTCATCGAGTGTCTCCTCGCAACGGTCTGCCGGGCTGGGCGATTGAAACGGCCGAGAGCGCCGCATTATAACGCCGCGGCCCCCTCTGTCAACGTGGTAGAGTACCGGTCATGGCCGCGCGCTTCGTCCCCTCGTTCGCCCGCCGGATCGAGGGGCTCATCCAGTCCGACATCCGGAGAATGACCCGCGAGTGCGAGAAGGCCGGGGGGATCAACCTGGGACAGGGGATCTGCGACCAGCCCACCCCCGATCCGATCAAGACGGCGGCCATGGAGGCCATCGGGGCCGACCGCAACATCTATTCCAAGTTCGAGGGGATCGACCCGCTGCGCGAGGCCATCGCGCGCAAGATGGCCGCCTGCAACGGCATCGCCTGCGACCCGGCGAGCGAGGTGGTCGTCACCGTGGGCTCCACGGGGGGATTCGCGGTGGCCGCTCTGGCCCTGCTCGAGGCGGGCGACGAGGCGATCCTCTTCTCACCCTATTACTCTTACCACGCCAACATCCTGTCGCTGTGCGGGGCGCGCCTGCGCTTCGTCCCGCTGCGGCCTCCCGGCTGGGAGATCGACGAGCGCGAGCTGGAGGCCGCCTTCACGCCGGCCACGCGGGCCATCGTGATCAACACCCCCTCCAACCCCTCGGGGAAGGTCTTCACCCGGGAGGAGCTGGAGCGGATCGCACGGCTGTGCCGGGACCGCGGCGTGGTGGCGGTGACCGACGAGATCTACGAGTGCATCCTGTACGACGGCCGGCGGCACGTGAGCCTGGGATCGCTGCCCGGCATGGAGGATCTGACGATCACCCTGTCCGGCTTCTCCAAGACCTACAGCATGACCGGGTGGCGCCTGGGCTACGCGGTGGCCGAGCGCCGGCTGGCCTCGCGCCTCGGGCTGCTCAACGACCTGCTCTACATCTGCGCGCCGACGCCCCTGCAGCACGCCGTGATCGCCGCGCTCCGCCTTCCCGATTCCTACTACGACGACCTGCGCCGGGCCTACGCCCGCAAGCGCAGCGCGCTGGCCGAGGCGTGCTCGGCGGCCGGACTCGAGCCGATCCTTCCCCAGGGGGCGTACTACATGCTGGCCGACATCAGCACGATGAAGGCGGCCGGAGACAAGGAGGCCGCGGACCGGCTGCTGGCCGAGGCGGGGGTCTCCTCGGTCCCAGGATCCTCGTTCTACGCCGACCCGTCCCAGGGAAGGACGCAGCTGCGCTTCTGCTTCGCCAAGAAGGACGCCGATCTGGACGAGGCCTGCCGCAGGCTGCGCGCCTTCAAGGCCTGACCTCCTCCGGCGGCGCGCCCGCCTCGGGGAGCCTGGCCCGCCAGGCGGCATCCAGCGCCGCGAGGGTCCGGCCGGCCGCCCGCTCCACGCCCTGGAGCCCCCCTTCCGGCGCCGGCTCGGCCAGCCCGGCGATCGCACGGGCCAGACCTCCCGGGCCGAGGCCGCGCACGATCTCCTCCACCACCAGCAGGGAGACGTCCCGGCTGTCGAGGTACAGCTCCGGGTCGTTCCATCCCCTCTCCATGACCTCGTCGAGCTGCTCCAGCGGAGGGACCCTTCCTTCCTTCACCGCGCGAGCCACCCCCGCCCGATCCACCAGGACGGCGTCCCCCTCCACGTAGCGGGCGACCCCTTCGCTGAGCCATCGCGGAGCGGAGGCGCCGGACAGCCGCTCCACCGCGTGGTGGGCCATCTCGTGGGTCAAGGTGGAGACCCACTCCACCAGCGTGTGCGACGGCGTCTCGAACAGGTGGATCGTCCCACGGCTGTAGTAGCCCTTCACCAGTCCGCCGACCCTCCGTCCCGACATCTGCCGGAAGACCCGGCGCGTGGGATGGACGACCACGGTGAGCTCGCCGCGCAGGGAGTCCTCGCCCAGGGAGGTGGTGACTCGCAGCCAGGCGGCCTTGGCCGCCCGCTCCAGATCCGCGCCCAGCGAGGCGCGGTGGTGCACGATGCGGACGCGGCCTCCCGGAGTCAGCGCCTCGCGCGCAAGCTCGGGGAGGGGACCGGGATCGGTCACCGCGGCGATCCGGTCGGCGAGCCCCGGGGCGTCGCTTTGCATCGCCTGCAGGCGGCGGTAGTACTCCATCGCCTTGTCGTCGTGGCCGAGCTGCGCGTGCAGGTCCCCCAGAGCGAGCAGGTCGGGAGCCGAGCGCGGCTCGCGGGCCAGGGCCGCCTCGTGTCCGGCCACCGTCCGGAGGAAGGCCTCCTCCCTGCGGGCGGCGATCGGGCGCAGCGCGGCGCAGGCCCGTTCCCAGCGGGGGCCCGAGGCGCAGACCGGCTCCAGATGGCGCTCCACCTCGCTGAACTGCGCCCTGTTGAGGGCGTCCACGGCCATGTTGTACAGCGAGGAAGCCCTGTTCTCCCGGCAGATCTCGCGCAGCCGTCTCCAGGCCTCGGCCTGGCCGGAGCCCGCCGCCTCCGCGGAGCCCGCGGTCGCCCGGCCCAGCCGATCCGCCGTCTCGCCGAAGAGGCGCGCCGCTTCCTCGAAGCGGCGTTCCGCGAAGAGGAACAGCGCCAGATGCACGGCCGCGTCCGGCTCTCCCCCCGAGGCGGCCTGGCGCAGGACCTGCTCGGCCTGCTCCAGGCTGCGGGCCGCGGCCGCCGACTCCCCCGACCGGGCCTGCGCGTGCGCCAGCCGCTGCAGCGCCCGGCCCAGCGCCGCCGAGCGTCCCGCGGCCCTCG
>DATEEA010000015.1:0-6927 GCA_035281445.1 Candidatus Polarisedimenticolia bacterium
CGCGGGGCCTGCGGCCGCGCGAGCCTCTCTTGCGCCTCCCGCGCTCGGGCTTGCCGTCGATGGAGATGGCCGGCGCGTGGCCGTCTCCGGCCGTTGCTTCAGCGGCCTCGCCTCCGCCCGCCTCGGCGGCCGGCCCGGCGCGGCCGGGGCTCTCGGCCGGGGCGGTCCCCTGGTCCCCCAGGGCCTCGTAGGGCTCCGTGAGATCGTCGCGCCAGGGGGCCGATCCACCCCGGCCCCCCGCCCGCGGGGGGCCGGACGGCTCGGGGGCCCACTCCGCCGCCTCTCCGGCGTCGTGCGCGCCGCCGGCCATCACCTGCCCGGCGCCTTCGTCCTGCTCCGGCAGGGCGGCCACGGCCGCCTCACCGGCGCCCGCGGACGCTTCTCCGTTGTTGAGCTGTTGCTGACGACGCGCGCCGCCCCTGCGGCGCCCTCTTCCTCTGCCCCCGCGCCGGCGGCGCCGAGGCTTCAATTCACCAGGCATCTCATCCTCACATTGAGGACCAGCCCGAGCGCGACGAATGTCGTGACCAGAGACGATCCTCCATAGGACATGAGGGGCATGGGGATGCCCGTCGTGGGCATCAGACCCAGGATCACCCCGATATTGACGAGACTCTGCGAGCCGATGACCGCGGCCACGCCCATGCAGATGAAGGCGCCCAGACGGTCGCGCGCGCTGCGCGCGGCGGACACGATCCGGCTCAACAGGACGAAGTAGATCACCAGGGCGCACGCGGCGCCCGCGAAACCAAGCTCCTCGCCGAGCACCGACAAGATGAAGTCGGTGTGGCTTTCGGGGAGGAATCGGAGCTGTCCCTGCGACCCTCCGAACAAGCCCTTGCCCCACAGCCCGCCGGACCCGACGGCGATGCGGGATTGCAGGACCTGCCACCCTGCCCCCTGCGGATCGCTCATGGGATCCATGAACGTGCGGACCCGCTCCTGCTGGTACGGCTTGAGCATGAAGAACCCCACCGGGACCATCAGGATGCCGATGAGGCCCAGCACCATCAGGACCTTCCAGCGGATCCCCGACAGCACCACGATGACGAACATCAGCGGGAGGAACGGCAGGGTGGAGCCGAGGTCCGGCTGGGCCATGATCAACAGCACCGGCAGGGCCACGATCCCCCCCAGCGCCAGCAGGCTCAGCCCGGTCAGGCCGAAGCCCTTCTTCTCCTCCACGTAGCGGGCCAGCATCATGATGGTGGCCAGCTTGGCCAGCTCCGCGGGCTGGAAGTTGAAGGCCCCGAACTCCAGCCAGGAGCGCGTTCCCTGGATCACCCGGGCGGTGAACAGCACCACCACCAGGAGCACGCAGCAGGTGATGTAGGCGGGGATGGCCAGACCGGCCCAGAAACGGTAGTCCACCGAGACGACGAAGGCGAAGCCGGCCAGGGCCACACCCAGCCAGGCGAGCTGCCGGTAGAACAGCGCCCCGCCTTGCAGGTACGTCGAGCTGTACAGCATCAGCAGACCGAGCCCGGTGGCCGCCAGCATGGCGGACATCAGCACCCAGTCGAACTCACCCAGCGCTCGGCGTTCGAGCATGCGCCACCTGTCCGGGAGGCGGCGCCTGCGGGCGGGCCGGCTTCTCCTCGGATTCGAAGAACTTCTCCAGAACGCGCTTCACGATGGGCGCGGCCGCGGTGCCGCCGTGCCCTCCGTGCTCCACGATGACGGCGAAGGAGACACGCGGGTTGTCCTTGGGGGCGAACCCCACGAACCAGGCGTGGTCCCACATCTCCGGCGGCAGGTCCTCTTCCTTGGTCCCGGCCGACGCCGCGTACACCTGCGCCGTGCCGGTCTTGCCGCACACGTCGCGCCCCTTGATCTGCGCGCGCGTGCCCGTGCCCCACTCGTTCACCACCGCCCACTCGGCGCGCCGCACCACTTCCAGGTTGCGGCTGCTCAGCAGCTCGTCGGCCGCGTCGTGCCTGACCCACTCCCCGTCGGGGCGCCCGGCCCGCAGGTGCGGGACGACCCGGTGGCCGTTGGTGGCGATGACCCCCTGCACCACGGCCATCTGCAGCGGGGTGATCATCAGCGGCCCCTGGCCGATGGAGACCGACGTCGTCTCGCTGGGGTACCAGCGGTCCTTGTGCACCTTCATCTTCCACTCGGGCGTGGGGACCAGCCCGGCCGCTTCCTGGGGGATGTCGATGCCGGTGCGGCGCCCCAGCCCCAGGTGCTGGGAGTAGCGCGCGATGGCGTCGATCCCCAGCCGGCTCCCCAGGTTGTAGAAGTAGACGTTGCAGGAGACCGCGATGGCCCTCTTCATGTCCACCGGACCGTGCCCCGCCTTCTCGTGGCAGAGGAACCGCCGGCCGTGGAACACCCCCGAGCCGGAGCAGAAGAAGACCGTGGACTCCGAGGCCGACCCTTCCTGCAAGGCGGCCGCGGCCATGATCGGCTTGAAGGTCGAGCCGGGCGAATAGGCGCTCTGCACGGCGCGGTTCTGCAGGGGGTGGCGCGGGTCGTCCACCAGGCCCCGCCAGACGCTGCGGGTGAAGCGACGGGCGAAGAAGTTGGGGTCGAACCCCGGCCGGCTGGTGATGGCCAGGATCTCGCCGTTGCGCGGGTCCATGAACACGCCGGCCCCGACCTGGTCGGCGAAGGCGGCGTCGAGCTCCCGTTGCATGTCGACGTTCAGCGTCAGCCGGAGATCCTGCCCCGGGACAGGCTCCAGGCCGCCGGCCAGCTCTCCCATGATCCGCCCGCCGCTGTTGACCACGACCTGCCGCTCGCCCGGCTTGCCCTGAAGCTCGGTGTTGTAGGTGCGCTCCACGCCGCTCTTGCCGACGATGTCCCCCTGCTGCATCCCGGGGAAGTTGCCGCTCTCCAGCATGGACCTGGTGATCTCCCCCACGTAGCCCAGGGCGTGGGACCCGGAGCTCTCCTCCTGGTAGTGGCGCTTCATGTTCATATTGATGGAGATGCCGGGGAGATCGGCCCGGCGGGCCTCGATGAAGGCGGCCACCGACAGCGACACGTCGGAGGCCAGCACCAGCGGCTCGTGGCGCGGCCGGCCGTCGCCCCGCGCCGCGTGGAGCAGATCGGGCAGCTCCTGCTCCAGCACCGGGGCCAGCACGCGGAGCGTCCCCTCCAGGTCGCGTCCGCGCTCGCGGTCCAGCACCACGTCGAAGGCCGGACGGTTGCGGGCGATCACCCGGCCGAGCCGATCCATGATCGCGCCGCGGGGAGGAGGCACCACGATCTTGCGCGTGCGGTTGGCCTCGGCCATCTCTCGGTACTGCTCTCCCTGCACCACTTGCAGGTAATAGAAGGCCAGCAGGTAGCCGACCATGATGGCGGTGCAGAAGACCGAGAGGACGGTGATCCGGGCGGAGAACTGCGTCGCTTCGACGTACTCCTTGTACTCGATCCTGTGTCTGAAGTCGGGCGTCATCCTGATACCAGGGCGCTCATTCGGGCGCCTCGCGCCGCAGCGCGCCGTAGGTCATCGCGGCCAGCAGGCAGTTTCCCAGCATGGTCGTGATCATGGTCGGGTAAGGGGAATAGGCGAGCCTTCTGCCCATGATGGCCAGGGTCCCCACCTCGATGGAGCGGGACAGGACCGTGGCGGCGGCGAGAACGAGGACGCGGGACATCACGGGGGCCAGTGCGAACCGCAGCCCCACCATGCCGACGAGATACCCCACCAGCGACTTCGACAGCGCGCTGACTCCCAGTAGCGTCCCCTCCAGCGAATCCTGGAGGAGACCCGCGCTCGTTCCCGCCAGCAGGGCTCCGTTCGGCCCCTTCGCGATGGCATAGTATATGACGACCACGAGCGGAAGGTCAAAGAATGTTGCCCACCTGGGGGAAATCCCCGACAGCGCGGCCTGGGCGGCCGCAGACGCCACCACGGCCAGGATCCCCAGGAACAGCCTCATCGGGGGTCCCCGGCCGAGGCCCCCTGCGGCGCGGCCGAGGCGGCGGGAGGCGCCGGCGCCTCCGGAAGCGGGATGTCGCCGCGCAGCATGACCAGCACCTCCTCCAGCTTCCTGAAGTCGGCCCTCGGCGTGACCGCGATCGAGCGGAGGATCCCCCTGCCCTGCCCCAGTCTGGAGACCACCCCCACCGGCAGCCCCTTGGGGTAGATGCCGTCCTGGCCCGAGGTGACCAGCAGGTCCCCTTCGGCGATCTCCTCCAGGGTGGAGACGTACTGCAGGGAGCAGGTGTCCGAGCCGGTCCCCACCAGGATCGCCTGCACCCTGGTGCGCTGCACCAGCACCGCGGTCCCGGCCTGGGCGTCGGTGATGAGCTGCACCTTGGCCACGCGCGGCGACACCGTCCAGACCCGGCCCACCACGCCCATGGACGACACCACCGGCATGTTGGGTCTGAGCCCCGAGAGCTCCCCGCGATCCAGCAGGAGGGTGTGGGTCAGCCCGAGGCTGTTGTTGCTGATGACCGCCGCCGCGACGCTGGGCACCCCCATGCCGTCCTTGAGGTCGAGCAGCGTCCGGAGGCGGTCGTTCTGCAAGCGCGCCTCCTCGAGCTTCTGCAGCTCCAGGCGCAGGCGGGTGACCTCGTCCTCCAGCGACTCGTTGCGCCGGCGAGTGCCCCGCAGGTCGACGTAGTCGTTCCAGACGCCGGAGAGCGAGCCGGTGACCGCCGCGGCGCCCCGCAGCAGGGGGGAGGCCAGGCGCAGCAGGAACCCCTCCGACCCCACCGGGCCGGACTGGTGCACCTGCACCGCCATCAGGACGAACAGCGACGCGGCCACGACCATCAGCAGGACGGCCGATCGCCGGTCGCGCAGGAAATGCAGCATCGCCGGATCCGATCGAGCTAGTCGAGGGAGACTTTGCGCAGCAGGTTGAAGTCGGTCAGCATCCGCCCCGTGCCCAGCACCACCGAGGAGAGCGGATCGTCGGCCATGGACACCGGAAGCCCGGTCTCCTCGCGCAGCCGCCGGTCCAGGTTCTTCAGCAGCGCGCCGCCGCCGGTGACCACGATCCCCTTGTCCACGATGTCGGCGGACAGCTCGGGGGGCGTCTGCTCCAGCGCCACCCGCACCGCGTCGATGATGGTGCTCACCGTTTCCGCCAGCGCCTCGCGGATCTCCTCGTCAGTGATGGTGATCGTCTTGGGGATGCCGTCCACCAGATCCCGCCCCTTGATCTCCATCGACAGCTCCTCGTCGAGCGGATAGGCCGAGCCGATCCTCATCTTGATCTCCTCGGCCGTCCTCTCTCCGATGAGCAGGTTGTACTTCCTCTTGATGTACTGGATGATCGCCTCGTCCATCTCGTTGCCGGCCACCCTCACCGTGCGGCTGTAGACGATGCCGGCCATGGAGATGACCGCCACGTCGGTGGTCCCGCCGCCGATGTCGATGATCATGTTGCCCATCGGCTCGGTGATGGGCAGTCCCGCTCCGATGGCCGCGGCCATGGCCTCCTCCACCAGGTACACCTCGGTCGCCTTGGCCTTGAAGGCGGAGTCCTTCACCGCGCGCTTCTCCACCTGCGTGATCTCGGAGGGGACGCCGATGACGATGCGGGGCCGCACTCCCATGTTCCGGTTGTGGGCCTTGCGGATGAAGTAGTCGAGCATCTTCTCGGTGTGCTCGAAATCGGCGATGACGCCGTCCTTCATCGGCTTGATGGCCACGATGGTCCCCGGCGTGCGGCCGAGCATCTCCTTGGCCTCCCGGCCCACCGCCTCCACCTTGCCGGTCTTCTGGTTGACCGCCACGATGGAGGGCTCGCACACCACGATCCCCTTGCCCTTGGCGAACACCAAGGTGTTGGCCGTCCCCAGGTCGATGGCCAGGTCGTTGCTGAACATGCTGAGGAGCGACCTCAGGTGCATACCCATGACTAGATTCGTCCTTTCTCGGAGACCGTGGCCTGCAGGGCCAGCGCCACGCCGTTCTTGCCCCGGTCCTTGACCAGGTACATGGCCTGGTCCGCCTTCTGGATCAGGTCCTCCCTGCTTTGGCCGTGGTCGGGGAATGTGGAGACGCCGAAGGACGCCGTCAACCTCACCCTGAGCCCGAGGGCGGCCAGGAAGACCTGCTCCTCGAGGCAGCCCCTGATGCGGTCGGCGATCACCAGGGCACCCTGGGCCCCGGTCTGCGGCAGGATGATCGTGAACTCGTCCCCCCCGTAGCGGGAGACCACGTCGATTTCGCGCACGGTCTGCTGGAGCACCCGTCCCACCTCGAACAGGGCCCGGCTCCCCGCCAGGTGGCCGTACTGGTCGTTCACCAGCTTGAAGCCGTCCAGGTCCAGGAAGATCAGCGACACCGGCATCCCGTAGCGCCTCGACCTCTTGATCTCCCGCTGCAAGTGCACGTTGAGGTAGCGCGAGTTGAACAGCTTGGTCAGGTCGTCGGTGACCGTCAGCTCCGCCGACCTCTGGTACAGGATGGCGTTCTCGATGGCGATCGCCCCCGGCTCGGCCAGGGTGGTGAGCATCTCCAGGTCCTCGGCGTGGAACCGGCCCCGTTTCTTGTTGATCAGCTCCACCGCCCCGATGATGCGCCCCCGGCTGACGAGCGGCGCGCAGAGCACCGACCGGGTGGTGAAGCCGGTCCGGCGATCCAGGCGGGGATCGAAGCGGCGGTCGCGCAGGACGTCGTTCACGACCAGCGGCTTCTTGTGCTGGGCCACCCAGCCGGCGATCCCCTCCCCCAGCCGCACCCGGGTGTCCTTCATGGCCGCCAGCTTGCCCCCCATGGCCATCTCGAACGACAGCATGTTGTCCTTCTCGTCCAACAGCAGCAGGGCCCAGGCCTCCGTGCGGATCAACTCCTGAGCCCGCTGCATGACGATCTCCATGACCTTGCGCGGCTCCAGCACGGAGTTGGCCGCCTGGGCGATGTCCGACAGCACCGACAGGCGCCGGGCGCGGGCGCGGGCCGCGGCCCGGGCCGCGGCCAGCCGCTCCTCCGAGCGCAGCAGCAGCGCCTCG
>DATEEA010000016.1:0-57600 GCA_035281445.1 Candidatus Polarisedimenticolia bacterium
CACGGGTTCATGGCGGCGGCCAGTGTGAAGGCGGTGGGGAACATCACGGCGCGGGCGGAGCGGGAGATGGCGACCACACCGTCCTCCAGCGGCTGGCGCAGCGCCTCCAGTGCGTGCCGGCGGAACTCCGGGAGCTCGTCGAGGAACAGCACCCCGTGGTGCGCCAGACTGACCTCCCCCGGCCGCGCGCCCCAGACGCCGCTCCCTCCTCCCACAAGGGCCGCGTCGGAGGCGGTGTGGTGGGGACTGCGGAAGGGTCTCTTCAGAACCAGGCCGGCCGAATGACCCCGTCCGGCGACGCTGTGGATGCGGGTCACTTCCATCGCCTCCTCCACGGTCAGAGGGGGGAGGATGCCGGGGATGCGCCGGGCCAGCATCGTCTTGCCCGTGCCGGGAGGCCCGATGAGGAGGATGTTGTGCCCGCCGGCGGCGGCCACCTCCAGCGCCCGCCGCGCGTGGCTCTGCCCCCGCACGTCGGACAGATCAGGAGCGGTCTCGCCGGCCCGGGCCAGCGCGGCCTTCAGCGCCGCCTCGTCTCGGGCGGGTGCGCGGCGCAGCGCCGTGCTCCCGTTGAGCACGCCGATGGTCTCCCCCAGCGACACCACCGGCACCACGGTCATCCCCCCGACCAGCGCGGCCTCCTCGGCGTTGTCGCGCGGCACCAGCACGCGCCGCAGACCGCGGGCCCTCGCCTCCAGGACCACCGAGAGCACCCCCGGGACGGGTCGCACCGCGCCGTCCAGAGACAGCTCTCCGATCAGGACGGTGGCCTCCTGCCTGGGCTGGCAAAGGATCCCCTCGTTGAGCGCCACGATGGCGGCGGCCACGGGGAGGTCCAGGGTCGAGCCGGCCTTGCGGACGTCGGCCGGAGCCAGGTTGATGGTGATGCGACGCTGCGGGTAGGTGAAGCCGGAGTTGATGATGGCAGAACGGACGCGCTCGCGGCTCTCCCTCACCGAGCTGTCGGGCAGGCCGACGGTGCTGACGGCCGGGAGTCCCGAGGACGCATGGGCTTCCACGCGGACGAGAGTGGCGTCGATGCCGAGCAGCGCGGCGCCGAGCATGCGGGCCAGCACGAGAGCCTCCTGCGCGCGAAGCCCTCCTCGAGGCGACCACAGCGACGTGGCGCCGGACGCCCAGCCCTCGGACGCAGATTATCGGGCCCCGGCCCGTGCCGTCAACGCGCCCAGGCGGGCCGCAGAATCCGGGTCGGAATCCGCCGGCGGGAGGGTAAGATGGATGGGTCCCGGGCCCACCGGGCGTGGAGGAGGAACTCGTGGCTCAGCAGGAGGGACGGAGCGCGGCGGCGGCGAGAGGCCTGGCGGCGATGGCCGCCTCGCTCGCCCTGCTCTCCGCCGCCCCCGCCAGCCCCGACAAGGCCCCCTTCACCGTCGAGCCCGGCCCCAGGACCATGAGCGACGAGGAGCGGGCGCTGCTCCCCGATCCGTCAATCGGAGCGCAGCACGCCATCGTGCTGGTGGACGACACCATCCGCGACGACACCATCCCGCGTTTCAGCCGGCACTACAGAGTGAAGATCCTCTCGCCTCTGTGGAGGGGAATCGGCGACTGGGAGATCCCTTACGAGGCGCGGCCCAACATCCAGAAGTGGTGGACCACCATCATCCCGCCGGCGGGCGACCCCATCGAGATGAGCCTGGACGACATGGTGCCGCAGATCGTGGCGCGCCGCGGCGGCGCCAAGCTCCGCGTGCTCAAGCTGGCCCTCCCCAAAGTGTCCTCGGGGAGCATCGTGGACATGGGTTTCACGGTTCGCTCTTCAGGCGACGCCTTCGTCCGCCTGAACCTGCAGGAGCCGTGGCCGGTCAGGAAGCTGCGCTACCACTGGACTCCGTACCAGTACGTCGCCAGCCAGTACCATGTCCGCCGCCGGCCCGAATTGAAGCTCGACATCACCCGCGGCAAGCGCTCACTCTATCTCGAAGCCAACGACCTCCCGCTCTACGTACCCGAGCGTTGGGCGCCGCCCGAGGATCTGATCCGCGCCACGGCCGTTCTCCACTACACCTTCCGTCAGCCCAACTCCGACCCCAACGCCTTCTGGGATTCCGTGGCGCGGGACGAAGAGGAGGACATCCGTGAGTTCATGAAGGAGTCGGAGGCGCTGAAGGAGCTGATGAGCCAGGCCGCCATCCCCGCCTCCACCCCGCTTGAAGAGAAGCTGCGTCTGGCGTACGACTGGATCGGCGCATCCATCCGCAACCTCTCGCGCGCCACGGCAGAGGAGACCGAGGCGGAGGCAGCCGAGGTGGAGATGGAGAATGAAAAGAAGAAGCGAAGCGCCTTCGTGCACCATCGGCGGCGCGGGACGATCTCCGACATTCTCGAGCACAAGGAGGCGCACGACGACACGCTCGACCGGCTCTACATCGCCATGGCGCGATCGTTGGGAGCCCAGGCGCACCTGGTGATGGCCTCCGATCGCGTGTTCGAGTACTGGGACAGGACGCTCTTCACGCGCCACCAGTTCACCGACCATCTCGTCGCGCTGCGCAAGCCTGGGGAGTCCATGGAAAGGGCGGTCTTCGCCGATCCCGGCTCGGGCCTTGCCTATGGCGTGATCCCCTGGCGGTGCACGGCCACCAAAGCCCTGGTGGTCACCGCGCAGGGCGCCGGCGAGGCGATCCTTCCCGGCCCGCAGGCCGCAGGCAACCGGATGACCACCGAAGCGGCCCTCTCTTTCCGTGACGATCCCGGCGGCGTGGTGCGATGGACAGCCACCGGCACGGGGATGCGCGGCTGGGAAGAACGCCAGACGCTGCGCTGGGCTCATCCCGGCGAGCGGCGCGAGAGGCTGGATGCGCTGTGCGGCTCCGGGAGGATGGAGGTCCTGGGCGCCGAGGCACCGGGGTTCGAGCGGCCCGTAGGAGAGTTCTCGTTGGTGTGCGACGGAGCGTTGATGATGCCGCTTCCCGCCTCGGACGCCGGCCGCTTCTCGACGTCCTTCGAAGGCCCCTGGATCCCCGATGTGCCCCGCCTCATCCTCCCTCAGCGGACGCACCCGCTGGTCTTCCCCTATCCGCGGATGGACGTCTCGGTCGTCCGCATCCAGGCACCCGCCGGCTTCCTCCCGGGGCGGGCGCCTTCACCGATCCGGTTCAGCACTCCCGCGGGTGAGTACAGCCTCATGGTGAGACAGGAAGGGAGCAGCCTGGTGGCCGAACGGAGATTGACTCTGGCCGTCCTCAGCGCCCGGCAGGACCGCTACGCCGAGATCCGCGCGTTCCTGCAGAGAGTCCGGCGGGCCGACGAGCTGCCGCTGGAGTTCCTGCGCGAGGATGGCTCGTGAGCTTAAGGGCCCGCCGGTGGCACGCCACCGTCCTGCTCGGCGCGGCATGGCTGCTCTCGGGCGCCCCGGCCCAGGCCAAGCTGCCCGACTGGGCGGAAGCGATCGCCGCAAGCGCACCCGAGCTTCCCGAGGGGGTCCCCGAGCACCACGGCAGGGTGCTCCTCACCGAGGAGCGCTGCCGGATCCTTCAGGGAGGGACCGTGCAGACCCGCAGGCGCATGGCCGTGCAGGCGCAGAGGCCCTTCGCTCAATGGCAGGTGGGCACGGACTCGCAGTGGTTCGGAGCCACGGGCAAGGTGACGTCCGCGCGCGCCTGGCACCTCCCTCCGGGAGGCAGAGGACGACGCAACTGGGATCCTCCCATCGATGTGGCCGTGGGGGACAGCTTCCTCCACGACAGCATGCAGCGGATGGTGCGGGTGGGAGGGGTGCGCAAGGGGAGCCTCATCTTCTACGAGTTCGAGGCCACGGACACTCCTTACTTCATGAACCTGCATCACATCTTCTTCGAAGGCCATCCGATCGATCTCGGCCGCTTCGAGCTGGAAGCGCCCGCCGACTGGACGATCCGCGGAGGCTGGCTCCGCGTGCAAGGCCCGGAACCGGTGGTCAGCGGCCAGACGCGGGTCTGGGAGCTGAAGGACATACCTTTCCCGCGAGCCGAGCCGATGGCCCCTCCCGGCCATGAGACCGCCCCCGTCCTGGTCATCCAGGCGGTGCCCGGCGAGGGCGTGGCCAGCACGCCGGCCACCTTCGCCGACTGGAAAGCCGTCTCGGGCTGGTACGAGGAGCTGGTGAAGGACCGCCACGCGGTGACCCCCGCCATCCGCACGGCGGCCAACGAAGCCTTCGAGCAGAGCGAAGCGACGGTTCCGGCCCGCATCCTCGCCGCGGGCCGCTACGTGCGCGACCGGATCCGCTACATCGCCATCGAGCTCGGCATCGGCGGATGGCAGCCGCACCACGCGGCCGTCACCCTGGAGCGCCTGTATGGAGATTGCAAGGACAAGGCCACGCTCTTCCGCGCGCTCCTGGCCACGGAGGGGATCCCATCCTACCCGGTGCTCATCAACCTGGCACGCCGCGATGCCGTCCACGAGGAGCTCCCTGTGCCGGCTTTCAACCACGCCATCGCCGCCATCCCCATCGGCCCGGACGTCGAAGTCCCTCTCTCCATGGAGGGCGCGCTCGTGGACGGCGGCGAGCTGGGCCGGCTGCTCATGGTCGACACCACCGACGAGTCGACCTCCATCGGCTCGCTCTCCGACGGGATCGTCGGCCAGCACGCCTTGGTGGTGGCGGGCGGGAAGGGACGCCTGGTCCGGCTGCCCGACTCCGCCGAGACCCACCGTCTGGAGCGCAGGATCCGGGTGGAGGTGCATGCCGATCGCTCTCAGACCATCGCCCGGGCTTCTCGCTACCTCGGGGCCTACGCCGCCCGGGCCCGCGCCGATCACGCCGAGTCGGCGGCGGAGAGGAAGGAGCTCGTGCACGCGCGGATCGACGCGCTCTGGACCGGGGCAGAGCTCAAGGACTACGGGGCCGAGCCGGAGGCCGATGACGGCTCGTTCATGGAGACGGCCACCCTGACGCTCACTCCCCCTCCGGGGGTTGAGGACGGACTCAGGGTGCGGCTCTTTCCGGGTGCCGAGCAGGATCTCCCCCGGGTCCCGCTGCGCCGCCGGACCGCGCCGGTTCTCTACGGCCATGCGCTCCGGATCCGGTACGAGACGACTCTGAGGCACGTCCCCGAGTCGCTCCCTCTTCCCGAGCCCCGCGAGCACGAGGGGGACGGGTGGCTCGTCACCACGTCCTATGACCGCAAGGGCGATGCGATCACCGCGCGCTGGGACCTGCGCCTCTCCAAGCCGCGATTCGTCCCCGGGGAGTTCGATGAGCTGCAGCATCTCTGGTCGGCGGTCGCCTCCACCGCTAACGAGGCGCTGACTCTGCCGCCGCCCGAGGCCGCCGCTCCGGCCGGACCCTGAGACGCGGCGTCACGGGCAGGACACCGGCGCCCTCGGCACGCCGGAGGAGTCCGCGCCCAGAGGGCCTGCGCCGCAGGCGTTGCGCGCGCGCACCAGATAGTGGTATCCGTCCCCCCCGGCAGGCTCCTCGGTGTCGGTCATCTCGAGCCCCGTCAGCCCCGATGCCAGGCAGGCCGCCCCCGCGATCCCCCCCGAGGCCCGAAGGGCCGAGAGCGTCCCCCGGATCACCTCGTAGGTGACCGCCTGGCCGGAGCCTTCCTCCGGCCAGACGAGAAGGGCGCCCCCGCCGTCGAAGACGTCGAGGCCGGGCACGGCGGAGGGGTCATCCCACGCGGCGGGATCCAGCGGGGCGCAGTCGGACAGGTTGTCCGCCTGGTCGCCGTCGGCGTCGGGGTCGCACGCGTCCCCGGACCCGTCGCCGTCCAGATCCTCCTGTCCGGGATTGGAGGCCTGAAGGCAGTTGTCGGCCGTGTCGTGCACCCCGTCGGCATCGCCGTCGGGCAGCGCGGCCTGGGTGGCCGTGGCCAGGATCCAGCGGTCGGGGTCGAAGGCCACGCTCTGGGGCTGGAAGGGGATCCCCGGCAGAGAGATCTCCTGCACCGCGGCCGTGTTCTCCACCACCGCATCGTAGGGTCCGCCCGGCGCGGTGATCCGAAGGCGGATCGGCATCTCGAAGGGGGCGCCCGGCTGCGTCTGCGCGATCCGCACCCTGGTCACCCAGCCGGTGGAGGAGGGCGCGGCCGACCAGCCCCAGGAGTAGGCCGGCTCGCCGGGCTGCATGACCCAGCGGGAGAAGAAGGCCCCCAGAGGACGGCCCGACGCCTGCTCCATCGCCTGCTGGAGGCCTCCCGTGGTGGCGTTGCCGTATGCGAAGGCCGCGCCGTAGCCGCGCAGGCCGTCGAAGAAGGCCTCGTCTCCGATCATGCCGCGCAGCATGTGCATCACCCACGCCCCCTTGTCGTACACCGCCTTGTTGAACAGCCCGCACGCGCCCGGGTCGTAGAGCGTGCCGCAGTACGGACGCGTGTCGAGACTGGCCATGTACGCGCGGAGGGAGGCCCCCCCTCCCAGGTGCTCCCACCAGAGCGCCTCGGAGTAGGTGGCCGGACCTTCGTTGAGCCAGATCTCCCGCCAGTCGGCGGGCGACACGCTGTCACCCCACCACTGATGGGCCAGTTCGTGGGCCACGATCCAGTCGTACCGGTTGTCTCCGGTGATGAGGCCGGCCCCGTAGGACGACACCGTCTGGTGCTCCATCCCTCCGGCGAACGGGAAGATGGCATGGCCGTACTTGTCCGCGACGAACGGGTACTCGCCGAACAGGCCGGAGAAGAGCTCCATCTGGGGCACGGTGACGGCGAGGTCCCGCTGCGCGGCCGCCAGGTGCTCGGGATAGACCCAGTGCTGGACGGTCATCGGCGGACCGCCTCCCAGAGGCTGGTAGCTGTCGGTCCAGGTGGCGTAGTTGGAGATGGCCACCGAGACCAGGTAGGTGCTGATGGGATAGTCGGAGCGCCACAGGTAGGTGGCCGTCCCGTCGGGCTGGGGCACGACGCCGGTCAGCCGCCCGTTGGAGACTCCGATCAACGTCCCCGGCACGTTCAGATCCATGGCCACGATGGCCTTGTCCGAGGGATGGTCGATGCACGGCCACCACGTGGGCGCGAAGGTCGGCTCCGACAGCGACGAGATGATGGGCTGGCTGCCGCCGGCGTGCGTCCTGAAGGTGAAGGATCCGTAGCCGGCTTCGGGAGGGGTCCCGCCGTAGGCGATGGTGAGGTCGATCGTCTCCCCGGCGGCGTAGGCGCGGTCCAGCGTGATCCGCAGCAGGTTGCCGCCCCGGGTGAAGGCCAGCGGCTCCGGGCCGCGGGTGATCGCGCTGACCGCCATGACGTCGTACAGGCCGACGTCGAGCGCCGACACCCCGGCGGCGACGGCCAGGGCCTCGATCCTCACCGTCCCCTCGACCCTCTTCGCGGGGGGGGGCGTCACCTTGATGGAGAGCGTGTACCGCTGCACGTCCACGGGAGCCCCGGGGGCAAGTTGGGCCTCCTGCAGGGAGCGCGCCAGCGCTTCGCGGGCGGGGCCCTCCTCCTGCCGCAGGCGCCTGCGCTCCTCGGCCGAGGGAG
Organism: Candidatus Polarisedimenticolia bacterium; assembly: GCA_035281445.1. Lineage (GTDB taxonomy): Bacteria > Acidobacteriota > Polarisedimenticolia > JACPZX01 > DASXTC01 > DATEEA01. The sequence continues at coordinate 7,428 of DATEEA010000016.1, forward strand.
GCGGACGGTGCCCGGGGCGGAGATCGCCGGGGGGCTCGGCTCCCCGGGCGGATGCCGGGAAACCGCCCGCCGCCACCGCCAGGAGCAGGATCAGGGCCTTCATCGACCCGGAATATACCCATAAACGTCCGGCCGTGTCTCATCGTAGTGCATGGTCAAAGGGAGGAGTCGCCCATGCCCCACGAGCCATCGGAGATCGAAGAGGACCGGCAGGCGGTGCGGCGCTGCCTGGCCGGCTCGGTCGAGGCGTTCGAGCCGCTGGTGCAGCGGCACGCCCACCGTCTGATCCGCCTTTCGTATCACTTCCTGGGGGACTGGGAGGAGGCCCGCGACCTGGCCCAGGAGACGCTGGCCAAGGCCTACCTGTGCCTCCATCGGTACGATCCCGACCGACCGCTCGGCCCCTGGCTCTGCACCATCGCCTCGCGGCTGGCGGCGGATCGGCTGCGACAGCGCAGGCGGGCGCGCGCGCGACGCGGTGCCGTGACGGCACAGGAGCCGGCCGGGGGGCTCGATGCGGACTCGGTGCTCAGCCTCAAGGAAGCGCTCGCCCGCCTGACCCCGCGCCAGAGGCAGGCCGTGGTGCTGTGCGATCTGCACGGTTTCTCCGCGTCCGAGGCGTCGCACATGATCGATTGCTCACCCAGCACGGTCAGGGTGCTGCGTTTCCTGGCCAGGAGAAGGCTCAGGCTGCTGCTGGGACCCGATCTCTCGGCCTCCGGAGACCCTCTGGCCGGCGCGACCGGGGCGACGGAGGCGCGGGAATGAGCGGGCGATGGGAGCTCGACGCGCGGGACCCCTTCGGGACGCGGCCCGACGAGAAGCCCCCTGCCGGCTGGGATGCCCGCTTCTGGGAGCAAGTGCGCACGCGCATCGAGCAGCGGCGCCACGACCTCGACGAAGAGGCCCCGCCTCCCCCGCCCTCGCCGGACAAGGGCTCTCCGGCGCGCAGGACCGCGCTGGCCTGTCTCGCCGGCGCGGCGGTCACCCTGGCCGGGCTGGCGCTGCTGGGGCGGGCCCTCCCCGCTTCTCCCCAACCACCCGCCGCGTCCCCCGACGAGCGCACCTTCGTGCGGGTCAGCGGCGGCGACCCCGACGTGGCCGTGGAGTGGGCCCGCCTTGGCGGGCGCGCCGCCGGCTACGTGGTGCTGCAGTCGCTCGATCCGGAGATCTCCTACGTCCTGATCGACCAGCGGCCCGCGGCGCGTTGAGGCCGGGATGACGCGCACCTTGATGCTTGTGATCGGGGCCACCCTGGGGGCCGCGGCCGGAGCCGTGGGGACCCTGCGCGCGCCGGTGGAGCCGGTCCCCGAGCCGCGGATGATCGCGGACTGCCGCCCCCCGTCTCCCTCCGAAGCCCTGGCCCCTCAACGGCCCGACGGGGTTCTGGTGCAGATCTTCCGCGGCCGCGCGACCCCGCGCGCGGATCGCGAGGTCTCCATCACCACCATCTTCAGGGAGCGCTCCTTCAGCGTGCTCACCGACGCCGAGGCGATGATCGGATCGGAGGAAGGTCTTCGCGAGCGCGTCAGGCACCTGTTCTCGCTCGCCGAGGTCGACTCCCTGGGAGCCAGCCTGGTCGATCTGCCGGGCGGCTCGGCGGTCCTGGATGACGGCGGCGAGCGGGTCCTGGTGCGCCTGGAAGGGCGGCCGGTGGGGGACCATTCCGTGAGGCTGATGGTGGAGGCCTCGGTGGCCGGCGAGGAGAGCGTGGCCACCAGTGTCATCGCCCGCCACGGCCGCACGGTGGTGCTGGCGGGCGCGGCCGCCGGCCCGGGCGCGGCCGACGAGGTTCTGCGCTTCATCTGCCTCACACCGCTCTAGACGCCGCGGCCGGAGGCTCTCCGCCGCGGGCCCTCCCGGTGCGACGATCCCGGCTGGATCGGCAGGGCCCTGTCAGGGAAGGGAGGCCGATCGGAAGGAGGTGTCGTCACCCACCAGCAGCCACTCCACCAGCGACAGAGGCAGGCTCCCCGCAGCCAGCAGCTCGTCGTGGAAGTCCCGCAGCCGGAAGGCGGCCCCCTTCTTCTGCCTGTAGCGTCCGAGGAGCTGCTGGATCTGGTGCTTGCCCACCATGTAGGTCATCTTCTGGCCCGGGCTCACCGCCGCGCCCGCCGCCTCCCCCGTGGCGGCCACCCTGTCCAGGCCCCCTTCCTCCATGAAATAGGCCACTGCCTGGTCGAAGGTCCACTCCCCTGTGGCCAGACGGACGTCCACCGGGATGCGTGCCGCCCGGTACCTCATCAGCCGCAGCACCTGCGCCTTGCCCGCCTCGCCGGCCGCGGCCTGCCCGGGGGTGTCGTAGAGCCCGGTGCGCATCAGCATCTCCTCGGCGTACAGGGCCCACCCCTCCACGAAGACACCGTCCTGGTGAAGGCGGCGGATCTCGCTGGTGTTGTGGTTGGCGATGCTGAGCTGGAGGAAGTGGCCGGGGATCCCTTCGTGGCCCAGGATGGGCAGGGGGTTGGACAGGGCCGCCCTCACGTAGAAGTTCCCGCTCCCCGGATCGAGCCGAGGCAGGAAATAGAACCCGGCGGGATCCTGGTCGAAGATGCCGGGAGGGTTCATGAACCCGCCGGGCGACGTCGGCCCGAAGGCGGCCGGCAGCTCCAAAATCTGGAACGGCCCCACGTAGCCGGGCAGGGTCAGGAGATCCTTCGTCTTGATGTGCTCGATGAGCTGGGCGGTGTGTTCCTCGTACAGCGCGCGGTAGGCGGCCCCGGAGGCGGAGGCTCCCCCCGCCGGGGGGAGGGTGTCGGCCAGCGTCGGATCGGGGAGCATGGCCTCCAGCGCCCTGGCCCGCGCCAGCTCCACTTCGCCGATGGCCGTCAGCGCGGCCGCGTCCAGCGGCAGCAGGTGCACGTCCCGCAGCATCCGCTCGTAGGCGTCGCGCCCGATGGCCAGCGGACCCTTCATCCCCTTGCGCGCCGACTTGAGCCAGACGCCGAAGTCGCGAAGGGAGGCCAGGGCGGCGTCGCGCGCGGCGGCCAGCTCGATCCGCTCGGCATCGGAGAGATCGGCCAGGAGGATCCCCAGGCTGTCGTTGAACAGCGGAGCGATCGAGTCGATCGACTCGCCGGCCAGCCGGGCCAGCAGCGGGACCCCTTCCTGCAGGTTGGATCGGGCGGTCGCCAGCAGCGCCGGCATGGCCCTGAGCCGGGACAGCGCCGCGCGCGCCCGCCGGGGCCGCGGTGCATACTCCCGCTTGAGCAGGGAGAAGATGGCGTTGGCGCACTCCTCCACGTAGAAGCCCGGGTCCCGGCTCCAGCGGCGCAGCACCTTCTCCTCGAAGAGGGCGCGCCTCAGCCCGGCCAGGAAGACCTCCCGGTCCACGCGATCGTCCACCGGCCACGCGGCGGTGGCGGCGGAGGCCACCAGCCGCTCGAGCGGCTCGAGCCGGCGCAGCCGCTCCTGGCGGGCGGCCGGAGAGTGATCGGCGAGCCGGCCGTCGCCGTCGTGGCGTCCGGCGTCGGTGGCGGCCACCGGGAACTCCCCGTACCACCAGGCATGGTGGTCGTGGGCCAGCTCCCGCAGGCGGGCGGGGGTCAGAGGGAGCTCGGCCGGCTCCGCGGCGCCGGCAGCCGGCGGCGCCATCGCCAGCAGGAGCAGGACGGTGGCCGCGCCGCGGCGGCGGATCACGCGAAGCCCGCCTCGTCGAGATCGTCCTCCTCCATGCCGAGGTAGTGCCCGATCTCGTGCAGAAGGGTCACGCCGATCTCTTCCACCAGCTCCTCGCGGTCGGCGGCGGCCCGCTCCAGGTTGCGCTTGAACAGGTAGACGGCGTCGGTGCCCGGCAGATCCATGTGCGACTTGAGGGTCAGGGGGGTGCCCACGAAGAGGCCCAGCAGATCGGGAGCCGGTCGATCCAGGGTCTTCAGCAGCTCCAGCGAAGGGACATCCTCCACCAGGATCGGCAGCCCCTCGATGCGGCTCCGGAAGTCCGGCGGCAGGGCGGCCACCGCTTCCGCCACGGCCGCGTCGAACTCCCTGGCCCCGATGGCCGCCGGAAGCGGGCAGCGATCCGGATCGAGCTCGGCCGCGCGCCGGAAGCAGGCGTCGGCCTCGCCGCTCCGTCCCAGCATGTCGCACAGGAGGCCCCGCAGGTAGTGCGCGTAGCCGTCCCCGGGGTCCTGGCGCAGGACGTGGTCGACATGATCGAGGCCGGCGGCGAACTCGCACGTCTCGTAATGCAGAGCCGCCATGGTGAGCCGGACAGCCGGATCCCCGGGATCGGCGTCCAGCGCCTTGCTCAGCCGGGCGCGCGCCCGGGCGTGCTCCCCCATCTCCAGCAGGGCGCTGCCCGCCACCAGCAGCGCGCCTCCGTCGCCGGGGTCCTCCCGGAGGCGGGACTCGGCCGCGCGCAGGGCCTCCTCGGGCCTGCCGTCGTCAAGCAGGCCCCAGGCCTCTTCGATCGGATCGGCGGCAGGGGGCATGGCGGAGCGCATGGTACCATGACGACCATGCCCCTCGAGGAATTCCTCCCGCCTGTCCGCCGATGGTTCCAGGAGCGGCTCGGCGTCCCCAGCCCGCCCCAGGTCCAGGGTTGGCCTCTCATCCGGGCGGGCCGCCACACGCTGATCGCCGCCCCCACCGGCACCGGCAAGACGCTGGCCGCCTTCCTGTGGGCCATCGACGGCCTCCTGCGGCAGGGGGATCTCCTCCCCGACGAGACCGGTGTCGTGTACGTCTCGCCTCTCAAGGCCCTGGGCAACGACGTGCAGAAGAACCTCGAGGCGCCGCTCGCGGCGATCCGCGCGATCGATCCCTCCCTGCCCGAGGTGCGGGTCATGGTGCGCTCGGGGGACACCCTTGCGTCCGCGCGCGCGGCGATGGCCCGCCGGCCCCCGCACATCCTGGTGACCACCCCCGAGTCGCTCTCCATCCTGCTGACCAGCGCCGGGGGGCGCCGCATGCTGGCTCCGGTGCGCACGGTCATCGTGGACGAGATCCACGCCGTCTCGGCGGACAAGCGGGGCGCTCACCTGTCGTTGTCGCTGGAGCGGCTCGACGCCCTGGCCGAAGGGCCGCTGCAGCGCATCGGGCTCTCGGCCACGCAGAAGCCGATCGATCAGGTCGGCCGCCTCCTGGCGGGAGCGGGCCGCGACGTGGCCCTGGTGGACGTGGGGCACCGGCGCGAGATCGACCTGGGGATCGAAGTCCCCGGCTCCCCCCTGGAGACAGTCTGCTCGCACGAGACCTGGGAGGAGATCCACGCCCGCATGGCCGAGCTGATCGCCGCCCACCGCACCACCCTGGTCTTCGTGAACACCCGCAAGATGGCCGAGCGGGTGGCCGCGCGCCTCACCGGGAAGCTGGGTCAGGGACTGGTCACCAGCCACCACGGCAGCCTGTCCAGGGACCGCAGGCTGGACGCCGAGCGGCGCCTCAAACAAGGAGAGCTCAAGGCGCTGGTGGCCACCGCCTCGCTGGAGCTGGGGATCGACGTGGGGGACGTGGATCTGGTGATCCAGGCGGGGGTGACCTCCTCGATCGCCATGCTGCTGCAGCGCATCGGACGCTCCGGACACGCTCTCTCGCGGGTCCCCAAGGGGAGGATCTTCCCACTCACCCAGGACGAGCTGGTCTGCGCCGCCGCCCTGCTGGACGCCGTGCGCCGGGGGGAGCTGGACAGGACGCCGGACCCGGGAAGCCCTCTGGACATCCTGGCGCAGCAGATCGTCTCGGAGTGCGCGGCCAGGACGTGGCCGGAGCAGGAGCTGTTCGCCGTCTTCACGCGGGCCTGGCCTTACCGGGGACTGGACCGCGCGGCGTTCGATCAGGTGGTGGCCCTGCACACGCAAGGACGCTTCGCCCTGCTGCACCGCGACGGCGTGCACGGACGCCTGCGGGCCACGCGCCGCGCGCGGCTGACCGCGCTGACGTCGGGCGGGGCGATCCCCGACACGGCGGACTACAAGGTGGTGCTGGAGCCGGAGGGGACGCCGGTGGGGAGCGTCCACGAGGACTTCGCCGTGGAGGCGAGCGCGGGGGACGTCTTCCAGCTCGGCAACGCGTCGTGGCAGGTGCTCAAGGTGGAGCCGGGCATCCTGCGCGTCGCCGACGCGGGAGGGGCGCCTCCGTCGCTCCCCTTCTGGCTGGGCGAGGCCCCTTCCCGCACCCGCGAGCTGTCGGCGGCGGTGTCCCGCCTCAGGGAGCGAGGGCACGAGGAGAGCTATCTCACGCAGGAGCTCGGCCTGCCCCCGTCCGCTTCCGGACAGCTTGCCGCCTACGTGCGGGAAGGGACCGCCGCGCTGGGGACGGTGCCCACCCAGTCCAGGGTGGTGGTGGAGCGCTTCTTCGACGAGTCGGGTGGGATGCAGATGGTGCTGCATTCCCCCTTCGGGGGACGCATCAACCGCGCCTGGGGGCTCGCCCTGCGCAAACGGATCTGCCGGGGGTTCGGCTTCGAGCTGCAGGCGGCGGCCAACGAGGAGGCTATCGTGATCTCCCTGGGGCCGCAGCACAGCTTCGAGGTCGAGGAGATCTTCGACTACCTGCACCCGGCCACGGCGCGCGAGCTCCTGGTGCAGGCGGTGCTTCCCACTCCGGTCTTCGCCACTCGCTGGAGGTGGAACGTCACCCGCAGCCTCATGGTGCCGCGCACGCGCGATGGAGGGCGGCGGCTCCCGGCCCCCCTGCTGCGCATGCGCGCCGACGACGCCCTGGTGAAGGCGTTCCCCCAGGCGATGGCCTGCGGCGAGACCCTCCCGCCGGGGGACATCCCCGTCCCCATGGAGCATCCGATCGTCAGGCAGACGATCCACGACTGCCTGAGCGAGGCCATGGACGCCGACGGACTGCTGGAGGTCCTGCGGGGTCTGCGCGACGGAACCGTGGCCAGGATCGCAGTGGACCTCCCCGAGCCTTCCCCTTTCGCCCGCGGCATCCTCAACGCCATGCCCTACGCCTTCCTGGACGACGCGCCGCTGGAGGAGCGCCGCACGCAGGCGGTGATGTCGCGCCGGGGGCTCGACCCGCGCGCGGCCGACTCCCTCGGCGCGCTCGATCCCGCGGCGGTGGAAAGGGTCAGGATGGAGGCCTGGCCTCAGCCAGAGGACGCCGAGGAGCTGCACGAGGCGCTCCTGTGGATGGGGTACGCCACCGCGGCAGAGGCCGCCGCCTCGGGCTGGGGCGGGTGGCTCGAGGAGCTGCGCAGCGACCGCCGCGCGGCGCTCGAGGAGGGCCGATGGTTCGCGTCCGAGGCGCCCCGGGATCCGCGTGAGACGGCGCGCGGGAGACTGGAGGCTCTCGGCCCCGTGGCCGAAGGCTCCTCCGCGCTGCGCCCCGAGGAGGCCGAGGTCCTGCCCGCGCTGGAGCGCGAAGGGGCGATCCTCCGCTGCCGGCTCGATGGAGCCCGCGCCTGGTGCGAGCGGCGGCTGCTCGCCAGGATCCACCGCCAGACGCTGGAGAAGCTGCGCCGGGAGATCGAGCCGGTCTCGGCCGCCGCGTTCTGGCGCTTCCTCGGCTGCTGGCAGCACGCCGACGACGAGTTCCGTCTGGAAGGTCCGCGCGGGGTGGCCGTCGTCGTCTCGCGGTTGGCCGGCTTCGAAGCCCCTGCCTCGTCTTGGGAGTCGGCGCTGCTGCCGTCGAGGGTGCGGGGCTACCGGCCCGACTGGCTGGACCAGCTCACGCTGTCGGGAGAGGCGGCCTGGGGACGGCTGTGGGGGGCCGGGAATCCTCCCGTCCGATCGATCCCCCTCAGCCTGGTGCCCCGTCTCGACCTCGACGAGTGGCTGGCGCTGGCCGGTCCGGCCGGAGACGACGCGGGGCTGTCCACGCACGCCCGGGCCGTGCTCGGAGCGCTGGAGGCGAGGGGGGCGCTCTTCCACCACGAGATCGTGCGAGCCGCCGGAGGGCTGGAATCGCACGCGGAGATGGGGCTGGCGGAGCTGATCGGGCAGGGCCGGGTCACCTGCGACTCCTTCGCCGGGCTGCGGCGGCTGCTCAGGCCGGCCTCGCGGCGCTCCTCGCGGCACGGCTCCCGGCACGCGGCCGCGGGGAGATGGTCGCTGCTGCGCACCGCCGGACACGAGGCGGCGGCCGGTCCGGACCGGGCCGCGTTCGCCGCCCGCAGGCTCCTGACTCGCTACGGCGTGATCTTCCGGCGCCTCCTGGAGAGGGAGCGCCTGCCGGTCCCGTGGAGGGACCTGCTGCGCGCGCTGCGCCACATGGAGCTCACCGGCGAAGCGCGCGGCGGGCGCTTCGTGGCGCGCTTCTCCGGGGAGCAGTACGGGCTTCCCGAGGCGGTGGAGCTCCTGCGCCGCCTGCGACGCCGGGAGGCGATGGCCCCCATGGCCGTGGCCGCGGCGGACCCGCTGAACTTGCGGGGGATCCTCACGCCGGACCCGAGGGTGGCCGCACAGAGCAGGCGCCGCGTGGCGGTGGGAGGCTGACGTCAGCCCGAGGCGCAGACCATCCCGGCCAGCTCGGCCAGCGAGCCGACCGTCCAGGTCGGCCTGATCCCCGCGGGGGGGGCGGGCGTGGCGCCCCCCTGGCGTCCCGCGCGGCGATCGACCCAGACGGTGCGGAGCCCCAGGGCGATCGCCGGGGCGTGATCGTGGTACAGGCTCTGGGCCACGTGGATCGTCTCGAACGGCGCGATCCCCATGCCGGCCAGGACGGCCAGCGCGCGATCGAACATCCGCCGGTCGGGCTTGTAGGCGCCCACCTCCTCCGCCGTCACCACGGCGTCGAACCGGGCCCCCAGCGCCCTCTGCGTCGCCTCGAACGACCGGCGATCCACGTTGGAGACGACCACCAGCCTCGCCCGGCGGCCCAGGGCCGCCAGGGCGGCCGGCGCGTCCGCGAAGGGGGGCCACGACCCCACGGAGCGGGCCAGCGCCTCCGCGGCCAGGTGGTCGGGGGGCAGGCCGAGCGACCGGGCGATGCGTCCGTGCGCGGCGCGCAGGATGTCGGGGTAGGGGCTGGAGGGAGACTCCTGCTCGCACGACGACTCGGCGGCGGCGAAGGCGGCCAGCAACTGCTCGTCGGTGGCGCGCGACGGCGCGGCCCAAGGCCGCAGCTCGTCGAGCAGCCCCCTCTCCCAGTCCACCAGCGTTCCATAGCAATCGAAGGTGAACGCGCGGGCTTCGCGCAGGGGGGCGGTGGAGGGCGCGGTCACGACGCCGCCACCGCGGCCGGCCCCCCCGCCGGGGCCCCCGAGCCGGCCAGGAGCCGCGCTCCCTGCACCTGGCGGTGCACATCGAGGAAAGTGGCCGGATCGGTGAGCGCCCTCAGCGCCGCCGGGATGCGGGTGAGGCGGGGGATGAGCCACGGGGACCGCCACAGAGTCCTCCATCCCTGCCGGACGATCTCGGGGCGGAAGCGGGCCTGGTTCGCCTCGCTGTACACCCTGGCCACCTGCTCGTAGAAGGCGGGCGCCTCCATCCTCATGGGCGTCAGCGCCGTGAACAGGGAGAACGCCGGGTGCGAGACCGCCTTGCGGTCGGCCAGCTCGGGCAGCGCCTGCAGCATCGTCTTGTAGAGCTCGGTGCCGGGCAGCGGCGTGGCGATGGTGAAGTTGGCGGCGCGGAGCCAGCGGCGGTGCTCCCGCAGGAACCGGACGATCTCGTCGAAGTAGGCCACGTCGGCCTCGCAGGGGATGACGAACTGGGCGGTGACGTAGGCTCCCTCCTCCGCGGCCCTGCGAATGGCCAGCGCGTTGGCGTCCACGGTGTTGCGCTTGGAGAACTCCCGCAGCTGCTCGTCGGTCACCGCCTCCACCCCGAAGAGGATCCAGCGCAGCCCTCCCGACCGGATCCAGGCCCGGAATCGCTCCTCCTGGCGCAAGTAGAGATCGGTCCTGGTCTCCACGGTGAGCCAGAAGTCCCCGCGGCGCGGCAGGAACTCCCCCGCCATCCACTCCAGCAGAGGGTCGTACAGATCGCGGATCTGCCGCTCCCCTGCCTGCATCCAGATGTCGTCGGCGAAGAAGAAGCCCCGCACGAACGGGGGGAGCGAGCGGAAGTCGTGCTGGACGTTGTCGAGCGAGGCCAGGGTCACCTTCCGCCCATGGATCGTCCACACCGAGCAGAAGGTGCAGTCGAACGGACAGCCCTCGCTGGTCTGGCCGATGCCGGTGGGACGAAGGCCCTGGAAGTAGCGCCGCCAGGATCGCGCCGGGATCCGGTGCCAGGCGCAGGGCCTGAGACGCGAGAGCTCGGGCGGGTCCGCGCCCGGAGTCAGCACCCAGCTCCCGCCCTCGCGGTGGAAGAAGCCGGGGAAGGAGCCGGGGAGGGTCCCCTCGCGCGCCAGGTGCTCCACCAGCGCCGGCAGCGACGCGTCGCCACGGCGGTGGCCGATCCAGTCGGCCCGTGAATCGAAGAACGAGGCCGGATCCTCCGACGGGGCCGTGCCGCCCAGCACGATGGGGACGCCGGGGGCGGCGCGGCGGATCGCCTCCATGGCCTCGATCGCCTCGTCGCCGTTGGAGGTGAAGGTGACCGACACGCCCACCAGCGACGGCGGATCGGCGCGCAGCCGGGCCGCCAGCCGCTCCCGCTCGCCCGGGATCCTGAGGTCGGCGATGGCCACGTCGGCGACCGGCTCGAGCTGCCCGGCGAGCCGGGCCTGCGCCAGCGGCGGGTAGTTGGCCACGATGGGCAGGCCGAAGCGGCGGGTGATCGGGTTGATGTCGGGCTCCACGAGCACGACGGAGGGCCGAGGCGTCCTGGCCAAGCGAGGCCTCCTTTCATCGTCCGGTGAAGACAGCGGGATCGCTCTCAGCGCGCCGGCGCGAGCTCGTCGTAGGCCGCCGTCACGAGGTTTCCGAGCGTCCTGAACGCGGGCTTGAGCTCCGGGTACTCGTCCATCCTGATGGAGCGCACCGCCTCGGCGCGGGAGGCACCCTTCTCCATGGCCGCCGACACCTTGGCCATCAGGTCCGAAAGGAACGCCCGCATCCGCCGCACCCCTTGCATGTCGGTGACCGGTCCATGGCCGGGGATGACCCGTGCGTCCGGGGCGGCCAGATCCAGCGCCCGATCCAGGTTCCGGATCCATCCGCCGATCGACCCCCCACCCAGGACGTCCACGAAGGGGTACATCCCGTTCCAGAGGAGGTCTCCCATGTGGAGCACCTTCTCGTCACGCAGGTAGACGATCGAGTCGCCGTCGGTGTGCCCGGGGCCGGCGTGCAGCACCTCCACGGCGGAACCCCCCAGCCAGAGAGTCATCCTGCCGTCGTATGTGACCGCCGGGGGGGACGCCTCGGCCGGCCTGAACGCGGAGGCCCGGTCCACGAACGACGTCAGCAGCGCCACGTCCTTCTCCAGGGCCTGCCGGTAGACGTCGCCGGGATCGCCCAGCCCCTCGATCTCCCTACGCAGAGAGGCGATATGGCCGGGGAACGTGGCCGCGATCACCGCGGGGAATTCCAGCAGGCGGGGGCGGACATTCTCGTGCGCGACGATCTCCGCGATCCCGGCGAAGACCGGGTTGCCCCCGGTGTGATCGGCATGGTAGTGCGTGTTGATCAGGAACCGGATGGGGCGATCGCTCAGTTTGCTGACCTGCTGCACCACCCCCCGGGCGACGCTCTCGTATTGGTCGTCGATCACCACCACCCCGGCCTCGGTCGCCAGCACGCCGACGTTCCCCCCTCGGCCGTACAGACAGTGAGCGCGCTCGGTGAGCTTCTCGACCTTGAACACAGGAGGGGTCTCGGCCTGCTGGCGCGCGCCGCTGTGCGCGCGGGCCGGTCCCGCGGCGTGAGCGGCGGCCAGCAGGAGGAGGGCCGTCCTGAGAAGAAGCCGGGGCCTGTCCACGAGGCGCCTCCGCGCGAGGTTGTTACGGATCGATGTCGGGTGGCCCCACTCTATCCCGCTGGGTCAAAAGGTGTCAACGAGGGCCGGACTGCGTATAATCAGGGCGCATGCTGCAGACCACGACAACGCCGCGCCCGGCAGAGGGCAGGGGCGCCGCCGTTTCGACCCGCAAGATCCTTCACGTGGACATGGACGCCTTCTTCGCCGCCATCGAACAGATGGACGATCCGGGCCTGCGCGGACGGCCGGTGGCGGTGGGAGGAGACCCCAGGAGCCGCGGCGTGGTGGCCGCCGCGTCGTACGAAGCGCGGGCTCACGGCGTGCGGTCGGCCATGCCCATGAGCCAGGCCCTGCGGCTCTGTCCCGACCTGGTTCGGGTCAGTCCCAGGTTCGGCCGCTACATCGAGATCTCCCGCCGCATCCTGGAGGTGCTGAGGCGATGGACCCCCCTGGTGGAGCCCGCCTCGCTGGACGAGGCCTACCTCGACGTCACCTCCCTGGATCGTCCGGCCGCCGAGATCGCCACCCGCATCAAGGCCGAGATCAAGGCTGAGACCGGGCTCACCGCGTCGGCCGGCGCCGGTCCGAGCAAACTGGTGGCCAAGATCGCCTCCGACATGGGCAAGCCGGACGGACTGGTGGTGGTCCCCCCGGCCCGGGTGCGCGCCTTCCTGGCTCCTTTGCCCATCGGACGGCTGCGCGGGGTAGGCCCGGTGACCGGCCGGAAGCTCGGCGCCGCCGGCATCCGCACCATCGGCGACCTGGCGCGGGCCCGCGAGCAACTGATCAGGGCCCGCGTCGGATCCGGAGCGGCCGCCCTGATGAAGCTGGCCCGAGGCCAGGACGATGCCCCGGTGGTCCCCCAGCGGCGGACCCGATCGATCTCCAGCGAGCGGACTCTGCCCGAGGACACCCGCGATCTGCGCGCCCTCGACAGCCTGGTCGATCGCTTCGCCACGGAAATCGCGGCCGGCTTGCGCGACGAGAGGCTCCGGGCGCGCACCGTCGTCCTGAAGGTGCGCTACGCCGACTTCACCAGCGTGACGCGGCGCAGGACCCTCTCGTCCCCCTTCGAGGATCCGGCGACCATCGTAAGGCTCGCCCGCGACCTGATGGGGCGCACCGGCGCCGGCAGGAGGAAGGTGCGGCTGATCGGGATCGCGGTCACCGGACTGGTGGAGCGGGACGAGCCGTTCCAGGCCCCGCTGTTCCCGCCGTGAGCAGGCTGCGCCCCGCCGACGCCGCTCTCTTTCTGGCCGCTCTCCTTCTGGCCGCTCTCCCCTCGGCGGCGGCAGAGCCCGGCCCGGCGGCAGGCCGGCTCCCCGGCGCCGAGCCGGCCGAGGAGAGCCCACCCGGACAGACCGAGGAACCGTACCCCCTGCCGGCCGGCGCGCTCTGCCGGCGCGGAGATCACGCGCTGGAAGACGGCAGCCGGTCCTCGCTGCGACGCGCCGAGGAACTGTTCCGATCCGCGGTGCGCCAGCATCCGGCGGACCCCTGCGGCCATGCCGGGCTGGCCCGGGCGCTGTCGGCCATGCACATGAGGGGCATCCTGCAGGACGACGCCGTGCCGTCCGAGGCGGCCGCCTCGGCGCGCCGGGCGATCGAGATCGACGCGTCGTCGGCGCGGGCCAGGGCCGCTCTCGCGGGCGCCCTGCTGGCCGACTTGAGCCCGAGCGAGGCGGCCGCATCCGCCGAGGCCGCCGTCGCGCTCGACCCCCAGGACGCCGTGGCGTGGCAGGCCGCTTCCGCGACGAGGCTGGCCCAGGGGCTCGCGCTCGAGGCCAGGGAGGCGGCTCAGCGCGCCATCGCCCTGCGCCCGGACCTGCCGGGCGGGCACCACGCCCTGGGCAATGCCGAGAGGATGGCTGGACGGCTGCCGGAGGCGATCGACGCCTACCGCGTGGCCGTGGTCCTCTCGCCCGACTATCTCCCCTCTCAGTTCCAGCTCGGCGCGGCGATCGAGCACCAGGGGCGCTACCAGCATGCGGCCTCGGTCTTCAAGCTGATCCTGCAGGACCATCCCGAGGAGGCCGGAGTCGTCCATCTCTTCATGGCCCAGTCGCTCATGCGCCGCGAGGAGTGGGACGCGGCCCTGGCCATGCTCGGGCGCTGCGAGCTGGCCAACCGCCGCGGGCTGGGCAAGGGCACGCTGCTCTACCTCGAGGCGCTCTGTCTGGAGGAGCTCGGGCGGGCCAACGAAGCGGTGCAGCGCCACGCCCGTCTCATCGAAGAGTTCCCCGAGGCCACGATCGGCTACGGGGCCGCGGACCGGCTCCTGGACAAGGCCCACGAGGCGATCGCCCGCATGGCCCGGGCCGAGGGGCGTCCGGGCGAGGCTTTGGCCGCGCTGGAGAGGGGGGCCGAGCGCCCCTCGGCCTCCCCCGACCTCCTTCTCAGGCTGGCCCGGCTGTACGAGGAGTACAACCTCCCCGGCCGCGCCGTCTCCGTGCTGGAGCGGGCCGCCGGCCGTGAGGTGTCGGCGGCCACGGCGGACGCGCAGTTGACCGCCTTCGTCGCCTGGGCGCGGCTGGCCGGCAGGACCGGCGACGCCGCCGGACTGGAGAGGCTGGCCGCGGCGCTCCAGGAGCGGGCCGGCTCCATCGATGCGCTGGGAGACGTGGTGCACGACCTGGCGGCCATGCGCGCCCTGTCGCTGGCCGGGCGCGGAGAAGCCGCCCTGGGTTGGCTCAGGCGGGCGCTGCAGAGAGGCTACGATCGCACCGGATGGATCGCCGACGATCCCGATCTGGCCGCTCTGAGGGCGGCCCCCGGCTTCGCGTCGTCGATCAGCGCGCCCACACCGCGCTCGTCGTCCAACTGATTGATCCGCGGCGGTTTCCTGTGATAGCGTCGCTGCGCGCGGCCCCTTCCCCCGGCGCGATCCCCGGCTGAAAACCTCCGGCCGGACGATCGGGTCCAACTCTTGGAGCCCTTCCTCCAAGGGGGCTCGGGGAGGAGCGGCGGCGCGTGGGTGGGAACCGGCCATGATGGGCACGCGGGTTCTCCTCTGCTTCGTCCTTGCCCTGACCCTGGCCTCCTGCGGCGGCGACAGGGGCGGGACCGGCGGCTCGGACGCGGGGATCGCCATGACGTTCACCCCGCCCGGTCCCGGTCAGGACCTCCTCTGGATCGCCGACGGAGGCCGGGCCGGGGGGCTGCAGTTCGCGGACGTGCTGGTGCGCGACGTCACCCTGCCCTTCGACGCCTACCAGATCGAGATCACCTTCGATCCGCTCGTGCTGGCCGCGGCCGGCTTCTCCAGCGGCCACATCCTGGACGCCTGCTCCCAGCAGGTCCCGCTCGAAGCCGACAACATCACCAACGGCCAGATCGGCTCGAGCGGACGGGCCGTCTTCAGCGCGGCGGCGCCCGCGGGGACCGGCTGCACGGTGGCGGGGACGCGGCTCCTGGCCCGCATCGCCTTCTCCCCGCTCGGCGGGGGTGAGAGCGCCGTGCGGTTCCTCGCCTACAATGACGATCCCGGCGCCCCCGAGGGCTCGCGGCTGCTGAGCCTGCCGGACGCGCTGCCGGTGCCGGTGGAGTTCTTCGACAGCGCCGCGGTGATCAGCGTGGACATGTGAGGGAGGGGGCATGGTCTCCATCGGACTGATCGCAGCCGGAGCGCTGGTCCTGATGCCGGGCGGTCTCGAGCTGTCCGACCTCAGGGAGCATCTCGGGCCCCGGGCGGAGGTGACCCTCGCCACCAGCCCGTCCATCCCCCGCCCCGGATCGATCGTGCGCGTGAGGGTGGTCATCCGCAACGCCCGCGGCGTGGGGAGCTTCCCCTTCACGCTGACCTATGACCCGGGCATCATGGAGTTCATTCCGGGCTCGGCGCGCGAAGGGAGGTTCTTCCGCCAGGGAGGCGCGGCGACCTCCTTCATGGCCCGCGCGGGACGTTCGCGGCAGGGTGCCACCGGGGTCGTGGTGGGGCTCTCGCGGCTGGGGACATCGGGGGCCAGGGGCTCGGGAGTGGTCTGCGAGCTGAGCTTCAGGGCGCTCGCTCCAGGGACGGCCCGGCTCGGTCTGGAGGGGGCGAGGCTTCTCTCCACCTCGGCCACGCCGCTCCCCGCCCGGCTCGGCGCGGCCTCGCTGCGCGTGCGCGGGGCGAGACGATGAGACGCCGCGCGGCGGCGCTGCTCCTGGCGCCCCTGCCCTGGATGGCCTGGCCGGGGGGGCCGCAGGCCTCCCCCGCCTCGTCCCACCCCATCCGGATGATGGTGGCACGCACCCCGGCCATCGAATCGCTGGCCGCCTCGGGGGCGATCGAGGTGATCGACGAGTACGGCCCGCCCGGGCCGCGTGGGTTCTACCTGGTGCGGGGGGCCGCCTCCGCGCTCGTCCCATGGACCGCGTCAGGCGGGGAGGCCGTCCGGCCGGTCCGGTCCGAGCTCAGGCTGCGCTCGCGCACCCTGGACACCTCCTCGCCCCGCCTGGCGGCGCCCGCGCCGGCAGGTCCGGGCGGCGTGGAGGTGATCCAGTTCCACGGCCCGGTCAAGCGCGAATGGCTGCGGCGGCTGCGGGCCGCAGGGGTCCGGCCCCTGTCCTATCTCGCTCACGATGGCTACCTGGTCTGGTCCGAGGAAGGATCGAACCTCGCCGCCGCAGAGCTCCCCCTCCAGTGGCGGCAGCCTCTGGAGCGTTCCGACCGGCTCGATCCCGGACTGGCCGCGGCGGCCGAGCCGGTCGCCGTCAGCATCCAGATCGTCCGCGCCGGGCGGCACCCGGAGGTCCTCGAGGAGATCCGCTCCCGCGCCCTGTCCATCCTGCACGAGCCGCGCGCTCACGGCGAGCTGATCACGCTGCGCGCCAGGATGCCTCCGGAGGCCATCCAGGAGCTGGCCGCGCGCCGGGAGGTGCTCTGGATCGAGCCCTTCGAGACCGCCGTGCTGCACGACGAGCGCTCGGCGCTCATCGTGGCCGGCCACGTCGCGGCTTCGCGTCCCGGCCCGCCGGGACACGAAGCCTGGCTGGAGGCGCACGGCCTCTCCGATCTCTCGGGGGTGGTGGTGGACGTGGCGGATACGGGGATCGACACCGGGGACACGGCCCTCCCCCACCCTGGACTGGCCGGCCGCTACGCCTACGCGCAGGACATGACCGGCGAGGGGCAGCTCCAGGACTGCGCCGGACACGGCACCAACATGGCCGGGATCATCGCCGGAGGGTCCTGGGAGGGGGACTCGCTGGACGCCGAGGGGTATCTCCTCGGGCTGGGGGTGGCTCCCTCGGCGCGGGTCGGATCCAGCCGCATCTTCACGTGCAGCGGGGCGCTCTCGCCGGCGGTGTCGTTCACCGAGCTGGCGGCAGCGGCCGCGGCGCGAGGGGCGCGGATATCCAACAACTCCTGGGGCGCCAGCGGATCGCAGTACAACACGGTGACCGCGGAGTACGACGCCATCGTCCGTGACGCCGACGGCGACCCGGGCAACGGTGACCAGCCGCTCCTGCCGGTCTTCTCCGCGGGGAATCAGGGGCCTCTGCCCAACACCGTCGGATGGCCCGCCAGCGCCAAGAACGTCCTGGCGGCGGGAGCGACCGAGGGATACCGGCCGGGACAGAGCGACGGCTGCGGCACGCAAGGCCTGCTGGCCGACAACGCCAACCACATCCTCGGAATCTCCGCGCGCGGACCGGCCGGAGACGGACGGGTGAAGCCGGACCTGGTGGCCCCCGGGAGCCACATCCAGTCGCTCGCCTCGCGCGCCCTCGGCTACAGCGGCGTCGGCGTGTGCGACAAGTATTTCCCGCCGGGACAGCGGCTGCTGAACTGGGCCACGGGCACGAGCCAATCGGCGGCGCACGCCAGCGGAGCGGCGGCGGTGGCCGTGGAGGTCGCCCGCCGGCTGAACGGCCGCGACCCGAGCCCCGCCCTGATCAAGGCGATGCTGATCGCCCACGCCCGCGACATGGGGAACACGTCCGCGGTTCCGTCCAACACCACCCACCGGCCCAACCCGGCTCAAGGATGGGGACGGGTCGATCTCTCGGACCTGGTGGAAGGCGTCCCCGCCGTCTCCATCGACCAGGAGACGATCCTGACCGAGACCGGCTCCTCGGTGATCCACGCCCCGATCGCCCCGGCCGATCCGGATCGCCCCGTCGTGGTGGCGCTGGTCTGGACCGACGCTCCGGGCACTCCCGGCGGCTGGGCCTGGGTGAACGACCTCGATCTGATCGTCCGGACTGGGGACGCCGTCTACCTCGGCAACGTGCTGAGCGAGGGGATCTCGGTGACCGGCGGAACGCCGGACTTCCGCAACAACGTCGAGTTGGTGGTGCTGCCGCCCGGCTCTGCGACGCTGTCGGTGGAGGTGCGCGCCTCCTCGCTGGGCGGCGACGGGCTTCCGGGAGTCCCCGGGGAGACCGATCAGGACTTCGCCCTCCACGTCGCCAACGCCCGGCTGGCCCGGCCGGAGGCGGCGCTGGCGGCCGGCGACCTGCATCCGGATTGCGGCGGGACTCTGCCTCTGGTCCTGACCGAGCGGGGCCTGATCGGGGCGGGCCGCGCTCTGGTGGAGGTCCGGGGGGCGCGCGGGGATCGGGAGACGGCGGTCCTGCTGGAGCAGCCCGCGGGGTCGGGGATCTTCGCCGGAGCGATCGACCTGGCCGAAGGGCCTCCGTCCGAGGGAGACGGAGTGGTGGGGGTCGTCGATGGGGAGTCGATCACCGCCATCTACTGGGACCCTTCCCCCGGCGGAGGCGATCCCGTGCCGCGATCGGCCTCCGCGGCCGCGTCCTGCGGGGCGCCGGCGATCAGCGAGCTGCGAGTGGCCCGGGCCGGCGACACGGAGGCGCTGATCACGTGGCGGACCGACCGGCCCGCCGACAGCAGCGTGAGCTACGGAGCCGGGTCGGTCCTGTCCTCGGCCCGGTCGGACCCCAAGCTGGTGCTCAGCCATGCGGTGCGGCTGACCGGGCTCAAGCCCTGCACGCTGCACTCCTTCACCGCCGGGTCGCAGGACCAGGCCGGGCGCTCGTCCACCTCCCCCATCCGCCGCTTCTCCACGGGAGCGGGAGGAACGCGCAGGCGGACGCTCTTCCGCGACGACATGGAGGGCTTCGCCTCGCGCTGGACCCACCGGCCGCTGGGGCAGGGCGTGGACGACTGGCAGCTCGGCTTCCCTTCCGCTGCCCCCTCCGGCCCCTTCTCCGGGACGCGGGTCTGGGGGACGGTGCTGGGCGGCGAGTACAGCCGCGGTCTGGACGCGGTGCTGGAATCGCCCCCTATCGACCTGCGCGAAGCGGTGGGGCCGCAGCTCACCTTCCTTCACCATCACGCCCTGTCCGGCGGCCGGCCTCCCATGAGCGAGAACGACGGTGCCTGGGTGGAGGTCAGCAGCGACGGAGGCGCCACCTGGTCGGCCATCGACCCGATCGGGGGTTATCCCGACACCATCGATCCGGACAACGGCTACCTCCCGGCCGGCAGCCCGGTCTACGCGGGCAGCTCGGGCACGTGGCAGAAGCCGGTCTTCGATCTCTCCGCGTTCTCCGGAGCGCTGATCCGGGTACGCTTCCACGTCTGGCAGGATCCCTCCGAGAACAACCCCAGGCTCTCCGGGTGGTACCTCGACGACGTCGCGGTGACCACGCAGGCTCCCTGCCATGAAGGCAGGCTCCTGCTCGACGCCGAGGAGTACGGCTGCTCGGGGACGGCGAAGGTCTCCCTGTGGGAGACCGACGCCAACCGCAGCGCCACCGCCGTGGAGACCCTCCGGGTCACGGCCTCATCGCCCGCCGTGGAGATCGAGGCGACCCTGGTGGAGACAGGGCCCGACACCGGCGAGTTCGTGGGGGCGGTCCCGCTGGCGGAGGCGCCGCCGGCCGGCCTGGCGGTGAGCGAAGGGGACACCCTCACCCTGCGCTACCAGGACCCGGACGCCGGGGGGGGCGCACCCTCCACGGTGTCGGTGTCGGCTCTGGTCGGCGACTGCACACCCCCGCCCGCGCCGGCCTCCGTGACCGTGCCGCCCGGCCCGGCTCCCGGACGGCTCACGGTGACCTGGTCCGCCGTCGACCCCGGGGCCGCTCCCGATCTGCAGGGCTACCGGGTCCACTACGACACCGACGGATCGGGACCTGCCTACTACGGGACGGGGGCCCTTCAAGGGGCCTCGCCGGTGCGCGCCGAGCCGCACGCCACTTCCCTCGGGCTCTCGTCGCTCGGCGCGTGCGTCCCGCACTTCGTCTCGGTGACCTCGTTCGACCGGCTGGGCAACGAGAGCGGCTTCGCGCCCGAGGCCGTGGCCATGCCGCCGGGACCGGCGGCCCCCTGCTCCTTCGCCAAGGTCTCGGTGTCTCCCCCCGTCGTCTCGTGCAACCAGTTCCTGGGCATCACGGTGGCCGACGCCAACGCCGACGGCGACGGCGCCACCGCCGGCAGCGTCACGGTCACCGCGGTCAGCGCGACGCAGCAGGATCCGGTGGCCGTGCAGCTCGTGGAGACCGGCCCGGCCACCGGGCAGTTCACGGGCGCGCTTTCCCTGTCCCGATCGCCCGCCCCCGGCGTCCTGGCCGTCGCCACCGGCGATGCGATCCTGGTGCGCTACGAGGACGCCGACGACGGCGTGACCGGGCTGCGGCTCGTCGAAGCGACCGCTTCGACGGGCGACTGCGATCCCCCGGTCCTGTCCGGGCTCCGCGCCGGGGCCAGGGCCGCCAACCGCACCGAGATCCGCTGGACCACCGACGAGCCGGCCACGTCGATCGTCCGCTTCGGACCCGACCTGGATCTGGAGCGACAGGCGTCCGACTCGGCCCTGTCCACCGATCACTCCATCCTCCTGACCGGGCTGGCATCCTGCTCGACGGTCTGGTTCTCCGCCGGCGGCTCCGACGCCGCCGGCAACGCGTCCCTGCCCGGGGCCCCCATGAAGTTCGGGGTGTTCAGGGACATTCCGCTGGCCTCCGACGATCTGGAGTCCGGAGCCGCCGGATGGACGCACTCGACCCTGGGAGCGGCGTCCGACGAGTGGGAGCTCGGCCTCATCCCCCAGGACCCGAATGCCATCCCGCAGTCGCTTCGGTCCAACGCCACCACCGTCTGGGGAACCGACCTGGACGGGTTCTACGACGAAGGCGCCAATATGGTCCTGGTCACACCGCCGCTGGATCTGACCTCCGCGCGCACCGCCACTCTCACTTTCAGGCACTGGTACGACATCCACTCCAGCGGCCCGCCCACCGGCTTCGACGACGGGGGGTTCGTGGAGATCAGCGACGACTCTGGAGCGACCTGGAGCGTGATCCAGCCCCTGGGCGGCTACCCCGACACCATCGACGGCGCTCCGGGAAGCCCTCCCATGGGGGCCTACGCCGGAGTCAGTCCGGACTGGACGACGGCATCGTTCATCCTCGACGCCTACGCCGGAAAGGTGGTGAGGATCCGGTTCCACTTGAGAGAGGATCCGGTCTTCCCCCTGACGGAGTCCCCCCGCGGCTGGTACCTGGACGATCTGCTCGTCACATTCGCCGAGCCGTGCCACGAGGGGGTCCTGGAGTGGGATCGGCCCCTGTACGGCTGCCAGGCGCCGCCGGCGCGTCTCCGGCTCGCCGACGTCGATCTGGACGCCACGCTGGAGGCCGACACGGTCCAGGTGACGGCCCTCAGCGGCGGAGAGCCGGCCGGGGAGCCGGTGCTGCTGGCGGAGACCGGCCCGGGCACGGGAGTCTTCGAAGGGGCGATCCCGCTGCGCTCCGTGGATGCCCCCGGGACGCTCCTGGTCCTCCCCGGCGACACGATCACCGCTGTCTACGACGACCTCGACGACGGCTCCGGCTCACCGGCCGCGGCGGCGGCCTCGGCCTCGGTCGGCGACTGCGCCGGCCCGCTGATCACCGACGTGCGCGTGACCGAGACGGCGGCGGGGCAGGCGCGGGTGCAGTGGAGGACCTCCGAACCGGCCGACAGCGCCGTGCTCTACGGGCTGGATCCATCGCTTGGGTCGATCGTGTCGAGCACCGCCCTCACCCTGGAGCACGATCTGATCCTGGAGGAGCTTCAGGTCTGCGCCAGGTACCACCTGACCGTCGCCTCCGCGGACGCGCTCGGCAACACCGCGCGGGAGGACGCCACCGCTCCCCAGCGGATCCTCCTCACCTCCGCGCTGCTCACGCTGCTGTCGGAGCCGTTCGACGAGCAGGCGGCCGGCTGGGTCTCCACGGGCCAGGGGAACACCTGGGTCATCGCCTCGACGGAGGGCTCCAGCGCGGCCAGGACGGGGCCGGAGACCGGACCGTATTCGCGGCCGGCCGATCTCAACGCCGACTTCGTCCTGACCTCTCCCATTCTGGACGTCTCGGGCGCGGAGCGGCCGGCGCTGGTGCTGAGGCATGCCTACGACTTCCCGACCACCTTCCAGGCCGGCGACGGCGGCTGGGTGGAGGGATGGGACGGCGTCCGATGGACGCGCCTGACCCCCGAAGGGGGCTATCCCCGATTCGTGGATCCGGAAGCCGGCCGGACGGGGGTGCGCGAGCCGGCCTTCGCCGGAGCCTCCGGCGGCTTCATCACCTCCCGTTTCGATCTGTCGGCGCTCGCGTCGGCCGCGGCCGGGCTCGTCCGGGTGCGCCTGCGCGTGTTCGTGGAGGCCGGCGCCGGACCCACCGGGACCGGCTGGACGATCGACCACCTGTCGATCACCGCGGACGGATCCTGCCACGCTGGGCGGCTCGCCCTGCAGGGGCTCCCGTTCACCTGCGCCTCCTCCCAGGCCGGCCTCTCGCTGCATGACAGGGACCTCGACGCCGACCCCTCGGCGGTCGACACGGCCACGATCGCGGTGGAGTCCACGGGCGGCCCGGCGCCCATGGCCATCCAGGCGACCGAGACCGCCCCCTCCAGCGGCTGGTTCACCGGCACCGTCGCGCTGGATCCGGAAGGCGGGCCCGGGACGCTGCGCGCCGCGCCGGGAGACACCCTCACCGCCCGCTATCTCGACCAGGACGCCGGCCTGGGGCAGCCCGCGGAGGCGGCCGCCTCGGCGCTGGTGAGAGGCTGCGCCGGACCGATCCTCCGCAACCTCACGGCCTCCTCCGCCGGCCACGGCGGACTGATGGTCCGGTGGGCCACGACCGCTCCCGCCACCAGCGAAGTCGCGGCCGTCGCTCCCACGGGGCTTCCGGCTCTGTCCGGCCGCCCGGCGCTGGTCACCAGCCATCGCGTCGAGCTCTCGGGTCTCGCCCCCTGCACCTCCTACGAGATCATCGCCTCCTCGGTGGACGCCGACGGCGTGCGGGGGGAGGCCTCGACCGCCGCGGAGACCACCCGCCGGACGGTCCTGTTCCTGGACGACATGGAGGGTCCCGACCCGGGGTGGGCCTCCTCCGGGCCGGAGGCCGAATGGGAGCGCGGGGCGCCCGCCCCGGCGGTGGGCCCCCCGGGCCCCTTCTCCGGGGCCCGGGTCTACGCCACCGATCTCGACGCCTTCTACGACGGCGGCACCGACGCCACCCTCACCTCTCCGCCCATCGACCTGCGGGGGGTGGCCGCCGCCCGGCTGGCCTTCTGGCACTGGTACGACGTGTTCGGGAGCGATTCGCCGAACTCCTTCGACGACGCCGCCTGGGTCGAGGTGCAGCCGGCCGCCGGCCCGGCGGTCCGGATCGAGCCGATCGGCGGCTACACCGACGTCACCGACCAGGACGCCGGCCGCCCGCTGCCCCTCGGCACCCCCGTGTACGCCGGGCAGAGCGAGGACTGGGAGCGGGCGGAGTTCGATCTGAGCCCCTTCGCCGGTCAGGTCGTCCGGATACGCTTCAGGATCTGGAACGACGTCGTCGAGCTGCTGGTGAACGGCAGGACCGGGGCGGGCTGGTACCTCGACGACGTGGAGGTCTCGGCGCCGCTGTTCTGCGTGCCCGCTCCGGCCGTCTCCTCCGCCTCCTTCGGCCAGCGCCTGCAGGGAGAGACGGTCTCCTCGCTGGAGCTGCACGGATCGGGATTCCGCCCGGGAGCCCGCGTCGCCCTGGGGCCCGGCGTTCAAGCCGCTGCGGTGGCCGTGGAGGAGGAGCGGATCGTCCTCGACATCGCCGTCTCCCCGCGGGCCGCGCTCGGTCCCCGCGAGCTGACCGTAATCAACCCGGACGGCCAGTCGTCCACCTTGCCGGAAGCGATGACCGTGGTGTTCTCGCCGGCCCGGGCCGACGCCGACGGGTCGGGCCGCATCGACATCGGCGACCTGGTGATCCTGGCGGAGGCGTTCGGCTCCCTGGAAGGGGACGCCCGGTACGACCCCGCGGCCGATCTCGACGGGGACGGCGCGGTGGACGGGTTCGACCTGGCGCTCCTCGCGTCGCGCTTCGGGGCCTCGTTCTAGTGCCGGCCCTCGAAGGGGGGCTGGTCGTGCAGGGCCGGGGGGTCGTCAAGACCTTCGGCGACGTGCGCGCCGTCGACGGCATCGACTTCGCCGTCCGCCGGGGCGAGTGCTTCGGCATGCTCGGCCCCAACGGGGCCGGCAAGACCTCCACCGTCCGCATGGTGCACGCGGCCTCCCCCCTGTCCGCCGGCGAGCTGCTGGTGTTCGGACGGGACGTGGCCCGCGAGCCGGAGGCGATCAAGCGGCGCACCGGCGTCTGCCACCAGGAGGACAACCTCGATCCCGACTTCTCCGTCCTGAAGAACCTGCTGGTCTGGGCCCGGTACTTCTCCATCCCCTTGCCGGAGGCCGCGGCCCGGGCCTCGGAGCTGCTCCGCTTCATGGAGCTCGAGGAGAAGAGCAAGGTCCGGATCGCCGACCTCTCCGGCGGCATGAAGCGCCGGCTGGTGCTGGCCCGCGCTCTCATGAACGCCCCCGAGCTGCTGATCCTGGACGAGCCCACCACCGGGCTCGACCCGCAGGCGCGGCATCAGGTCTGGCAGCGGATCCAGGGCCTGACCCGCGCGGGGACGACGATCCTCCTCACCACCCATTACATGGAAGAGGCGGCCCGTCTCTGCGATCGGCTGGTCATCATGGATCGCGGCCGCATCATCGTGGAGGGAGCCCCCGCGGAGCTGGTGCGGCGCGAGATCGGAGAGGCCGTGGTGGAGGTGATCGACCCTCCTCCCGGCGTCGCGGCCCTGGCCGGGGAGCGGGGCTGGCGGACGGAGCGTCTCGCCGATCGCCTCAGCGTCCACACCAGCCGGACGGAGGAAGTGTTCGGCGAGCTGGCCGCCCGCTTTCCCGAATCGTCTCGCGTCGTGCGCATGGCCACCCTCGAGGACGTCTTCCTCAAGCTCACCGGCCGCGCGCTGAGGGAATGAGCCTTGCCCAAGCTCCGATTGGCGTGGAAGGTCTGGCAGCGTGACGCGGACGTGTACCGGGTCACGTGGAAGACCAACATGATCCCACCGTTGGCCGAGCCGCTTCTCTACCTGGCGGCGTTCGGCGCCGGCCTCGGGGCGATCGTGGAGACCGTCCCGTACCGCGGCGCGCAGGTCTCCTACGCCGCGTTCATCGCCCCCGGCCTGATGGCCGTGGGCGTGATGTTCCATGCCTTCTTCGAGAACACCTACTCCACGTTCGTGCGGATGCACTACCAGAAGACCTTCGACGCCCTGCTGGCCACTCCGCTGGGCGCGGCCGACATCGTCCTGGGCGAGCTGCTCTGGGGAGCCAGCAAGGGCTTCTTCGCCGGCGCGCTGATGATGGCGGTCATCCTGCTGTTCGGGCTCCTGCAGCTCCCCTCCGCCCTGTGGATCCTCCCCTGGTCGCTGGCCACGGGGCTGATGTTCGCGTCGCTGGGGATGTGCTTCACCAGCCGCGTCCCGAACATCGACGCCTTCAACCTCCCCACCTTCCTGCTGATCACCCCCATGTACCTCTTCTCGGGGACCTTCTTCCCGCTCGAGGTGCTCCCGCCGTGGGCCCGCGCGGCGGCGTGGGCGCTTCCGCTCACGCACGCTTCCTCGGTGACCCGGGGTCTGGCTTTCGGCGAGCCGCCCGCCGCCCACGCGGCCTCGATCCTCTACGTGGCCTGCTTCACGGCGGCGGCCTCATGGCTCTCGCTTCGCTGGATGCGCCGGCGCATCATCCGCTGACGCGCGCGTGTTGACATCGCCGGAACGGCCCCGGCATAATACGGCTGTCCCCCATCGAATGTCGAAGACGACGTTGCTTCCAGGCGCGAGGTCCGATCCGTGGCGAGCGTTGCGCCCTTCCGAGGGCTTCTCTACAACAGCGCGCGCGTGCCGGACCTGGGCCGTGTGGTGGCGGCGCCCGGCGCGCCGATCCCTCCCGACGAGCCGCTGAGCGTCGCCCTCCTTCTGAACCCCGCCGGCGGGCAGGCCGGGGACGCCGCCGCGCTGATGCGGCGGTGGCGCCACGAAGGCGTCCTGGAGCTGGACGCGCGCCCTTGCTTCTACATCGTCTCGCAGGCGTGGAGGGAGCGGGGGATGCCGGAGCGCACCCGCTGGGGCGTCCTGGCCCGGATCCCGCTGTCCCCGGACCGGGCCCCGGCCGGCCCCGGCCCGGGGCTGTCGCCGGCCACGGCGCTCTATTCCGACCCATCGGGAGACGCCGAACGCCTCCTGGAGTCGGCGGCGCGCCGCCCCGCCGATCGGTGGATGTCCGCGCCCGACGGGACCGACACCCGGATCTGGCGCACCGCCGATCCGGTCTTCGCCCGGACCTTTGCCGGCGCCATGGAGCCGCTCGCCGCCTGGGTGGCTGAAGGGGACGAGAGGCTGGCCGCGGGACGCACCCCGGACGGGGACCGCCTGCTGGCCTTCCTGACCAGGCTGGAGTCCCCCGCCCTGGGCATCCTCCCCTACCACCGCGTCCTGCGGGGCTCCCGCCGCTTCAACGCGCGCTCGCTCGCCGGGCGCGCGGCGGCCCACTTCGACGTCAAGCACTTCTCCCTGGAGTCCTACGACCATCGTGGCGAGCAGATCCGGCGCAAGCTGCGCGAGTCGGCGTCGCGCGGCCGGATCGCCTCGGCGCTCTACGCGGGCGGCGACGAGTTCTTCCTCTACCTCCTGAAGGAGGAGGCGGAGGCGGACGAGCTGCTGGGGGGCATCCCCGAGCCGCTCCGGCGGCTCGACGCCGCGGTGCTCGACAAGGGACTGCTGGAGGCCGAGCTCGGGCTGCCGCAAGGCGAGGACCACGGGCCGGCCGCCATACGCCACACCGCCGACGCCGGCCGGGCCCTGGGCTGGGTTGACGCCGGCGAGGCGCAGGCGGCCTTCCTCCTCAACCCGCCCTCGCGGGAGCAGATCGCGGCGGTGGCCGCGGCGGGGCTGCGGCTTCCCGACCGTTCCGCCTGCTTCCTTCCCCAGTTCCCGGCGGGACTGGTGCTCGACCCCTTCGAGCCGGCCGAAGAGCGGCCCGCCGGCGCGGGGGCCGGAGAGGCGGGATGACCCCGCCGCCCGACCGCAGGCAGGTGGCGGCCGTCCTGGAGGAGGTCGCCGCGCTGATGGATCTGAAGGGGGAGAACCCGTTCAAGTCCCGCGCGTACCAGGCGGCGGCACGCACCGTGGAGTCGCTGGGAGAGGACCTCGGCTCGCTGGTGAGCGAAGGGCGGCTTCGCCGGCTCAAGGGGATCGGGCCCGCCATCGCCGAGGCGATCGCCACCCTGGTGACCACGGGGAAGCTCCCCCTGCACGAGCAGCTCAAGATCGAGATACCCGGAGGGCTCCTGGAGATGATCCGCATCCCGGGGCTGGGACCGCGGCGGGCGCACCTGCTCCACAAGCAGCTAGGCCTGGCCTCGGTGGAGGACCTGGAGGCCGCGTGCAGGTCGGGACGGCTGTCCGGAGTGGCCGGCTTCGGAGCGAAGTCGCAGGAGAAGATCCTCCAGGGTATCGCCTTCCTGCGGCGCCAGGTCGGCTCGCTGCTCCTCAGCGACGCCACCCGCCTGGCGGAAGGCCTCCTGGAGGCGTTGCGCGGGCAGAGGCACGTGGCGCGCTGCGCGCTGGCGGGGAGCCTGCGGCGGCGCAAGGACGTGGTCCGTGACGTGGATCTGCTCGCCTCCCACAGCAAGGGGATCCCGGCCCAGGCCGTGATCCGCGCGTTCGTCTCGCTCCCCCTGGTGGAGCAGGTGCTGGCGGCGGGAGACACCAAGGCCAGCATCCTGACCGGCACGGGGCGCCAGGTCGATCTGCGTGTGGTCTCCGAGAAGGAGTTCCCTTTCGCCCTGCACTACTTCACCGGCTCGGCCGGGCACAACATCGCGCTGCGCCGCCGCGCGCAGGCGCTGGGGATGAAGATCAACGAGTACGGGTTGTGGAAAGGCGCGCGCAGGATCCCCTGCCGCGACGAGGAGGAGATCTTCGCCCGGCTCGGGCTGGCCTGGATCCCTCCGGAGCTGCGCGAGGACTGGGGAGAGATCGAGGCGGCGGAGGCCGGGACCCTTCCCCGGCTGGTCGAAGCGGGCGATCTGCGCGGGGTCCTGCACGTCCACAGCACCTGGAGCGACGGTCGCGACAGCCTGGAGGCCATGGTCAAGGCGGCGACCGATCGCGGCGCCGAGTTCATAGGGATCTCCGACCACAGCCGCACGGCGGTGTACGCCGGGGGGCTCGGCCTGGAGCAGGTCCGGGCGCAGAAGAAGGAGATCGAGGGGCTGCGCCGGCGGCACCCCGGGCTCACCATCCTCCACGGGACCGAGTCGGACATCCTGAGGGACGGCTCCTTGGACTACCCCGCGGAGCTCCTGGCCGAGCTGGACTTCGTGATCGGCTCCGTGCACAGCCAACTGGCGCTCCCGGAGGCGGAGCAGACCGCCCGGGTGATCAAGGCCATCGAGAACCCCTACCTGACCTGCGTGGGGCACCCCACCGGCCGGCTCCTGCTGCAGCGCGACGGGTTCGCCATCGACCTGGAGAGGGTGCTGCAGGCCGCAGCCGCCCACCGCAAGCTGGTGGAGGTGAACGCCTCTCCCAACCGGCTCGACCTCGACTGGCGGGGCTGCCGGCGGGCCAGAGAGCTGGGCGTGGCCGTCTCCATCAACCCCGACGCTCACGACGCCGAGGAGCTGGCCGACGTCGCCTACGGGGTGGACACGGCGCGTCGCGGCTGGCTGGCCGCCGGCGACGTCGCCAACACCCGGCCCTGGCCGGCCATGAAGGCCATGGTGGGGGCCGGAGCGTGACGCCGATCAGGACCACGACACCCGCGAGCGCCCGGCCGCGGGTCAAGGAGATCCTGTCGCTCCTGGCGCGCGCCTACCCCGAGCCCAGGACGGCCCTGCGGTTCTCCAACCCGCTGGAGCTGCTGGTGGCCACCGTGCTCTCGGCCCAGTGCACCGACGCCCGCGTCAACGCGGTCACCGCCGAGCTGTTCCGCAAGTACCGCACCGCGCACGACTATGCGGCGGCGCGCCGCGAGGACCTGGAGAAGGACATCCACTCCACCGGCTTCTTCCGCAGCAAGGCCAAGGCCATCCAGGGATTCTGCGCCGTCATCGAGAAGGAGCACGCGGGCCAGGTGCCGCGGTCGATGGAGGACCTGGTGAAGCTTCCCGGCGTGGGGCGCAAGACGGCCAACCTGGTGCTGGCGGAGGCGTTCGGCATTCCCGGGATGGTGGTCGACACCCACGTGGGCAGGGTGTCGCAGAGGCTCGGCCTGACCGCGCGGCGCGACGCCGAGAAGATCGAACAGGACCTGGTCCAGCTCGTCCCCGGGGAGAGATGGAACCATTTCTCGCTCCAGCTCATCGAGCACGGCAGGAAGGTGTGCAAGGCCAGGAACCCTCGCTGCACCGACTGCTTCCTGCTCCGGCTCTGCCCCACCGGCCTGTCCCGCGTCTGAGCGGGCGCCTTGACCTCCCCCCGGCAGGCCGCTAGTCTGAGCGTCGTGGACAGCGCACCCTCCACTCATTGCTCCTTTCTCAGCAGTTATGGCGGCGTCTACCGGTGCCAGGACCCTGTCTACTTCCTGGGGTTCTGCCGCTTCCACTACGGGTGCTACGAGACCGGGGAGATCGACGCGCTGGGGCACATCGCCGACACCCTCGACGATCAGGAGCGCCGCCGGGAGATCAACTTCCACGGCCTGGCCCTGCCGGACGACCTCACCCCGTCGTTCTGATGGACGGCCACGCTCTGGCACGGGCCGTGCGCGCCAGGGCGCTGGCCCTGGGGTTCGACAAGGTCGGGTTCTGCGAGGCCCTCCCTCCCGCCGAGATCGTCCACTTCGACGCCTGGCTCGACGCGGGGATGCACGCGGAGATGGAATGGCTGCGCCGCGGCAGGAACCGGCGCGCCGACCCCGGGCTCGGCCTGCGCGGAGCGCGATCGTTCGTGGTGGTGGCTCTGTCCTACGCGCCCCCCTCGCTCCGTCCCGAGGAGAGCGCCGGCGACCAGCCTCTCCCCGGGCGCGGGTTCGTGGCGCGGTACGCACGGGGGGAGGACTACCACCACGTGATGGGCCGGCGCCTGCTGGAGCTGGAGCGGTTCATCGAGGGATCGGCCCCCGGCCACCGCGCGCTGTCGTACGTCGACACGGGACCCTTCCTGGAGAGACTGTGGGCGGCCCGCGCCGGGATCGGCTGGATCGGGAAGAACGCCCTGGTGCTCAACGAGACGATGGGATCGTTCTTCCTGCTCGGCCTCGTGGTGACCACCCTGGAGCTCCCCCCCGACGAGCCGGCACTGGACCGGTGCGGCCGCTGCACCCTCTGCCTCGACGCCTGCCCCACGGGCGCCATCCCGGCACCCAGGGTGGTGGACAGCCGCCGCTGCATCGCCTACCAGACCATCGAGCGGCGCGGGCCGATACCCGAGGCCGAGCGCGACGCGGTCGGCTGGCACGTCTTCGGCTGCGACGACTGCCAGACGGCGTGTCCCTGGAACCGCCAGGGGGAGCAGGCGGGGGCGGCGGGGATCGGGAGCCACCTGGCGCCGCGGGCGGGGGCGGAGTCTCCCTCCCTGGTGGAGCTCCTGGCGCTGTCGCGGCAGGACTACATCGAGCGCTTCCGGGGCTCGGCGATCAAGCGCGCCACCTGGCCGGGGCTCAGGCGCAACGCGGCCCTCGCCCTGGCCGCCTCGCCTCCGCGGGATCCGGGGCAGAGGCGGGACGCCGTGACCGCCTTGCGCCTCGCGTGCGGGGAGGACGAGGATCCCGCCGTCCGGGAGCAGGCGGCGTGGAGCCTGGCCGCCCTCGCCCGGCGCCGGTGACGGCCGGCCCGGCTAGTGGCAGCCGCATCCGCCGGGGCGGCCGCAACCGCCGCCGGAGGCGGACCCGCTCCCCGGGTCGTCCGCGCGCGACGGCGTGCCGTTGGACGACCTCGCGCTGAAGGTGGACAGGCGACGGGTGACCTTCCTGCCGCCGCACCCCGGGCAGGCCGGCCCCTTTTTCTGGGAGGGGGAGGAGCCGGACAGGACGATGGTCTCGAACGTCCGGCCGCAGGCGTCGCACCCGTACTCGTAGATCGGCATGGTCTCCTCCAAGAAGAGCCAGTGTATCATCCGCCGGAGGCGGGCCGCTCCAGCAGCCTCTGCGCGCGGGCGATCCAACGCTCCTGCTCGGCGATGGCGCGGCGCGCGATGAACGAGGCCGGCAGGTTCGCCGCCAGCGACGCCAGCGACGCGGCGTGGTGGACCCATGAAGGAAGCGATCGCGTGTGGCTCCCTCCTCCCAGGATCACGGCGGCCATCAGCGTGAACAGGGCGGCGCCGAGCCACGGGGCCAGCCGCCGCCGCAGGCGCGCCGAGGCCTCCAGGCACTCCTGCCCGCCCGCCTGCCCGCCCACCGACTGGCGCAGGCTCACCCCGATCCCGGCGAAGTAGAACAATGTCATGGCGTGGGCGAAGGCGGCCGCCAGCGCCACCGCGAACCCCCAGACGATGTGGCGCCCCACCTCCATCACCCCGAGAGCCGGGAGGTAGCCCGTGAACGCGGCGGCGCCCAGCAGCACGGCCGCCGCCGGTTGCAGCGTCGCGAGGAGCCTGCCGGCGGGGGTCATCCCAGCAGCGCGGCCAGTCGCCGGGCCAGCCGGCCTCCGTCCCACTCCGTCATCGGCCGCGTGAGATCGGCGACCGGCGGCCGAAGGCCGCCGCGCGCCGCGGCCACGTCGCGGACGATCCCTTCCAGTCCGGCGGCGTCCCCGCCGTGGCTGTTGACCACGACGACGCCGGCGCGGCGGATCAGATCCCAGGAGTCCGCTTTCCAACGCTCCCGGGGCGCCGCCGGGCTCACCACGGCGACCAGCAGGTCCGGGGAGATCTCCCGGACGATGGCGTTGCCTTCGGTCAGGATGGCGGCGCACGGGCCGAGGCGCTCGGAGCGCAGCCTTCTCCAGGCCTCGGCGTGGGCTCCCGGACGCGCCAGGCACCACAGCACCGGGACCGCCCCGGCGCCCGCGAGGCGACCGGTGTCGGTCCCCGCCGCCAGCAGCGTGCGGGGATCGTCCACGATGGTGAACGCTCCCTTCAGCTCGCGGCAGGCGCAGGAGCCCTGCGATCGAGGGCAGTGGACGCCGTCCTTGTAGACGGTGGTGAACTTGACCGCAGCCCATCGCCCCGGGAAGGCCGCCGCCATCGCCGCCACGGCCGTGGTCTTCCCCGAGCCGTTGGCCGGGGCGGTCACCGAGACGATGGTCACGGCGGGGCCGGCGCGCCGGCCAGGCGCCTGGCCCGATCGAGATCTTCGGGGGTGTTGATGTTCTCGAAGCTGCGGCCGGCTCCCGGAAGCCCCTGGTAGGCCGAGGCGGGCAGGAGATCGGCCGGGACGAGAGAGTAGAGGTCGAGCATCATCCTGAGCCCTCCGTCCAGGGCGGAGCGGACCGCGGCGAGGGCCTCGATCGGGTAGAGAGCGTGCAGCGGCTCCGGGCGCCCGTGCCTCTCGAGCGCCAGGATCCGGCCGGGCGCGGCGCGTCCGGCCATGGCGTCGATCAAGGGCCCGGAGACGAACGGCATGTCGCCGCCGCACAGGAACACGAACGGTGTGGCGGCGGCGCTCAGCGCGGCCTCCAGCCCTCCCAGCGGCCCGCGCCCGGCCACTGCGTCGGCCACGGGCTGCGCGGCGAACCCGGCATAGAGGCCGGGGCGGGTGGTCACGATCAGGGTGCGGGGGAAGCGCCCGGAGAAGACCGCCAGCAGCCGCGACAGAGGCGTGTCCTCCGGCCCCGTCAGCTCCAGGAGGGGCTTCTCCGCTCCGCCCAGCCGCGAGGCCAGTCCTCCGGCCAGGATGGCGCCGGTGACGCCGGGGTGGCGGATCACGTCCGGAAGATCGGGGTGGGGATCTCCTCGGGATCCGGACCGTCGTCGTCCCCCGGCCCCTGGATGGCCTCGTCCGAGACCATCACCACCCCATCCTCGATCGTGACGGGGAACGTCCTCACGCACCCCCAGGCCTTTTCGTGGCAGGCGCCGGTGGTCAGATCGTACTTCCAGCCGTGCCAGGAGCAGGTCAGGGTGGTCCCCTCCACGCGGCCCGTGGACAGCGGCGCCTTCATGTGACGGCAGGCGTCCTCCATCGCATAGAACACCCCTCCTACGTTCCACACGGCGATGCGGCGCACGCCGATCCGCACGCTGCGGCAGCGGCCCGGCGGCAGCTCCTCCAGCCGTCCGACCCTCGCCGAGGCCATCGTCGCGTCTCCTCAGCCCCGCGCGGCGGCCGGACCGAGCAGATGCCCCAGCTTCTCGGCCTTGGTGCGCAGGTACATCTTGTTGTGCTCGTCCGGATCGGTGACCAGAGGAATGCGCCCCTCCACCACGATGCCCGCCTCGCGCAGCCCGTCGATCTTGTGGACGTTGTTGGTGACGAGCCTGACCGAGGCCGGTCCCAGCAGGCGGATGAGCCGGGCCGCTTCCTGGTAGCTGCGCTGATCGTCGCCGAAGCCGAGCTCCAGGTTGGCCTCCACCGTGTCGCGCCCCAGCTCCTGGAGCCGGTAGGCGCGGATCTTGTTGAACAGGCCGATCCCCCGGCCCTCCTGCCGCATGTAGAGCAGGATGCCGCACCCTTCCCTCTCGATGAGAGCCAGCGACGCCTCGAGCTGGGCCCGGCAGTCGCAGCGGCGGGAGCCGAGCACGTCGCCGGTCAGGCACTCGGAGTGCACCCGCAGGGCCACCTTCTCCCTGCCCGCCACCTCGCCCTTGACCAGGGCCACGTGCTCGTCGCCTGCGACATCGGGCGAGAACGCCACCACCCGGAACGCGCCGTGCCGCGTGGGAAGCGAGGCCGAGGCGGTGGCCGGCGGCCGGCTCATGCGGCGTCCCCCCTTGCCGCGCGGAACGGATCGCGCGCGCCGATCAGCGAGCGCGCCGGGAACCCGCGCGCCATCAGCAGCACCTGGAAGACCTCACCCATGCCTCCGGGAGCGATCAGGGCGTGCAGAGCCAGACGCTCTCTGGTCGGCCCGGCCGAGGCGGCGTCGGGGCGCGAGCCGAGGCCGGCCAGCATCGAGGCGATCCCCAGCGAGACCAGGAAGCGCATCTGGCTGATCGGACCGGCCACGTCGAGCCCGGCTTCGCGGGCGGCCGCCGCGATGGTGGTCAGATCCACGTGCGCGGTCATGTCCTTGCGTCCCACCCCCTCGTACGGGTCGCCGCCGCCTCCCTGGGCCCGGTGCCCCGCGTAGCACATCAGCGTCCCGGCGTCCCTGCCGGGCCCGTACAGCCGCGACGCCGGGTGGCCGTAGTCCACGATGACGGCGCCGCCTGTCCCCTGGCGGAGCAGCGCCCCGAGGCGGCGGATCCAGTCGCGGGCGGCGAGGCCCAGATCGGCCCGCTGCCCCTCGGACAGCTCGACCCCCAGGGCCTCGAGCCACTCCCGCGGGGCGCCGTCCTCAGGTGGCAGCAGCGTCTCCTCCAGGCGGCCCTCCCCGCAGGAGACGTGCACCTCCAGCAGCCTTCCCCCGCGGCGCTCCACCCGCCGCACCGGCAGGGCGTCCAGGAACTCGTTGGCCACCACGCACCCACGGAAGCCCTCTCTCTGCGCGCGTGCCGCCACCTCCTCCCAGGAGGCCCACTCGATCCAGGGGCCGCCCGGCCCGGGCCCCGTCCCCTCCAGCAGGGCCGCCTGGGCCCGGCGCAGCGCGGGGCTGATCTCCACCAGCGTCAGCGTGGCGCGCCCGGCCACGTCGGGCCGCGAGCGGCAAAGCGCCGCGGCCAGATCGCGCGCCAGCCGGCCCGAGCCGGGCCCCATCTCCACCACGCGGAAGGGACCGCCGCCCGACAGGTCGGCGATCTGCGCGACCTGGCGGGCCAGAAGCTCCCCGAACGCGGAGTGGACGTCGGGGCTGGTGTAGAAGTCGCCGGCGGCGCCCGTGGTCATCCCCGGCCGGCAGTAGTAGCCGTGCGCGGGATGGTAGAGAGCCATCTCCATGAACCGGTCGAAGCGGAGAGGGCCGCCCCCATCGATCCTCTCCCGGATGGCAGCGAGGAGCTCGGGGACGCCGGGATCCATGCTACGTCTTCCGGCGCTGCAGCTTCTCCTGGATCAGGAGCAGGCCGTACAGGAGAGCCTCGGGCCGCGGCGGGCATCCGGAGATGTAGACATCCACCGGGACGATCTGATCGATCCCTTGCACCGTGCTGTAGGAGCGGAACATCCCTCCGGAGGAGGCGCAGGCGCCCATGGCGATCACCCACTTGGGAGAGGGCATCTGGTCGTAGATCATCCGCAAAGCCGGAGCCATCTTCTTGGTGATGGTTCCGGCCACGATCATGAGGTCCGCCTGCCGCGGGGAAAAGGAGAGCCGCTCGGCGCCGAAGCGGGCGATGTCGTAGCGCGGACCGGCCGTGGCCATCAGCTCGATGGCGCAGCAGGCCGTCCCCAGCGGCATCGGCCAGAGCGAGTTCTTGCGCGCCCAGGAGATGACATCCTGGAGCCGCGTCAGGAAGAGCCCTTCGTCGGAGCGCTCCAGCGCCTCGCGCACCTTGCGGCCGGAGGCGCCGGGCAGCGGCGGGCCGATCACTCCCGTGGGCGGGCTCACTTGTGCGCCCACTTCATGATCGGATCGGGGCGGACGCCTCCCAGGTCCACCAGCTTGTCCTTGTGGAACACCAGCTCCGAGCGGGAGAACCCGGCCACCTCGTAGTCCTTGCCCAGGAAGATGGCCTGCTCGGGACAGACCTCCTCGCACAGCCCGCAATAGATGCAGCGGAGCATGTTGATGTCGAACTCCAGGGGGTGCTTCTCGATGGTGTTCCCGGCGGGCAGCTCCTCCGCCGTGATGCGGATCGCCTTGGGCGGGCAGACGAACTGGCACAGGTAGCAGGCCACGCACTTGGTGCGGCCCTGCTGGTCCTTCACCAGCGCGGGGACGCCGCGGAATCCTTCGGGGAACGACCAGCGCTGTTCGGGGTACTGCAGCGTCACCTTCCTCCTGAAGAGATGCTTCAACGTGATCCACATCCCCCGGAGGATCCCCGGGAGATACAGCCGGTCCATGAGCCCCAGCCTGCGGTCCACCACGATGGCCATGCTCGCGCTCGCCTCGCGCCGCGCCGGGCCGCCCTAAGGGGCGGATCACCGCCGGGCGATCGTCATCTTGTCGATCTTGTCCTGCAGCCTGAGGATGCCGTGCAGGAGCGCCTCGGGCCGGGGGGGGCAGCCGGGGATGTAGACGTCCACCGGCACCACGCGATCCACCCCCTGCATGGTGCTGTAGGTGGGGAACGGGCCGCCGCACGTGGCGCACGCCCCCATGGAGATGACCCACTTCGGATCGGGCATCTGATCGTACAGGCGCCGCACCACCGGCCCCATCTTCTCGGTCACCGTCCCGGCCACGATCATCAGATCCGACTGCCTGGGAGTGGCGCGGTAGACGCCGGCGCCGAACCGGTCGATGTCGTAGCGGGAAGCGACCGTGGCCATCATCTCGATGGCGCAGCAGGCCAGTCCGAACGACATCGGCCAGAGCGCCGACTTCCTGGCCCAGTTGAAGACCCTGTCCAGCGTGGTGGTGATGATGTTGGGGCCGAAGCGCTGGTCCAGGAGCCCCAGCGGCTGGATCTCCGGCTGCTCGAGGATCCATGGGGCGACGACGCCCTCCTCCTTCACGGCGGGGGGGGACGACATGGCGAAGGCTCTCCAGACTGCGTGCTATACTCCGCCGCCTTGCGCGGCGGCGCGGCCCGTGCGGCCGCCCCGCGCCACCAGCGGATCCACTCCGATCAGCGGCGACGCCCGGGAAAGAGGACTGTTTCAGTCCGCGATGAATTATACCGGCCACATCGGGGGTGTCAAGCGAGCGGGCGTCCGGAGCGGGCGGCCGTGCTGACCCTCTTTCTCTCGGAAGGCGCGGCCGGTTCGATCCTCGCCCTGCTCCTCATCCCCCCCCGGGCGGCCGGAAGGAGGTTCTTCCGCTACGCCGCGGCGCAGACCGCGGCGCTGGTGATCCTCTCGCTGCCTCTTCCCGCCCCCGGCCCGCCCGGCCGGTCCAGGGTGGCCTTGCTGTCGGCGGCCGCGGCGCTGCTGGTGGCGTCGGCCGGCGCCTTCCACCTGGGACGATCGCGGGCCGGCCTGGCGATGATGGCGCTCTCGGCCCTTCCCGCCCTGGCCGGCGTGGCCGCCGGCGCCGCCGGGCTGGCGACCGCCGGCGCGTCACTCCCCGCCCCGCCCCCGGCCCTCTACGTCGCCGACGCCCTCACCTCGGGCCTGACCACGGGCGCCACGTTGATCGCCATGGTGCTGGGGCACTCGTATCTCAACGTCCCCGGGCTGTCCATCGCGCACCTGGTCCGGCTCACCGTGGCGCTGCTGGCGGCGCTGGGGGCGCGGGCGGCGGTGGTGGCCGCCTCGGTCTGGTGGAGCCGCCCCATGCTGGCGCCTCTGGCGGCGCTGCTGGCCGACCCGCAGGCGGCCGCACCGGAGGGGAGCCCCGACCCTTTCGTGCTCGTGTTCCTGCTGGTGCACCTCCTGTTCGGCCTCGCCGCGCCGGCCGCCTTCGGCGTCATGGCCTGGCGCACCGCCCGGATCGGATCCACGCAGTCCGCCACGGGCATCCTCTACGTCGGGCTGATCGTGGTGATCATGGGGGAGCTGGCCGGACGCTACCTCCTGGTCCTGACCGGCCGGCCGCTCTGACCGGCGCGGCGGCCCGGAGCAGGGTCCCGCAGCAGCGCCAGGACCTCGCGGCGGCGGGCCGCGCTGCGAAGCAGCGAGCCGGTGAAGGCCGCCGTCACGATGGTCGCGCGGGGCCTCGATCCGCGCGCAGACACGCAGCCGTGCGTGGCCTCCAGGACGCAGGCCGCCCCCTCTGGCGCGAGGTGCTCTTGCAGCGCCTCGGCGATCTCCCGGGTGAGGCTCTCCTGGAGCTGGAGCCGCCGCGACAGGCACCCCACGAGCCGCGGCAGGCGCGACAGCCCCGCGATCCGGCCGGACGGGACGTAGGCGATGTGCGCCAGGCCCTGGAAGGGGAGGAGATGGTGCCGGCAGATGGAGGTGAAGGCGATCCCTTTCACCGCCACGAGAGGGACGGCGCCGCGGGCCCGCAGCGGCGTCAGGATCGCCGCCGGATCCTCGCGGTAGCCCGACAGGAGATCCTCCCGCCACGCCCTGGCCACACGGGCCGCCGCCCTGCCTCGGGCCGGGCCCGCCGACCTGCTCCCGGCCAGCGCGTCGATCCCCTCCAGGAAGGTCTCCATCCCCTGCCGGAGCGGATCGGACGGCGCCCGGCGGCGCCTGGCGGCGGCTCTCACGGGGCGATCAGCGCGACGGCCGGTCTCAGATCGGCGACCACGTGGCGCGCGTCGCCGAGGGGGCCGGCCGCCATCGATCGCTCCCGGCCGGCCGAGCGATCCACGAGGATGGCGCGCATCCCCACCGCGCGGGCGCCGGAGTAGTCCTCTTCCAGACGGTCCCCGATGTGGACGGCCCGGGAGGGGTCCACGCCCAGCGACGCCAGCGCGGCTCCGAAGATGGCCGCATGGGGCTTCTCGTACCCGGCGGCGGCGCTGTACACCAGCGACTCGAACCACCCGGTCAGTCCGAGCACGTCCAGGAGGGCGGGCAGACGGCTGTCCCAGTTGGAGATGACCCCCAGCCGCAGGCCCAGGCCGCGGAGCCGGTCGAGCACCTCGCGGACCTCCGGATAGATCCGCCACGCCTCGGGGCGGGCGAAGGCATCCCGCAGCTCGTCCACGGGCGGCCGGCGCCCGGCCGGGACGCCGCAGGCGTCGAAGGCATGGCCGCAGACCCGCTCCCACCATCCTCGCTCTCCTCCGTCGAACAGCGCGTAGCGGTCGCGCCCCGGAGGGACCTCGGCGGACAGCGCCACCCATGCGGCATCGAAGGCGCGCTGCAGGGCCGGCGCCTCCACCGCCGCGCCGCGGGCGGCGCAGGCCGCCGCGTAGACGTGGCCGATGGACGGGGACACCTCCACGAGGGTCCCGCCCACGTCGAAGAACACGGCCTCCACGGTCACGGCTTCACCTCAGTCGAGCTGCACATCGTCGGACACCGCGATCACCTTCATCCCCGGGTACACCCTGGCCTGGCACGCCCTGATCGCCCGGGGCTCCCCCGTCTCCGGGGAGAGGCAGGTGACCTCGCAGTTGCCGCACTCGTCGTTCCAGCAGAACCGGCCCCGGGCGATGGCGTCGCCGGCCACGTACTGCAGCGACCGCAGCAGGCAGTTGTTGTCGGGCACCTCGATGCGCCGGCCCAGCACCTCGATCTCGATGAGGCCGTCGAACGGCTCGAAGAGGTCAAGATCCACGTCCATGGTTCCTCCTGCGGGCGCTCAGACGGCGGTGACGCCGCCGTCGAGGGTCAGGACGCCGCCGGTCATCCATGCGGAGTCCTCCGAGGCCAGGTAGAGAGCCAGCCGCGCGACGTCCTCCGGGCTGCCGGAGCGCCCTTGCGGCGTGCCGCGCGCCGCCTCGTCGAGCCAGGCGCGTCCTCCGTCCGGGTCGCGGGTCATCGGCGTGTCCACCAGTCCCGGGCAGATGGCATTGACGCGGATCCGATCCGGCGCGTGGTCCAGGGCCATGGCCCGGGTGAGCTGGATGAGTCCCCCCTTCGAGGCGCAGTAGGCGGCGCCGTCCTTCATGCCCACCAGTCCGTGGATGGAGGCGTTGTTGATGATCGAGCCGCCGCCGCGCGCCTTCATGGCGGGGACGGCCTGCCGGGAGACGAGATAGGCCCCCTTGAGGTTGGTGCCGATCACCCGGTCCCACCGCTTCTCGTCGGTGGCCAGGATGGAGCCGTCCACGAAGATCCCGGCGTTGTTGACCAGGATGTCGAGGCCTCCGAAGTTGTAGATGGCCCCCTGCACCATCAGCTCGACGCGGTCCGGCTTCAGCACGTCCCCACGGCAGAACGTGGCCACGCCGCCGGCGGCGCGGATCTCGCGCACCACTTGCTGGAGCGGCTCGGAGCGCCGGCCGGCCACCACGATGCTGGCTCCCTCCGACGCGAACAGACGGGCGATGGCCCGGCCGATGCCGGTTCCCCCGCCGGTCACCAGGGCGATCTTCCCTTCCAGCCGCCCCGGCGGGGACGGCCCCTTCCCGGGCCGGCCGTGGGAGGGATCCACCTAGTGCCTTTCCCCGCCCGTGTCCGGCTCTCCTCCCTGGTCGGGGATCGGCTGGCGCCCGGCGAATCCGGCCTCCAGGTCGTGCCAGAACCTCACCTGCTCTTCACCCAGCCGCCAGCAGAGAAGGACGTTGCGCCCGTACAGCCGCGCCGGGAAGTCCACCAGCCCCGTCCGGATGTCCTTCACCTGGACCCCCAGCGACTCGACCTCCTTCATCCCCCTGCGGATGGCCACCAGGGCCGCGAAATACTGGCGATCCACCGGCCCCTCGTTGAGGACGTTGAACTCCTTGATCATCATCGAGGGGGCGCGCCGGTTCGATGACAGCCAGCGGAACCGGTCGCGCATCGACTGCAGCAGCCGCGAGAGGCGCGGCAGGGTCCGGTTCGCCTCGCCGACGGTGAACAGCTTCTCCTCGGGCACGGTCGGTCCGCTCAGGCCTTGAACGAGTGCCCGCAGCCGCAGCTCCCCGTGGCGTTGGGGTTGTTGATCTTGAAGCCGGCGCCCTGCAGCGTGGTGACGAAATCGATCTCCGCCCCCGTCAGGTAGGGGGCGCTGAACCGGTCGATCAGGATGTTGAAGCCTCCGTTCTGGGGGAGCACCTCGTCGCCGTCCTGCTCCTCTTCCTCGAACACCAGGCCGTACTGCATGCCGGAGCAGCCACCGCCCTCGACATAGATGCGCAGGTGGAGGTTCGGCTTCCCCTCCGCCTCCATCGCTTCCTTGATCTTCTCTGCGGCCACCGCCGTCACGTTGATCATCGAGCCTCCCTTCACTTCGTTGCGTCCACTATACGGCATCGGCGCGGCGAGGCGCCGGAGCGGGCGCCAGGGAGCGCAGGCGCGCCACCGCCCCCTCCACGCCCTGCACCACCCGGTCCACGTCCGCCTCGGTGTTGCCCCTGCCCAGGCCGAAGCGCACCGAGGACCGCGCCCGCCACGCGCCGGACTCTCCGGCCAGCGCGCGGATCACGTAGGACCCCTTCCCCGCCGACGAGGCGCAGGCCGACCCGGCCGACAGAGCGGCCACGCCCCGCAGAGAGGTCAGCAGAGCCTCGGCCTCGACCCCTTCGAAAGCCACGTTGAGATTGTTCGGCAGGCGCCGTTGCGGATGGCCGTTGAGGATCACCCCATGCACCCTCTCGCGCAGTCCGCGCCACAGCCGCTCGCGCAGGCCGAGCTCCCGCTCCGCTTCCGCCTTCATGTCGCGCGCGGCGGCACGGGCCGCGGCGCCGAAGCCGGCGATCCCCGGGACGTTGAGCGTCCCGGAGCGCAGACC
Organism: Candidatus Polarisedimenticolia bacterium; assembly: GCA_035281445.1. Lineage (GTDB taxonomy): Bacteria > Acidobacteriota > Polarisedimenticolia > JACPZX01 > DASXTC01 > DATEEA01. The sequence goes on from DATEEA010000016.1 coordinate 48,887, forward strand.
CCCCTCCTGGCCGCCGCCGCTCACCATCGGCTCCAGCCGGACGCCCTTTCGCACGTAGAGCGCTCCCACCCCCTTGGGCCCGTACATCTTGTGCGCGGTCAGCGACAGCAGGTCGATCTCCAGGGAGCCGACGTCCAGGGGGACCCTTCCCGCCGCCTGCACGGCGTCGGTGTGGAAGAGCACCCCCTGCTCGCGGCAGGTCCGGGCGATCTCCTCGACCGGCTGCATCACGCCGATTTCGTTGTTGGCCATCATCACCGAGACCACGCGCGTGTGCCGGCGAAGCGCCCGCGCCACGGCGGCCGGGTCGAGGAGGCCCTCGCCGTCCACCGGCAGGATGGTCGTCTCCACTCCGTGCCGCGCCAGATCGGCGCAGGTCTCCAGCACCGCCTCATGCTCGATGACGCAGGCGACCACGTGGGCGGGTCCGGGGCCGGCGCAGGCGCCGCGAAGCGCCAGGTTGTCGGACTCGGTCGCCCCGGCCGTGAACACGATCTCATCCGGATCGGCGCCGAGCAGAGCGGCCACCGAACGACGCGCGGAGGCCACGGCCTCGGCGGCCCGGGCCCCCTGCGAGTGGGTGGAGCTGCTGGGGTTGCCGAACACTTGGGTGAAGAACGGGACCATGGCCTCCACGACCTCCGGGAGGCACGGCGTGGTGGCGTTGTGGTCCATGTAGATGGGGTCCCGTCCGGGGAGGATCATGGGTGCGTCCCCTTCAGCGCCAGCAGGCGGGGGGCGTTCTCGCGGCGCAGGCGCCGCCGCATGTGCTCCAGGCTGATCCCGCGCAGGACCTCTTCGATGCCGCGCCGCACCTCCCCCATCACCGATTGCACCGTGCAGGCCTCCTCCTGAGGGCATCCATCGGGATCGCACTGGCAGTCCACCAGGGCGATCGGGCCGTCGATGGCCTCCACCACGTCGGCCAGCGTGATCGTCTCGGGCCGGCGGGCCAGCGCGTACCCACCCTGCATGCCGCGGTAGGACTTGACCAGTCCCCGCCGGCACAGCTTCTGCAGCACTTTCGCCAGGAACTCCCGGGGGATGTTATAGTGCGCGGCGATGTCCCGGCGGTAGGCCAGCTGTCCGGGCTCCCGCTCCGCGATGTACATCAGCGCCAGGAGGCTGTAGTCCGTTTCCCTGCTCAGGCGGAGCATCCGGCCTGGCCCTCTCAATGCGGACTGTTTCTATCCGGTTTGATTATACGGGCCGGCCGGGGAGTGTCAAGAACCACGGCCGGAGAGCATCGTGGATATCAGGTTCGTCTGCCCTTCCTGCGGAAAGGGGAGCCCCGCCCTGGCCATCCCCTCCTCCGGTGGACTCCCGTCGCGGCTGACCTGCCCTTCGTGCCGATCCCCGCTCCCGGTGCGCACGCCCGAGGCGGCCCGGCCCGGCCCGCTGGCCGTCTGCCCTCTGTGCGGGGACGACAAGCTGTACGTGCGCAAGGACCTCGACCAGAAGGTCGGCTGCGCGGTCATCGCCGCCGGGGCGGCGCTGGTCCCATGGACCTACGGGCTCAGCCTGGCCGTGTGCGCCGCGGCCGACTGGATCCTCTACCGTGCGCTGCCAACGGTGACCGTCTGCTACGTCTGCGCCGCGCGCTACCGCGGCTTCGCCGGGCACCCCGGCCGGGGGCCCTACGATCTGATGGCCGCCCAGACCTGGGAGGCGCGCGCCCTGCACTGGAAGCGGGCCAACGACCGCTCGGGAGCGGGCCGGCCGGGCGATTGACAGCCGGCCCGCCGCCTCCTTAGTATGGCGCGGTGACCATCCGGGCAGGGACGTCATCGCGCGGCGCGCCGGCTCGCGGCGCCTCGGGACGCAAGGGATCGGGCGGTGCCCAGCACCCGGCCCCTCCGGGCTCCGTCTCCTCCCTGCGCTACAGCGCGGCGGTCCTGGGTGACGGCCGCGTCCTGCCGATCCACGAGACGCTCGGCAGGCGCCATCTTCGGGACATCGAGCCGCTGTCCGCGGAAGGGCGGCGGCTGCTCTCGGCCGGGCGCGTCACGCTCTGGTACGAGGACGGCTCGCGCGCGGAGGCCGCGCCGATCCGCGACGTGCTCGATCGCATCGCCAGCCGCGCGGCGGAGCGCCGTGGCGACTACCCCCAGGTCCAGGCCTGGACCGATCACCACGACCGCGTCCTCCGCAGCATCGGGCGGATGAAGAAGGTCATGAAGCGCGGCCATTGAGCCACCCGCTCGTCTCCCCCGCCCTGCTCCGGACGCTGGCCTTCCTCGGAGTGACCGAGGCGCTGCTCTACCGGCTGGCCCGGCCTCCCGCCGCGGGCGAAGGGGCATCCTCGGGGGTGGCCGCCTCCCTGCACGAGGGGGCCGGCTTCGCCTTCACGCTGGCCTTCCTGCTCTCCATCGCCGTCCTGCTCAATCTGGCCTTCCGCGCGGCGCGCCGCCCGGCCTGGCCGGGCGGCCTCAATACGTTCCTGGGGATCTGCTTCGTGGGCCTGGCGGCCATGGGGGTCTCGGCCCTGGCGGCCGACGCCGGACCCGTGCTGGCCATCGGCTTCACCTCGCTGTCGCTGGTCGCCCTGATGGCGATCGCCATGCACGCCTTCGCCGTCCTGACCCCCGCCTGGCCGCGCGCCTTCGCCGTGGCCTACGCCGCCGCCGCGCTCTGCTCGGCGGCCTCGGTCGTTCCCGCGTTCCTGGAGCGCCTCGCCTGGGCGCCGGCGCGGCGGCCGGAGCTGCTGGTCCAGGCCCCCCGCGCCGGCGAGGTGCTCCTGGCCGCGGCGGGGGTGCTGTCGTTCCTGGCCTGGGCCGAAGCGCGCCCCGGGGGCGCGGCGAGGATCCAGGCCGCCGTGGCCCTGGTCCCTGCGGGGATGGCCGGGCTGGGACTGGCGGCGGCGAGCCTGATGACCGCTCCGGAGACCGGCCTGCTGGGAGCGCGGCCGGAGGCGTGGAGGGTCCTGCTGCTCTCCTCGGGGCTGTTCCTGGCGGTCCTGACGGCGACGCTCAACCTGATGTCGCCCCGCACGCGCGGGGTCGGCTACGGGCTGCTGTTCCTGACCCTGGCAGGGTTCCCGCTCCGGATCGCCCACCAGGATGCGCTCATGGTGATCGGCGCGGCGCTGCTGCTGGCCCCGCCGGACGGGCCTCCCATTCTTCTGACGGCCGCGCCGGGGGGCACGCGGGAGGCGGAGCAGGCCGGACCCTCCGGCGGGCCCGAGGCTCCCGGGGCCGTCCTCCCGTCCTGACCGATCACCGGCCCGCGGGGTCCTGTCCCGGTGTCCGGCGCGGGCTCGACGCGGCGCTCCTGGGACGGCCGAGGGACAGCACGTGCTCGCTCACCGCCTCCATCCGCTCGGAGGCATCGGGGTAGAGAGGCTGGTCCTCGCTGTAGAAGAAGCTGGGCATCCGCGTGCCCGGCAGCAGGCGCTGAGGGTCGCGCAGCCACTTGGAGATCCAGTCGTGGCGCAGCCGCGTCCAGGCCAGGGTCAGGTCGGGGGCCAGGTCGGCCGCCGCGATCCCAGGCGCCGGGGCTCCCACGGTGTGGCAGGAGAGGCACTTGAACTCGTCGAAGGTCCGCTTGCCCAGGCGGACCGCCTCGGCGTCCTGCGCCGGCGGGCTGGCGCTCTGGAACGGGAAGGGCGCCCCGTCGGCGGCGGCGAAGTGCTTGACCAGATCGGTGGCGTTACGGTCGTCGAAGTGGAACGTGGGCATGGTCACCGTCAGCCACGGGCGTATCGGCTCCGGCTCCTTGAGGAAGTCGAAGAGCCAGTCCGACTGGACCTTGGCCCCCTCGCCGATCAGGTTGGGAGGATAGTAGGCCTGGTCCGCGATGACTTCGCGGATCGCGCCCCCCTCCCCGTCGATGACGTGGCACCCCCTGCAGTTGCGGTCCTGCACGATGCGCCGCCCGCGCTCGACGGCGGCTTCGCGCTCATCGAGGATGCGGTGGGCCTCCATCGGGAGGACGTCCTTCTGCATGGACAGGATCAGCGTCACCATGGTCTCGGCTTCCTCGTCGGTGAAGCCGAAGTCGGGCATCTTGAGCTTCTCCTGCGGCGACTTCACCTTCCCCATGTCGAAGACGCGCGGGTCCTTCATCTTCTGCAGGAACCAGGCCGGCTTGGTGTGCGGGATGTCGGCGAAGCCGAAGTCCAGACGGGTGATCAGCTTGGTCCCCTCGTTGGACAGCTCCACTCCGATGGGGAGCGCCTGCTCGAAGCCGGCGATGTCGTGGCAGCCGAAGCAGCCGTAGCGCGCCACCAGCTTCTCTCCGAGGAAGACCTTCTTCTCCTCCGTCCCCATGGACGCCAGCTTCTCCTGCGCCTGACGGCTGGTCAGCTTGGCCATCAGGAACTCCGCGGTGACGGCGTCGAGCCTTTCGGTGGAGGCGGGCGGGGGCGGCTCCGGGTCCCCGCCTCTCAGCGTCATGAGGTAGGCGGTGACGTCGGCGGCCTCCTGGTCGGTGAGCCGCAGATCGGGCATGTTCGTCTGGGGGAAGTAGCGCCTGGGATCGCGCACCCACTCGAAGAGCCACTCCGCGGACACCTTGTCCCCGACCCGGTCCAGCGCGGGCCCGAAGTCCCTCCCGAAGGTGCCCCTCTCGGCCGGCTTCTCTCCGATGCGATGGCACCCCAGGCACCCCTTGTCCGACACCAGCCTCCGGCCGCGTCCGGAGTCCCCCGCCGGCACGCGGCCCGAAGGGGCCGGCGCCGGGGTGGACCTGGCCCACAGGTAGGCCACGATGGCGTCGATCTCCGTCTGGCTGCGCGCCCGGTCGTCGGGCGAGCTGGTGTTGGTGAGGTGGAAGAAGCGCGGCATCCAGGTGGTCGGACGGTACGCCTTGGGGTCCTCGATCCAGCGGTAGGCCCAGTCGGCCTTCACCTTGGAGGCGATGTGGCGCAGGCTGGGGCCGGCCTTGCGCTGCTCCTCGTAGCCGGCGATCTTGTGGCAGCCGTAGCAGCCGGCCTTCTCCAGGATGTCCAGGCCCCGGTTGTATCGATCGGCCCCCTTCAGGCGGACGTCCTGGATGTGACAGGTGCGGCAAGCCGCCTGGGCGTGCTGCGCCGGCAGCTGCGGCGAATCCCAGTAGTGAGGCTCGGCCCAGCCGTGATCGTGCGCCCAGGCGTGCTCCTGCTCCTCGCCGCGCGGCGTGTGCATCGCCGAGATGAACGAGGTCGCCCGGTCCAGACCCTGGTGGCACACCGTGCAGCCGAAGCGGTTGTACGGGTGGGGCGAGCTGTCGGTCAGATAGAGATCCAGCGCCGGGTGCGTGGTGAAGGGCTGGCCTTCCTGCCGGTACTTGGAGTCGGCGATGCCCTTGTGGCAGGTGACGCACCGGTCGACCTTGGGGATCCGCGTGAAGTTGATGTCCGACAGAAGGTGCGGGAGGATGACCTGCTCGATCTTCAGCGTGGGAGCGGCCATGTCGATGACCGGAGCGTTCAGCAGCAGGGTCTTGAGGCTCTCCCTGTTCGCCTCGATGGTGCGGTGCAGCGCCTCCTCGTCCGCGGTGATCTGCGCGATGCGCTTGCGCAAGTCGTCCTGCCTTCCCGTCCGCTTCTTGATCTCCGCGGCCGCGGCGTCCCGCGCGGTGGTGGCCTCCTCCAGGCCGCGCACCGAAGCCACGTACCTGTCCTCGTAGTGCTTGAAATGGGCTGCCTCCTGCGCCACCGCCGCGTCGCGGGCGGCCTCGTCCAGGCCGCTTTCCATGATGTGCCGCCGCGCCTCCTCGAATTCGTACTTGCGGGCGTCGTAGTGCGACTTCTCGACCTTCCACTCCTGCTCCGCCACGTAGAAGGCCTTCTCCGCCTCGTCCAGGGCGCGGCGCGCCGATTCCAGCTCGCCGGCCCGCTGCGCCATCTCCGCCGTGGCCTGCTCCCGCTCGTCCTCGAGCCGCGCCAGCTCCTGGTCGGCGTCCAGCCGCGCCCCCACCTCCTCCAGCCGCTCCTGCGCCTTGTCGATCTCCATCCGCCGGAAGTCGCGCTGGTATCCCTTCCAGTCCCGGGCGTAGTCGAAATAGATCATCCAGACGGTGCCGGCGAGCAGGAGGGCGCTGCCGGCCCCGAAGCCGACATGGCGCCTCCAGGGCCGGTGGACCGGGGGAGCGTCGCTGTGGATGACGGCCAAGGCTCAGTCCTCAGATGTTGAAGAAGATCTCGGGCAGATTGACCACGTACTTGAAGTTGAACGCCCAGCGCAGGTACATCTTGATGGGGAGGCTCATCATCATGAGGAACAGGTTCATCATGACGTGGTAGCGGGCCGGTCCCATCTTGACGTAGAAGCGCCTGGCCCAGGTGCGCGCCAGCAGCACCGGCAGGCCGAACAGGTAGAGCAGCGTGACCACGATGCCGAAGATCTCCCTCAGGAACATGTTCTTCGGCAGCCCCACTCCCAGCATCTTCACCCACAGGATGTCCGAGAGATGGATGTTCACCAGGGGCTCGACGCGGTGGACGTCCCAGTACTCGAACGGGCCGAAGAAGTTCCAGTTGGGCCCCCGCAGGAACGTCCCCAGGATGATCAGCATGATCCAGAGCACGACGAAGCCGAACAGGAAGAGGCTCACCTCCCATCGCCGCTCCCGGAAGGTGTAGTAGCCGTTCCCCTTGGGGTTGGTGTCGATGTAGGGGATGGCCATCAGGCCGACGATGATGTAGCCGGGCAGCAGCACCCCCGCGATCCACGGGTCGTAGTACACGAGCATCTCCTGCAGCCCCAGGAAGTACCACGGGGCCTTGGAGGGGTTGGGGGACTCGGTGAGGTTGGCCGGCTGCTCGATGGGGGCCTGCACGATGATCGACCAGAGCACCAGGACCACGGTCAGCAGGATGAGGCAGATGAACTCGGTGTAGACCAGGTGAGGCCAGCAGAGCAGCTTGTCCTTGCTCTCCTCGGCCTCCGCCGGTCCCTTCCCCGCGGCGATCCTCTCGTCGTTGTCGAAGGCCTGCTTGAGGGCCAGCCAGACGAAGAAGATGACCAGGAACAGCATCCCGGCGATCGGCAGGTTGTCCGCCTTCACCACGATGATCCTGAAGTTCGCGTCGAGGCAGGAGAGGAAGAAGGCGGCGGCGAAGAGAGAGAAGAGGATGGCGAAGTTGCGCGGCCTGGTCCACGACTTGAAGACCAGCATGGCCACCAGGATGACCACCGAGAGCGTCACGAAGTAGTAGGGAAGCGAGATCCAGTTCGCGAAGCCCTTGACCATCTCGATCATGCCCGCCCCTCCTCCGCGCCGGATCCGGTCACAGCGGGCCGGAGATGCCGCCGTCCTTCCGGACGCGCCAGAAGTGGACCGCGATCAGGGTGGCCACCACGAGCGGCAGCCCCACGCAGTGCAGGACGTAGAAGCGCAGCAGCGCCCCCGCCCCCACGAACCGGCCGCCGAGCAGCGCGAAGCGGACGTCGCTCCCCACGGTCACCAGGCTGACGTCCCCCAGCTTGAGCAGCGCCGCCCCCGGGCCCTCGTGCCCCAGGAAGGGCGTGGCCCGGGCCATGTTGGACCCGACGGTGATGGCCCAGATGGCCAGCTGGTCCCACGGCAGCAGGTAGCCGGTGAACGACAGCAGCAGCGTGAGCACCAGCAGGATCACGCCGACGTTCCAGTTGAACTCGCGGGGAGGCTTGTACGACCCGGTCATGAACACGCGGAACATGTGCAGCCAGACGGCGATGACCATGGCGTGTGCCCCCCACCGGTGCAGCTCGCGCATCACCCCCAGCGGCACCTGCTCGCGCAGGTCCCAGATGTCGGTGTAGGCGTACTCCAGCGTGGGCCGGTAGTAGAACATCAGCAGCAGGCCGGTGATCGTCTCCACGATGAACAGGAAGAAGGTCACCCCGCCCATGCACCATGTGTACTTCAGCCGTATGCCGGACTTGCGCACGCGCACCGGATGGAGGTGCAGGAAGACGTTGGTGATGATGGCCAGGGCGCGGTTGCGGTCGTTGTTGGGCGGGCCGTGCCGGAAGATCGAGGTCCAGATCTGCGATTCGCGGATCGTCTGCGCGAGCGACCGGCGGGGCTTCTCCCCCGTCGGGTCGGTCGGCACGTGGGTCTGTGTCTCCGGCATATCAGGCGCTCTCCACGGCGGGTTGCCCGTCCCGGGTCATCCTGTGAAGGTCAGGAAGGCCCCGGGGCTCTCCCACTGTCCTTTTTCCTGCTGGAACTTGATGTTCTTGTCGATCAGGATCTGTCCATCGTCCGCGAGCGTGATCTTGAACCGCTCCAGCGGGCGGGGGGCGGGCCCCTCGAAGTTGATTCCGGTCGGATAGAACCCGCTGCCGTGGCAGGGACACTTGAACTTGTTCTCCGCGCCGAGCCAGTTCGGTGTGCACCCGAGGTGGGTGCACGTGGTGGACAGGGCGTAGAAACCATCGTCGGTCCGGACCAGCCAGACTCCGTACGCTTCCTTCCAGCGCTCGTCCACCTTGCCGACCTCGTAGTCCTTGGGATTGCCCGCCTTGAAGGATGACGGCGGCTCGAACAGCACGTTGGGGAACATGAAGCGGGTGGCGGCGGTCAGCATCCCTCCCATCGCCGCGGAGAACGTGATCCAGCCCACGCTCAGCCAGCTCACGAATCCCCGGCGGGTCATCGGATCGGGACCAGCCGAGGGGCGGTACACCACCTCGCCGATGCCGCTCTTGTGAACGGTCGGGGCGGGCTTCGCGGCAGCGGCCGCGGCGGCCTTGGCCGCGGCCACGCCGGCGGCGCCGGCCGGCTTCGGCGCGGCCGCGGGCGGCGCG
>DATEEA010000017.1:0-3995 GCA_035281445.1 Candidatus Polarisedimenticolia bacterium
CCGCCCTGCGAGATCACGCTCACGCCGGGCCGCATCCGGATCGCCTCCAGGTACGTCCCGGGGGCCACGCTCACCATGTCCCCCGACGTCGAGGCGCAGATGGCGTCCTGGATCCGGCAGTACGGGCTGGCCTGCGTGCCGTTGCCCGCCGACGGGCAGGTGGCGTCGTCCACGTACCGCGTCACCGCATCCGCCCCCGTCCAGCCGCACACGGCGGCCGCCAGCAAGGCGGGCAGGATGGCGTGGGGCTGGAGAAGACGGATGGACGAGCCGGACGCCTGATACCGGAAGTCACCACGCTGAACCACGCCGGCCATGGCTCGCGCACGCCGCGTCCCGATGGATCGCAGCGGGCAGTCCCCCCCGTACTGTGTCGGACGTGCGGAGAAAAGCTCAACCTCTGTCAGGTCTTCCGTCATATACGGTCTTTTCGTGTCGAGTCAAGGGGTTCCGTCCGCTCTCTCGGGGCCGGGAGGGATGTCCGATCTTGTTCGTCTTTACCTTGGACTGAACGGAGCAGAGCCGCCCCCGGTATGTCCGGAGAGGGGTTCAAGGAAGCGATGTCGCGCTTTTATGCCAGGATCGGTCTTGACAGGCCTGAAACTCGCGGTACATTGCGTTCAACCTAGGTCTTCTCTGTCCGGGTGTGCCAGGAGGGTTGGTATGCCGAAATACTCGAGGGGGGTTCTCAAGCTTCTGGGCGCGCTGGCTGTCGTGTGCGTTCTCCAGCCGGTCGCGTCGTCCCTGGCCGAAGGGACCGCCGGTCGTGAGTTCTCTCGCTGCATCCAGGCGTGCAACGACTCGCGCAGGGCGTGCCACGACCGCTGCACGACCGATTGCGCGGCCATGTTCCCGAACAACAACCAGCAGCGCAACGCCTGTATCTCGGCCTGCAAGGCGATCTGCGACGCGCAGTCCGACGACTGCAAGTTGATCTGCCAGGCGATCAAGGACGGCGTGACTCCGACCGAGCCGTAACGGGCTCACGAGCTCTCTTACCGCAAACACCCTTCCTCGCGCACGGCGCGAAGAAGGGTGTTTGCCTTTCAAGGGGAGGGGCGGCCCGCCGCTTCCTTCTCCACCTCCCTGAGCAGCCGGAGGCCGTCCTCCGGGTCCGGCGCGACGCGCGCCAGCCCCTGCGCGTAGGGGATCGCGGCGGCGGCCCGTCCGTTCGCGCGCATGTGGGCGATCACGTTGTGGTACGCCGAGGGGAGCTCCGGGAAAGCCCGCACGGCGCCGACGAGGACCTTCTCCGCCTCCTGGCTTTGGCCCAGATGGTCGAGCTCCCTGGCCAGCGCCTCGTAGGCGGCGAACGTCCGGGGAGAGAGGGCCAGGAGCCGCCGGAGCAACGTCGCCGCGGTCTCGTGCTCCCCGAGCCTGGAGCGGGCCTCGGCCGAATGGAGCAGGGCGCGGCGGCCCTGCGGGCCGTCCTCGCCGGCCTGCAGGGCGCGTTCGAGGTGGACGAGCGCCTCCCGGACCTGTCCCAGCGCGAGCCGTGCGCGGGCCATCTCCACGTCGGCTTCCTGCCGTTCGACCCGGCCCACCAGGCTCCGCAGATCCTCGTAGACCGGAATCGCCTCCTCCAGCCGCCCCATCATGTAAAGGAATCCCGCCCGCGCCTCCAGGACCTGCGCCCGATCCAGGAAGGGGTTCGATTCCGCCAGGACCAGCCCCTCCATCACGGCCCCTTCCATCGCCGATGCGAACGGCTTGTTCTCCAGCAGCTTGTGCGCCCAGAGACTGGGGGTGAGCGAGACGCTGCGCCGGATCTCGGCCGCGGCCGGGCCGTGCATCCCCCGCTTCCAGTACAGCGACGCGCGGAACTCCGGGTAGAAATGGAAGTCGGGCTCGAGCTGCTGGGCCTTGAAGGAAGCCGCCAGGGCGATCCGGTCGATGGGGTCGAGCGCTCCGGCCGGCCGCGGCGGGGGATCGGGCGTCTGAGCCCCCGTCAGGGCCGCCTCCCCGGCCCTGCGCATCCGCTCCAGGCGCTCGGAAGCCGATCGAGCCGCTTCGTGCAGCGTGGCCACGTTGAACCATCCCCAGGCGTCGGCCGGATTCAAGGCCACGCCGCGCGCCACGGCCGCCAGCCCGAACGCGAACACCTCGAGGCTGCTGCGCCCTTCCATCGCGTCCAGGGGGAGTCCGTTGGCCTGCGCGTGCTCGACGACCTTGCCCATCAGGAGCCAGTTCGGAGCGTCCCCGGGGCGCCAGCGGGCGGCCGCGCGCAGGTCCGCCAGCGCCTTGTTGAGGTCGGCGCGGGCCAGCTCCGCCTCGGCGCGATGACGGTGCCAGAAGGCGGTGATGCGGGCCACGCCGGCGTAGGTGTTCAGGATGAGCAGGAGGGCGATCCCCGCCCTGGCCAGCCCCTTCATGACGCGGCCGCCTCCCCCGGCTCCGGCACGGGGCGGGGCCGGGCGGAGCGCGAAGGGCGGGCCGAGAGCATCTGCGACGTGTTCCAGAGCCCCGCCCCGCCCAGGGCCAGGGTGAGGGCGTTGGCCGGGATCTGCAGGTTCGATGTGACGCAGGAGTGCAGCACCAGGCCCGCGACGCCGAGAGCCAGGCCGGCCCAGAGGTAGCCGTCCTCTCCCTGCCCCAGACGGCCCGGCCTCGCCGCCCGGCGGAGAAAGGCGACGAGTCCCCAGAGAAACAGCGCGCCGCCGGCCAGCCCCGTGTCGCACAGCAGCTCCAGCGGCTCGTTGTGCGCGGTGGTCCACCATCCCTCGCCCGGCGGCGCGTACCTCATGAAGGCGAAGCGGAAGGTCCCCAGTCCGGTTCCCAGAAGGAGGTGGTCCTGGATCAGCCCCCCGGTGCGCGACCAGGCCTCCACGCGGTGCTGCAGGGAGGGGACGCGGCTTCCCGCCGACAACGTTCCGATCCTCTCCAGCACCCGCTCCGGCCCGATCCAGACCACCAGGAGCAGCGCCGCCGCCAGCATCGCCCCCAGGCCCAGCGGGGCCCCCTTGGGACCACCCCGGGCCAGGCCGAAGACCGCCGCCAGGATCGTCACCAGCGCGGCGGTGAGGATGCCTCCCCGCGACAGCGACAGGAAGATCCCCGCGATCATCAGGACCGCCGCTCCCCCCCAGAAGGCCAGCGAGCCGGGACGGACCGGCCGGCCGCGGCGGCCCAGCACGAAGAGGACCATGCACAGGGCCACGGCCAGCCAGAATCCGGCGAAGGCGGCGTAGGTGTTCCTGTCCACGAACGGGCCGAAGATGTTCAGCGAGCTCGCCTCGCGCACCCAGAAGAACTTGCGGGTCCCCGTGGCCTTCATGAGGATCCCGATCAGCGAGACCAGGGCCGCCGCGAACACACCCACCCTGGCCAGGCGCAGCAGGCGTTCGCGTCGATCGAACCGATCGCAGGCCGCGCCGAACACGGCCAGGTAGCACAGCAGGAGCAGGAGCTGCTGCCGCGTCGCGAACGGGTAGATGCTGAGGGTCCGGCGGGCCGGCACCGACAGCGGCAGGCCGGAGGACGCCAGGGGAGGGTCGAGCAGCGGGGAGGTGTCTCCCTGCGCGGGAGGGAGCCGCTCCGCCTGGTCGCTCAGGAGCCAGGGGACCAGCTCCGCGGCCTGGAACGGCCTTCCCTGCGCGTAGCCGGGAACGGCCGTCTCGTAGAAGGCGTGAACACCCGGCGAGAGCGCGGCGATCCAGGCGGAGGGGAGCGGCACCATGGTCACGCCGGCCAGCGCCGCGAAGAGGAGGACCGGGATCCAGACGCCGCCCGGGGGCCGCGGTCCGGGACGGGGTCCGGAGAGGCGGCCCACGGCCCAGGCGGCGGCGACGATCCCCGCGATGATCTGGATGACACCCAGCGCCCACCCCTCCACCCCCCCGAAGGCGAGCGGGGCGAACAGAACCAGCGCGTGGATGCCCGCTTCCGCAACCAGGCCAGACACGGCGCAGAGTCTAGCGCAAGCCGGTTGACTTCGGCGGCGATCGGACCATCATGACCGCCATGGCCGACCCATCCACCGACCTGCTGCTGGCCGA
>DATEEA010000018.1:0-6207 GCA_035281445.1 Candidatus Polarisedimenticolia bacterium
GCGTCGGTGTGCAAGGGGACGCCGGCCGCGGCGGCCGCGGCGGCGATCTCGTGCACCGGCTGCACGACGCCGGTCTCGTTGTTGGCCAGCATGATCGAGGCGAGCGCGGCACCGGGAGCGAGGGCGCGGGCCGCTTCGCCGGCGTCAACGCTTCCGTCGGCGCGGCACGCCACGGCGACCAGGTCGGCTCCCTCCTCCTGGGCCAGCCTGCGGCACGGCTCCAGGACGGCGGGGTGCTCGATGCTGGTGGTGACGATGCGTGAGGGGGCGCGGGCCGCGGAGGCCCCCGCGGGGGACGCTCCTGCCCGCGCGCGCCAGAGCCCGGCCACCGCCAGGTTGTCCGCCTCGGTCCCCCCGGACACGAAGATGATGTCGGACGCCCGCGCCCCCAGGAGAGCGGCGACCTCGGCGCGCGCACCCTCGAGGACGAGGCGGGCTGCATGGCCGGCGGCGTGGGGGCTGGAGGGGTTGCCGCCGCGGGCCGGTCCGTCCAGCGCCGCGAGCATGGCGGCGCGGGCGGCCGGCAGCAGCGGCGCGGTGGCGTTGTGGTCCAGGTCGACCCGCGGGGCGGGAGGGGTTCTGGGCATCGGGCGTGCAGTGTATCACCCGGGAGCGGCCCGGCCTCGGGGCCGCACCCCCGGCGCGCCGCCTTGACAGTCCGGAATCGGCACTGCTAAGGTGACGTGCTTCAGTAGCTTGCGTGAATCCTCCCCCCTGTCCCTGGACCGGAGACGCCGTGACGCCGGACGAGATCAAGGCCACCCTCAACCTCCCCCGCACCTCCTTCGCCATGAAGGCGAACCTTCCCCAGCGGGAGCCGCAGTGGCTGGAGCGGTGGGACGCCATGGACCTCTACGCGTCGATCCGCGCGGCGCGCAAGGGCCGGCCGATGTTCCTCCTGCACGACGGCCCCCCCTACGCCAACGGCCGCATCCATCTCGGCCAGGGACTCAACAAGATCATCAAGGACCTCGTCGTGAAATCCCGCACCATGCTCGGCTTCGACGCCCCCTACGTCCCCGGGTGGGACTGCCATGGCCTGCCCATCGAGATCCAGGTCGATCGCGAGCTCGGGCCGCGCAAGGCGTCCATGGATCCGGTGGACGTGCGCGAGGCCTGCCGCCGGTACGCCGAGAAGTACATCGACGTGCAGCGCGAGGACTTCCGCCGCCTCGGCGTCTTCGGCGAGTGGCGCCGCCCCTACCGCACCATCGACCGCGACTACGAGGCGGTCATCGTGGAGGAGCTGGCCCGGTTCGCCCGGCGCGGGGTGGTCTACAAGGGCAGGAAGCCGGTCCACTGGTGCGCCGTCTGCCGCACGGCTCTGGCCGAGGCCGAGGTGGAGTACGCCGAGCGGACCTCCCCTTCCATCACCGTGCGCTTCCCGGTCGATCTCGGCCCGGCGCTGCCGGGGCTCGCCGGTCGCAAAGCCTCCATCCCCATCTGGACCACCACCCCCTGGACGCTGCCGGCCAACCTGGCCATCGCCCTCAATCCCCGGGCGCGCTACGCCGTCCTGGAGATCCCCGGGGGGGAAGGGGGCGGCCCCCCCGAGCTGCTGGTTACCGCCGAGGCGCTCGCTCCCGCCCTGCGCCAGACCCTCCATGCCCCCCAGGCACGGGAGGCGGCCGTGGTGGAGGCCTCCCGGCTGGCCGGCCTCAAGGCGCGCCACCCGTTCATCGAGCGGGACTCCCTGGTCATCCTGTCCGAGCACGTCACCCTCGATGCCGGCACGGGTTGCGTGCACACCGCCCCCGGGCACGGCCACGAGGACTACGCCGCGGGCATGGCCAACGATCTCCCCATCTACACCCCCGTGGACGATCGGGGCCGCTTCACCCCCGACGTGGAGCGCTTCGCCGGGCGCGACGTCTTCGAGGCCAACGACGAGATCATCGCCCTGCTGCGCGAGCGTGGGATGCTGCTCGCCGCGGGGAGCATCACGCACCAGTACCCGCACTGCTGGCGCTCCAAGAACCCGGTCATCTTCCGCGCGACGATGCAGTGGTTCATCGCCATGGACGGAGCCGGCCTGAGGGAGAAGTGCCTCGCCGCCCTCCGCACCGTGCGCTGGATCCCCTCCTGGGGAGAGGAGCGGATGGCCGGCATGGTGCAGAACCGGCCCGACTGGTGCATCTCGCGGCAGCGCTCCTGGGGGGTCCCCATCCCGGCGTTTCTCTGCGAGGGGTGCGGCCAGTCGGTCCTCGACGCCGCCGCCCTGGACAAGGTCGCCGCCGTCTTCCGGGAGGAGGGGGCCGATGCCTGGTGGAAGCGCCCCGTCACCGACTTCCTGCCGCCCGGGCTCGTCTGTCCCTCGTGCGGCGAGGCGCGCTTCGCCAAGGAGACCGACATCATCGATGTCTGGTTCGAGTCGGGCGTGTCGCACGCCGCCGTGCTGGCGCAGCGGCCGGGGCTGTCCTGGCCGGCCAGCGTGTACGTGGAGGGGCACGACCAGTACCGCGGATGGTTCAACTCCAGCCTGCTCACCGCCGTCGGCAACCGCGGCCGTCCGCCGTACCAGGAGGTCATCACCCACGGCTTCACCCTCGACGGACAGGGGCAGAAGATGTCCAAGTCGCTGGGCAACGTCATCAGCCCTCAGGACGTGGTGGGGACGATGGGGGCCGAGGTGCTGCGGCTCTGGGTGTCGATGGTCAACTACATCGACGACATGCGTCTGTCGAAGGAGATCCTGGAGCGCAACGTCGAGGCCTACAGGAAGATCCGCAACACCTTCCGCTACATCCTGGGCAGCCTCCCGGACTACGATCCCGCGCGCCATGCCGTGGCCGACGCCGATCTGCTGCCGCTCGACCAGTGGGCCCTGGTGCAGCTCGACGACCTGGCGCGGGAGGTGGCCCCCGCCTATGAGGCCTACGCGTTCCACACCGTGCACCACGCGCTGCACAACTTCTGCGCGGTGACCCTGTCCAGCCTCTACTTCGACGTCCTCAAGGACCGCCTCTACACCAGCGTCCCGTGGTCGCGCGAGAGGCGCTCCGCCCAGACTGCGCTGCACCGCATCGGCCACGCCGTCTGCCGCCTGATGGCCCCCATCCTCCCCTTCACCGCCGAGGAGGTGTGGGAGGCGCTCCCCCGCTCCCCAGGCGACCCGGTCTCCGTGCATCTGGCGCTCCTGCCCGCCGTGACGCGGGACGAGCCGCCGGGACGCGCCGCCCTGCGCGCCGCCTGGGATCGCCTCATGAAGGTCCGCGAGCAGGTGATGCGCTCGCTGGAGGAGGCCCGCCGGGGCCAGACCATCGGTGCGGGGCTGGAGGCGGCGGTCGCCCTGCGGGCCGGCCCGTCGCTGCTGCCGCTGCTGCGGGAGCACCACGACACCCTGGCCGCGCTGTTCATCGTCTCCAGGGTGGATCTGGAGCCCGCCGCCGGCGGCCCCGACCACCTGGAGGTCCAGGTCGGGCGCGCCCCCGGCTCCAAGTGCGCGCGCTGCTGGAACGTCCTGGAGTCGGTCGGCCGCGACCCGCAGCTTCCCGGGCTCTGCGCGCGGTGCCGCGACACCGTCCGTGCCATCCGTGCGGGGGCGCCGTGAACCTCGGCATGCGACTCCCCTACGTCGTGCTCGCGCTGGCCATCGTGGCGCTCGATCGGGTGACCAAGGCGGCCATCCTGGCCGCCATGCACCCGTACCACTCGGTCCCGATCGTTCCCGGCTTCTTCGATCTGACCTTCGTGCAGAACCCCGGGGGCGTGTTCGGGGTCTTCAAGAGCCTCGATGAGCCGCTGCGCGGCCTGCTGTTCACCATCGTCCCGGTGGGAGCCATCATCCTGATCGCCGCCTATGCCAGGAAGGTGGATCCCTCGAGGCGCCTCACCCACGCCTCGCTCGCCCTGATCCTGGGAGGGGCCGTGGGCAACCTGATCGACCGCTTCCGCTACGGGTACGTGGTGGACTTCCTCGACCTGCACGTCTCCGGCTGGCACTGGCCCGCCTTCAACGTGGCCGACTCCGCCATCTGCGTGGGCGTGGCGCTGCTGATGATCGAAACGCTCTTCGTCCCCGAGACGCCGCGCGCCCGCCAGGGCGCACCGGCCGCCGGGCCCGCGGAGCCGGCGGGAGGCGACAGGCCATGATGCCCGTCCTGCTGGAGCTGCCGCTCTTCGGCTGGAACCTGTCGCTGCCGACCTACGGGACCGTCCTGGCGCTCGCCTTCCTGGCCGCGCTGTGGGCCGCGCTGCGCCAGGCGCGGCGGGCCGGTGTGGAGCCGAACCTGATCTCCGATCTGTGGATCATCAGCCTGATCGCCGGGGTGGTCGGCGCCAAGCTCCTGCTCTATCTCCTCGACCTGGACTACTACCTGGCCAACCCCCGGGCCATCCTGACCACGCTGCGGTCCGCCGGGGTCTACTACGGAGGGCTCCTGGCCGCCCTCGGGGCCTGCCTGTGGATCGTGAGGCGCCGGGGGCTCGACGCCTGGCTCATCGGCGACGTCCTGGCCCCCGCCATCATCCTGGGCCAGGGGGTGGGTCGCTGGGGATGCTTCGCCGCGGGCTGCTGCTACGGCAAGCCCACCTCGCTTCCCTGGGCCGTCACCTTCACCGACCCGCGGGCCCACGAGATCACCGGCGTCCCTCTGCACCAAGCGCTGCACCCCGTGCAGTTGTATCTCTCCGCCGCCGACTTCGCCGCCTTCGGCGTGCTCCTGTGGGTCGCCGCGCGCAAGCGGTTCAACGGACAGGTGCTGCTGCTCTATTTCATCCTGTACGCCGTCCTGCGCGGCTCTCTCGAGTCGCTGCGCGGCGACCCGCGCGGCGAGCTTCTGGGACTCTCCACGTCCCAGGCCATCAGCATCGCCACCGGGATCGCGGCGCTGGCGCTCTACG
Organism: Candidatus Polarisedimenticolia bacterium; assembly: GCA_035281445.1. Lineage (GTDB taxonomy): Bacteria > Acidobacteriota > Polarisedimenticolia > JACPZX01 > DASXTC01 > DATEEA01. The sequence goes on from DATEEA010000018.1 coordinate 4,843, forward strand.
TCCTGCGCAGCCGCTCCGCGCGGGGCTCGGCCGGCAGGCTCTCCTCCGGCCCTCGCGGCGGCGGAGGGCGCAAGCGCCGCGAGGCGCCGGCCCCCTGAGCCGGCCCGCGGCCCGGGCATGGACCCGCAGCGGCACCGCCTCACCGTCACCCCCGAGGAGTCGCGCCGGCGCCTCGACCGGCTCCTGGCCGGGCGCTTCCCCTCACACAGCCGATCGTACTTGCAGAAGCTGATCCGCGGCGGCAGCGTGCTGATCGGCGGCGCCGCGGCGCGCCAGCCGTCGCGGGCCGTCGCCGTCGGGGAGGTCGTGGACGTCGCCTTCCCGCCCCCGCGCCCCACGGCGCTGCGGCCCGAGGACGTCCCCCTCTCCATCCTCCACGAGGACGACGACCTGCTGGTCATCGACAAGCCGGCGGGGATGGTGGTGCATCCGGGCGCGGGAGCGGCCGCGGGAACGCTGGTCCACGCGCTGCTTCACCACTGCCGCGGGCTGTCGGGCATCGGCGGCGTGGAGCGCCCCGGCATCGTCCACCGTCTCGACAAGCAGACCTCCGGCGTGCTGGTGGCGGCCAAGAACGACGCCGCCCACCGGGCCCTGACCCGGCAGTTCCACGACCGCACCGTGGAGAAGGAGTACGCCGCCGTGGTGTGGGGGATCCCCCGCCGCCGCGCCGGCGTCGTGGACCTTCCCATCGGGCGCGACCGGGTGCAGCGGGTCAGGATCTCGACCCGCACCGCGTCCCCCCGGGCCGCGGTGACGGCCTACCGCGTGGCCGAGCCGATGCGGGGGTTCTGCCTGCTGGAGGTGCATCCCCGCACGGGCCAGACGCACCAGATCCGCGTGCACCTCAAGGAGCTCGGCCATCCGATCGTGGGGGACGCCGTGTACGGCGGAGCCCGGTGGAGCCAGGCGGCCGACGCCGGCCTGCGCCAGCGGCTGCGCTCGTTCACCCGGCTGGCCCTGCACGCGCGGCGTCTCTCCTTCACCCACCCTTCCACCGGCCTGAGGCTCTCGTTCGAGGCGCCCTTGCCGGCCGACTTCGAGGCCCTGCTGGAGGCGCTGCGGAAATGAGCGCGGCCGCGCGCGGGGCAGGGCCTGGTCCGGTGGCCGTGGTGGGAGCCGGGCGGGCGGGGCTCGGGCTGGCCCGGGCTCTGCGGAGCGCCGGGGTCCGGGTCTCGGTGATCGGCCGCGATCGCAAGCGTCTGCGCCGGGCTGTCCCCGCCGCGCGGATCGTGGTCATCGCCGTCGCCGACGCCGCGCTCGGCGCGGCGGCGTCCACGCTGGCCCGGCTGCCGCTTCAGGGCAAGGTCGTGCTGCACCTCAGCGGCGCCCGCGGAGCCTCCGCCCTGGCGGCGGCGCGCTCGG
>DATEEA010000019.1:0-15630 GCA_035281445.1 Candidatus Polarisedimenticolia bacterium
CGCGGCGGCGGACGCCCTGCGGTCGGAGGCGCGGACCGCGGCCCCCGTCCGGTCGGAGCGGCGCGGCGCGCAGACCGCGTGGCTCTTCCCGGGCCAGGGGGCCCAGCACGCCGGCATGGCCGCCGGGCTCCACGCGCACGAGCCGATCTTCCGCCAGGCCTTCGATCGGTGCGCCGAGATCCTGCGCCCGGCGCTGGGGCTCGATCTGCAAGAGGCGGTCCTGCGCGGCGAGGACGAGGCTCTCCAGCGGACCGAGCTGGCGCAGCCGGCGCTGTTCGCCGTGGAGTGGTCGCTGGCCGCGCTCTGGGGGAGCTGGGGCGTCCGGCCCGCGGCGATGGCCGGCCACAGCATCGGCGAGTTCGTGGCCGCCTGCCTGGCCGGCGTCTTCACCCTGGAGGACGCGCTGGGGCTGGTGGCCGAGCGCGGGCGGCTCATGGGGAGCATGCCGGCCGGAGCGATGCTGGCGGCGGCCCTGCCGGAGACCGCGCTGGCGGCGCTGTGCGCCCGGCTGGGGGACCTGTCGGTGGCCGCCGTCAACGGCCCCTCCTCCTGCGTGGCCTCGGGGCCCGAGGAGGCGGTGCGGCGCCTGGAGTCCGAGCTGGAGCGGACAGGGGTCGCCTGCCGGCGGCTGCGCACCTCGCACGCCTTCCACTCGGCGATGATGGATCCCGTCGTGGCGCCGTTCGAGCAGCGCGTCCGGCGCGCGCGCCTGTCGCCTCCCGCCATCCCCTTCCTCTCCAACGTCACCGGCGGCTGGATCGCAGGCGACCAGGCCGCCGACCCCGCCTACTGGGCGTCGCACCTCAGGCAGCCGGTGCGGTTCGCCGACAACCTCGCGGCGCTGGCCGCCGACACGGCGCGGGTCCTCCTGGAGGCCGGGCCGGGGACATCGCTGGGATCGCTGGCCAGGGCCCAGGCCGGTCCGGACCTGGTGGTCGTCTCCTCGATGCGCCACCCGGGGCGCGGCGTCTCCGATCGCGAGGCGCTGCTGGAGGCGGCGGGCAGGCTCTGGTGCGCCGGGGTCGATCTCGATCCGGAGGCGCTGCATCCTGCAGGACGGCGCGTGGCGCTGCCGGGCTACCCCTTCCGGCGCGATCGGCACTGGATCGATCCTGCCGGCGCGGCCGCCGATCGCTCCGCGGCGCCGTCCGTGGAGGAGGAGCAGGGCAAGAACCCCGACCGCGCCGCCTGGTTCTACGTCCCCGGATGGAGGAGCACCCCATGGCGCGCCCCGCGGCCCGAGCCGGATCGGCGCTGGCTCGTGCTGGGGGACGAGGGTCCTCTGGCCCTCGCCGTGGCCGCCGAGGCCCGGGCGGCCGGCGCCGCGGTCGTGCCGGTGAGGGCGGGGGCGGCGTTCGAGGAGCGGCCGGACGGGTCGTTCACCGTGGACCCGGGACGCCGGGCCGACTTCGAGGCCCTGCTGCGGACCCTGGCCTCCTCCGGACCGCTCCCGGACCGGATCGTCCACCTCTGGTGCTCCGGCCCGGACCTCCATGCCGACGCCGCGCAGCGCCTCGGCTTCTTCGCGCTCGTACACCTGACGCAGGCGCTGGGTCAGGCGGCCGCGGCGCACTGGCGCCTGGCCGTGGCGGCCGGCGGGCTCTTCGACGTGATCGGGGAGCCGGTGCGCGCCCCGCATCGAGCCACCCTGGCCGGGATCGTGCGGGTGATCCCGCAGGAGTATCCGGGGGTCTCGGCGCGGCTGATCGACACGGCGGAGGACGATCCGGACAGCTCCGCGCGGCGCCTCGCCGAGGAGCTGGCCGATCCCGGCCCGGAGCCGATCGCGGCGTGGAGAGGAGGGCGCCGCTGGGTCCCCTGCTGGACGCAGGTCCGCGCCGGGGAGCCGCCCGGCGAGGCCTCCGCGCTGTTCCGGCCCGGGGCCGCCTGGCTGCTGACCGGAGGCACCGGACCGCTGGAGCTGGCCGTGGCCGCGCGCCTGGCCGCGTCGGGGGGCGCGGGGGTCGCCTTCCTGGAGTGCGATCCCTCCTCCGAGGCCGCCGTGCGGCCGCTGCGGGACGCCGGGATCGACGTGATCTGCTCGGGAGCGCGCACCGGCGATCCCGCCGCGGTGCGCGAAGCCGCCGCGGCCGCGCGGGCGCGCTTCGGCCGCCTGGACGTGGTCCTGCACACCGCCGGATCGATCGACGGCGGGATGATCCAGCTCAAGGATCGCGCCGCCGCCGAGCGGGTGCTGCGGCCGCGCCTGGCCGGCGCACCGGCCCTGAGGGGGTCGCTGAGGGAGGGAGAGACCCTGGTCCTGTTCTCCTCGGCCATCTCCGCCACCGGGCTCTTCGGCCAGGCCGACTACTGCGCCGCGAGCTGCCTGCTGGACGCCCTGGCCCGGGAGGCGCGTCCGGAGGCCGCAGGGCCGCGTGTCGTCTCCCTCGGATGGGGGACGGCGCTCTGGGACCGGTGGCAGCCCCCCGCGGGCCCCGGATCGGCCGCGCTGCTGGACCAGCTCCGCGCCATGCAGGCCCGGATCGGCATCACCGTGGAGGAAGGGGTGGAAGCCCTGGAGCGCGCGCTGGCTTTGGGGGAGCCCCACGTGGTGATCTCGCCCCAGGATCTCCACGAACTGATCGAGCAGTCCGCGGCGGCCTCGGTGACGGAGTTCCTCGAAGGGGTGGGGCGCCCGGCGGCGGCCGCCGCGCGCCGGGCCGGAGCCGCCCCCGTGGAGCCGGAGACCCCCACCGAGCGCGCCGTGGCCGGGATCTGGACGTCGCTCCTGGGGGTCTCGCCGATCGGGAGGCGCGACAACTTCTTCGACCTGGGAGGGAACTCGCTCCTGGCCATCCAGCTCGCCTCCACGCTGAGGAAGAGCTTCGAGATCGATCTCACCATCGCCAGCCTGTTCGAGGCCTCCGACCTGGCGGCCCTGGCCGCCGCCGTGGACCGCGGGCTGGAGGAGCGGCGCGCCGCCGAGGAGGTGGCCCGCCTGCTCGACGAGATCGAAGCTCTCACCCCGGGCGAGATCCAGGCGGAGCTGACGCGCGCCGCGCAGCCGGCGGCGGCGGAGTGACCGATGACCGATCTTGACCGGCGGATCACGCAGCTCTCCCCCGAGAGGAGGAGGCTCCTGGAGCAGCGCCTGCGCCAGCGGGGGCTGGACAAGGGCCCCGCCGGATCGGGCCCGGCGCGAAGCGGGGGGGCCGGCGGCGGAGACCGGGATCCCGAGGCCTGGCGCGGCCGTCCGGTCACCCGGCCGATTCGCTTCAGCCTCTACTTCTTCTCCGACGACGGATCGAGGACCAGCGGGGCCAAGTACCGCCTGGCTCTGGAGAGCGCCCGCTTCGCCGACCAGCACGGCTTCGCCGCGGTGTGGACCCCCGAGCGGCACTTCCAGCCTTTCGGCGGCCTCTATCCCAACCCCGCGGTGCTGGGGGCGGCGCTGGCCGCCGTCACCACCAGGGTCGGGATCCGCGCCGGCAGCGTGGCCCTGCCGCTGCACAACCCGGTGCGGGTGGCCGAGGAGTGGGCCGTGGTGGACAACCTCTCCGGAGGCCGCGCCGCGGTCTCTTTCGCCTCGGGCTGGCACCCCGACGATTTCGTGCTCTTTCCGACTCCCTACGACGATCGCAAGGAGGCCATGTTCCGGGGGATCGAGACCATCCGCGAGCTGTGGGCCGGCCGCGGGGTGACCCTGGACGGGCCCGGCGGCCGGCCGGTCGAGGTGCGCACCCTCCCCCGCCCCATCCAGAAGGAGCTTCCCATCTGGGTCACATCCGCCGGCAACCCGGACACCTGGAAGCGCGCCGGCTCCATCGGCGCCAACGTGCTGGCGGCGCTGGTGGGGTACTCGCCGGAGGACCTGGCCGCGCGCGTGCTCGACTACCGCCGCGCGCGGTCCGCGGCCGGCCACGACCCGGCCTCGGGGATGGTGACGCTGGTGGCGCACACCTTCGTCGGCGGGGACGACGCCTCGGTGCGGGCGCTGGTGCGCGAGCCGATGGTTTCGTACTTGCAGGGATACCTCAAGCAGTTCCAGAAGGGCGGCGCACCGGCTTCGGAGGAGGCCGAGCAGGATGCGCGCGACGTGGCGGAGCTGGCCTTCGACCACCACTACGACTCCAGCACGCTCCTGGGGACGCAGGCCAAGTGCGCGCGCGTCCTCGACGCGCTGGCCGCCTGCGGCGCCGACGAGGCGGCCTGCCTGATCGACTTCGGGCTCGACCCGGACAGGGTGCTCTCCGCCCTCCCCCTCCTGGCCGAGCTGAAGAGTCATTACGAACCGAGCGACGAGAGCAAGCAGCACGACGACCCGGCGCGGGGGGCGCCGGCCGCGATGGGGGCGGCCCCTCGCGTTGAGAGCCACGGCTGAGGCCGATTCGCGCGGGACGGCCCGCGCACGAGAGGAGAGCCTGGTGATTGGACAACGACTCGAGCAGAACCTCAGGAACGACCCGCTCCGGGAGCGGCTCATCGCCCATCCCTTCTTCGGGAAGATCCCGTCCGCCGAGCTGTCGCGCGGGCAGGTGGCCACCTTCCTTGGCCAGTGGTGGCACCCCCTGCACTACTTCCCCACGTTCCTCTCGCGGCTGGTGTCGGTGGTCCCCAAGGTGGAGCTGAAGACCGCCATCACCAAGATCCTCCACCAGGAGCTGGGGGAGGGGGATCCGCGTCGCGCCCACGAGGTGATCTACGTGCGCACCATGAAGCCCCTGGGCTTCGGCGAGGCGGAGCTGACCGCGGCCGCCCCCCTTCCGGCCACGGCGCGGCTGGTGGCGCTGTACGCCGAGGCCTCGGCCGAGCCGATGGCCGGGCTGGGCCTCCTCTACGGGACCGAGGTGGCCGATCTGGCCATGGTCTCGGGGATCGGCACCGCGGTGCGCCGCGTCACCGGCGCCGAGACGCTGGAGTGGGTGGACATCCACGTGGCCCAGGAGCCGGAGCACGTCTCCAGGGCCACCGACAGCGTGACCCTGGGATTCTCCGCCTCCGAGGAGGAGGCCCTGCTGGCCGGGGCGGAGACCATGTGGCGGCACTGGATCGCCTTCTTCGACGAGCTGGACCGGCGGATCTTCACCCCGGCCATGGCCGCGGCCGCGTCGTAGGCGAAGCGGCATGGATCTCACCGAAAGGCTGGCGGCCCTCTCCCCCGGGCAGCGCGCGCTGCTGGAGGCCAGGCTGAAGAGCAAGGGGCTGGCGCCTCCCAGGCCCAGCACCATCCGTCCCATCCCGGGACGGGAGACGATGGCGTTCTTCCCCGCCTCCCTCGATCAGGAGAGGCTCTGGTTCATCGATCAGATGGAGCCGGGAAACCCCGCCTACAACATCCACACCGCCACCCGGATGATCGGCCCCATGGATCGGGAGCGGATGCGGCGGGCCATCAACCTGGTCGTCGCCCGCCACGAGGTGCTCCGCACCACCCTCCCCGTGCGGGACGGCCGCCCCGTCCAGGTGGTGGCCCCCGTGCTGGAGCTGGACCTGCCGGTCATCGACCTGCAGCACCTCCCCCCCGATCGGCGCGAGGAGGCCGCCCACCGGGCCGCCGTGGACAACGCCGCGGTCCGCTTCGACATGGAGCGCGGGCCGCTGGTGCGCGTGGCCCTGGCCCGGCTCGCGCCCGAGGATCACGTGCTGATGATCTGCATGCAGCACGCCATCACCGACCGCTGGTCGTTCGACGTCTTCGAGAACGAGGTGGCCCGGCTCTACGCCGGCCTGCGGGACGGCAGGCCCGTGGAGCTGCCCGCGCCGGTCCTCCAGTTCGCCGACTTCGCCGCGTGGCAGAGGGAGGAGCTGTCCGGCGAGCGGCTGGAGCGGCACCTGTCCTACTGGCGGGAGCGCCTGGCCGGGGCTCCCCTGGTGCTGGAGATCCCTCCCGACGGGCCGCGCCCGCCGGTGCAGACCTTCGGCGGGGCGCGGGCCTACATCGTCTATCCGGAAAGCCTCCTCCTGTCTCTCAAGCAGCTCACCCAGAAGGCCGGCGCGACGATGTTCATGACCATGCTGGCCGCGCTCGACGTCCTCTGCTGGAAGCACTCGGGCCAGAGAGACCTGGTGATCGGATCGGCCATCGCCGACCGCAACCGTCCGGAGCTGGAGAACGTGCTCGGCTACTTCCTCAACATGCTGCTGCTGCGGGCGACCATCGACCCGGCCATGACCTTCCGGCAGCTTCTGGCCCAGGTGAAGGAGACGGCTCTGGGAGCCTACGCCCACCAGGACGTCCCCTTCGCCACCCTGGTGTCCGAGCTGAAGCCCAGGCAGGACCCCGGCCGCAACCCGCTCATCCAGGTGTCGTTCATCTACCTGGACTTCCCCATCCTGACCAATCCGGAGGAGGCCGGCTTCGCCGCCTCGTCGCTCGACGTGGACAACGGCGCCTCGCGCTTCGACATGACCCTGGCCTGCACCGAGCTGCCGGGGACCGGCATCCACAGCTACATCGAGTACAACACCGACCTGTTCGGCCGGCCCAAGGTGGAGCGGATGCTGCGTCATCTCGGGAGGATCCTGGAAGCGGCGGCGGCCGATCCCGACCGCAGGCTCGATGCCCTCGACATCCTGACGCCCGAGGAGAGCCGCGGGCGCGCGCAGGCGCGCGCCTCCGCGGCAAGGCCGAGGGAGGAGGGCTGCCTGCACGAGCCGGCGGCACGGCGCGCCGCCGAGAGCCCGCAGGCTCCGGCCCTGGTCCTGGGGGGAAGGACCGTCACCTACGGCGAGCTCGCCCGGGCCTCCGGGAAGATCGCCCGGCGGCTGGCCGCGGCGGGAGTGGGGCGCGGGGATCTCGTCCCGGTGGCCGCGCTCCGATCGGTGGAGCAGGCGGCGGCCCTGCTCGGCGTGCTCCAGTCGGGGGCGGCGTACGTCCCGCTGGACCCGTCCCTGCCCCAGGCCCGCCTGCGGTCGATGCTGCACGACGCGGCGCCGCGGGCCATCTTGGTCCAGCGCGAGACGGCGGGATCCCTCCCCGGCCCCGGAGACCGGACGGTGGTGATCGAGGAGGCGCTGGCCGATCCCGGATCGGAGCCGGCGCCGCCGCGCAGGGGTTCTCCCGACGATCTGGCCTACGTCATGTTCACTTCCGGATCGACCGGCGTCCCCAAGGGGGTGATGGTGCCGCACCGCGCCATCCTCAACCGGATCCTCTGGGCGCAGGAAGAGTGGCCGCTCGGCCCGGCCGACCGGGTCCTGCACAACGCGTCGTTCGGCTTCGACATCGCCGCGTGGGAGCTCTTCGCCCCGCTGCTGGCCGGGGCCGCCGTGGTGATGCCGGCCGAGGGGGAGCACAAGGACCCGGGCGCCCTGGCCCGCCTGCTGCGCGACGAGCGGGTGACCGTCGCCCACTTCGTCCCTTCCATGCTGCGGCTGGTGCTCGACGAGCCGGCGGCGCTCCAGGCGGACTCGCTGCGCGCCGTCTTCTGCGGGGGCGAGGAGATGGACCGGGGGCTGCACGACCTGTTCTTCCGGAGGCTCCCGGGACGGACGCTGGCCCACTTCTACGGACCGACGGAGGCGGCCATCAGCTGCCTGTCGCACACCTGCTCTCCCGGCGGCTCTGGCCGCGTGCCGCTGGGGCGCCCCATCGCCAACACGATGGTGGAGCTGGTGGACTCCTGCATGCAGCCGGTCCCCGCCGGCGTCCCGGGCGAGGTGGTGATCGGCGGGGAGGGGATCGCCCGCGGCTACCTGGATCGCCCCGATCGGACCGCCGAGCGCTTCGTCCCCGACCCGATCTCCGGCCGGCCCGGCGCCAGGATCTACCGGACCGGCGACCTGGCGCGGCTGCGCGAGGACGGGCTGCTGGAGTTCGTGGGGCGGACCGATCACCAGATGAAGATCCGCGGCCACCGCATCGAGCCCGGGGAGATCGAGAGGGCGCTGCTGCACCTCCCCGGCGTGGCCGGGGCCGTGGCCGCGGCGCGGGGAGAGGGCGACGCCCGCCGCCTGGTGGCCTATGTCGTCCCGGCGGGGGAGGGGCTCCCCGCCTCCGAGCAGGAAATGCGCGCGGCGCTGCGCCGGACGCTCCCCGAGCCGATGGTCCCTGCGGCCATCGTGACACTCCCCGCGTTCCCCCTGGGGCCCAACGGCAAGCTCGACCGCGGCGCCCTGCCGGAGCCGGGGGCCGCCCGCTCCCGCGAGGAGGAGCACGTCCCGCCCCGCACCCCGGCCGAGGAGACGATCGCCTCCATCTGGGCCGAGCTGCTGAAGCGCGACCGGGTGGGCGCGCGCTCGGACTTCTTCGAGCTGGGTGGGGACTCGCTGCTGGCCACCCAGGCGGTCTCGCGGATGAAGGCCGCCTTCTGCATCGAGTTCCCGCTGCGAAGCTTCTTCCAGAACTCCACGGTGGAGGCGCTGGCGCGCGCGGTGGAGGCGATCCTCCTGGAATCGATCCGGTCGATGACGGACGAGGAGGCGGCGCGCCGGCTGCACGAGGCCGGGCATGCCCTTCCGTCCGGGTGAGCCGATGGAGCAGAGTCTCTCCCCCTCCAAGCGAGCGCTCCTGGAAAGCCTGCTCCGGGGCAAGGGGCGCGGCGCCCCTTCGCCCCGGGCCATCCCGCGCCGGGCCGATCCCGCCTCCCACGCGCCCCTCTCCTTCGCCCAGCAGCGCCTGTGGTTCCTCCACCAGATCGATCCGTCGAGCCCGGCCTACAACGTCCCGCTGGCGCTGAGGCTGCGCGGCCGTCTCGACCACGGAGTGCTGCAGCGCGCGCTGGCCGAGGTCATCCGCAGGCACGATGTGCTGCGCGCGCGGTTCCCGGCGGCCGAGGGGGGCCTGCCCGCGCAGATCGTGGAGCCCTTCGCCCGCTTCACCCTGGAGCTGGAAGACCTCTCCGGCCTGGACGCGCGCAAGGAAGACGAAGCGGCCAGGCGCGCCGAGGCCGAGGCCTGCGCGCCCTTCTCGCTGGAGAGGGGCCCGGTGCTGCGCGCGCGCCTGCTCCGCCTTGCCCCCTCGGACCACCTGCTCCTCCTGACGCTGCACCACATCGTGTCGGACGGCTGGTCCATGGGGGTGCTGGTGCGCGAGACGGCGGCGCTGTACGCGGCCTTCGCCGCCGGCAAGCCCTCCCCGCTGTCCGACCTGCCGATCCAGTACGCCGACTTCGCCGCCTGGCAGCGCGAGTTCCTCAGGGGGGAGCGCCTGGAGCGAGAGCTGGACCACTGGAGGCGCAGGCTCACGCCGCTCCCCGCCGATCTGGCGCTCCCCACGGACCGGCCGAGACCACCGGCGCCGTCCTTTCGCGGCGGGATGGTCCGCCTGTCGGTCCCCTCCCTGACGGCGGAGGCGCTGCGCGGGATGGCCCGCGAAGAAGGGGCCACGCTGTTCATGGCGCTGATGGCCGCCCACCTGGGATTCCTGTCCAGGATCTCCGGAGCCGCCGACGTGGCCGCCGGCACCGGCATCGCCAACCGGACCCTTCCCGAGATCGAGCCGCTGATCGGCTTCTTCGTCAACGCCCTGGTGCTGCGCGCGGACTGCGGCGACGACCCGAGCTTCGTCGAGCTGCTGCGCCGCACGCGCGACGCCGCCGTGGAGGCGTTCGCCCACCAGGACCTTCCCTTCGAGCGCTTGGTGGAGGAGCTGCAGCCGGCCCGCGACCTGGGCCGCAACCCGGTCTTCCAGACGGCGATGGCGCTGCAGAGCGCGCCGCTGGACGACGTGGAGCTTCCGGGGCTGGCCGTGGAGGCGGTGGCCGCCGAGGGGCAGGCCACTCGCTTCGACCTGGAGATCCACATGTGGGAGGGGCCGGGGGGGGCTCTCGACGGGTTCCTCTTCCACAGCGCCGACCTGTTCGACCGCGAGACGGCACGGGCGCTCGCCCAGCGCTGGACGGCGCTGCTGTCGTCGATGGCGTCGCATCCCCGGCTCCCTCTCTCGCATCACGGCCTGGGCCTCCCGGGGGAGGAGGACGCCGAGCGGCGCGCCGAGCGCGGCGCGGGCCTCGCGTTCGAGCCGGCCCCGGCGCACGAGCTCTTCGCCCGGCGGGCCCGGCGCCGCCCGGACGCCCCCGCCGTGGAGCAGGCGGACCGCACCTGGACCTACGGCGACCTCGACCGCGCCTCGCTCCGACTGGCGGCGGAGCTGTCGGCTGCGGGGTGCGGGCGCGGATCGAGGGTGGCCGTGCTGGCCGATCGATCGGCCGGCATGGTGGCCGCCGCGCTCGCCGCGTCCCGGGCGGGGTCGGCGTACGTCCCGCTCGACCCGGCCAGCCCCCTCCCACGGCTGGCGGCGATGGCACGGGCCGCCGGCGCCGGGGCCGTGCTGGCCACCCCCCTGCTGGCCGGCCGGGCCGAGGCTCTGGGGCTGCCGGTGGTGACGGCGCACCTCGACGAGACGGAGCGGCCGGCCGCCGCCGCGGCGCCGCTTCCGTCCCGGGCCGGGTGCGCGATGGACGACCTGGCGTACGTCGTCTTCACGTCCGGCAGCACCGGCGAGCCGAGAGGGGTGGAGATCCCGCACCGCGGGCTGGCCAATCTCTGCGCCTGGCACATCGACGCCTTCGAGCTGACCGGGGACGACCGGTGCACGCTGGTGGCCGGCCCGGGATTCGACGCCTGCGTCTGGGAGATGTGGCCCGCGCTCGCCGCCGGGGCCTGCCTGGCCATCCCCGACGAGCCGACCCGCCTCGACCCGGCCTCGCTGAGGGACTGGCTGATCGCGCGGGGCGTCACCGTGGCCTTCCTCCCCACGCCGCTGGCGGAGCTGGCGCTGGCCCTGCCGTGGCCGCGCAGCGTCCCGCTGCGGATCCTGCTGACGGGAGGGGACAGGCTGCATGCCTCGGGGAGCCCGGGCCTCCCCTTCCGGCTGGTGAACAACTACGGCCCGACCGAGACCACCGTGGTGGCCACATCGGGCGGCGCCGAGCCGGGGGGCTCGCTCGGGCTGCCGTGCATCGGCGGCCCGGTCGCCAACACCAGCGCCTACGTCCTGGATCGCCGGCTGCGGCCGGTCCCCGGCGGCATCGCCGGAGAGCTGTTCGTGGGCGGGGCCGGGGTCGCGCGCGGCTACGCCGGGCTCCCCGGCCCGACCGCGGAGAGGTTCCTTCCCGATCCGTTCGCCGGCGACCCCGGGGCGCGCATGTACCGCACGGGCGATCGCGTGAGGCGGCTGCGTGACGGCAGGCTGGAGTTCCTGGGCCGTGGCGACGAGCAGGTCAAGGTGCGGGGCCACCGGGTCGAGCCGGCCGAGATCGAGGCGGTGCTGGCCGGATGCCCGGGAGTGGCCGCGGCCGCCGTGGCCGCGCGGCGGGAGGAAGACGGCCAGGCGCGGTTGATCGCCTGCGTGGTCCCGGTCTCCGCCGGCGGGGACGAGGCGCCGTGGCGGGACGAGCACATCGCGCGCTGGCGCGACCTCTATGACGAGACCTACGCCCGCGCCGGTGACGGCGATCTGTCGTTCGACATCACCGGATGGAACAGCAGCTACACCGGCCAGCCGATCGACCCCGCGCAGATGCGGGAGTGGCGCGACGCCACCGTCGCGCTGATCCTCGAAGGCTCCCCGCGCCGGGTGCTGGAGATCGGCTGCGGGACCGGGCTGCTCCTCACGCAGGCGGCCCCGCGCTGCGAGCGGTACGTGGCCACCGACCTCTCGCCGGTCTGCCTGCGGCAGGTGCGGCGCGCCGCCGCCGGTCGCCCGGAGCTGTCTCACGTGCAGCTCCTGGAGAGGCGCGCCGACGTCTTCGACGGGCTGGAGCCCGCCTCCTTCGACGCCGTCGTCCTGAACTCGGTCATCCAGTACTTCCCCGACGCCGGCTACCTGGAGCGGGTGCTGGAAGGGGCCCTGCGGCTGACCGCCCCGGGGGGGAGGCTCATCGTCGGCGACGTGCGGGACCTGCGGCTGCACGGGATCTTCGCCGCCTCGGTGGCCCTGCACGGCGCGGGGGACGCGACCTCGTGCGCCGAGGCGCGGGCGCGCGCCGCGCGCCTGGTCTCCCGCGAGGAAGAGCTGCTGGCGGCGCCGGCGCTCTTCGCGGCCGCCGCGGCCCGCGCCCCGGGAGGCGGATGGGCCGAAGCCAGGGTCAAGCCGGGCCGCGCCGACAACGAGCTGACCCGCTTCCGCTACGACGCCGTCCTGCACGTGGGGCAGGCGCCTCCCGCCGGCCCCCGGGTGGAGCTGGCCTGGGACGAGGAGGTGGAGCGCCGGATGGAGGCGGCCTTCCTGTCGGGGGCGGAGTCCATCGTGCTGCGCGGCGTCCCCAACGCCCGGCTGGCCAGGCACGCCGCGGCCGCGGCGGCGCTCGCGGCCGCGGCCCCCGGCGATCCGGCCGGTGCGCTGCGCGAGCTCCCTTGCTCGACGCCGGGACGTCACCCCGACGACCTGGCCGGGGCCGGACGTCCCCACGGCTACGCCGGGCGGGCCTTCCTCTGCTCCCAGGCGGCGGATCTCTTCGACGTGGCCTTCGTCCGGGAGGGACGCGGAGCGGAGCCGGCGCTCCCCGTCCCCGAGGAGACGCAGACCGGGGGCTCCTCGCGGGCCAACGCGCCCGCCGGCACCACGCTGGCCGATTCGCTGGCCCCTGCGGTGCGCCGCTTCGCCGCCGAGCGCCTCCCCGAGGCGATGGTCCCCTCGGCGGTCGTGGTGATGGATCGGCTCCCTCTCACCGCCAACGGCAAGATCGACCGGCGGGCGCTGGCCTCGCTCGCGGCCCCTCCTCCGGCCGCCCGGGCCAGGGTCCTCCCCCGCACCCCGATGGAGGAGGCGCTCGCGGCGGTCTGGCGCGAGGTGCTCGGGCTGGAGGAAGTCGGCGTCACCGACGGATTCTTCGACCTGGGCGGCCATTCCTTGATGGCCACCCGCATCATCGCCCGCCTGCGATCGGCGCTGGGAGTGGAGGTCCCTCTGCGGCTCCTGTTCGAGAGCCCCACCATCGAGGGCCTCGCCGCCTTCGCCTCGGCCTCGGCCCCGCAGTCCGCCGGCGGCGGGGCGATCCCGCGGTGCGATCGCTCCCGGCCGATCCCGCTCTCCCTCGCCCAGCAGCGGCTCTGGTTCATCGACCGGCTGGAGCCGGGGGCGGCCGCGTACCACATCCCCAACGCCCTGAGGCTCACCGGCGACCTCGACGCGAAGGCCCTGGGCAGGGCCCTCGACGCCGTCGTGGAGCGCCACGAGGCGCTCCGCACCCGCTTCGAGGAGGGCCCCGGCGGGCCGGCCCAGGTCATCGACTCTCCGCGCGGCGGGCTGATGACCTGGGACGACCTCGGCGCGCTCCCCGCCGGGCGCCGCGAGGAGGAGGCCCGGCGGCTGGCCCGGGAGGACGCCCTTCACCCCTTCGACCTGGCGCGGGGGCCGATGCTGAGGGCACGGCTGATCCGCCTGGCGCCGCGGGATCACGTCCTGTCGCTGGTGCTGCACCACATCGCCGGTGACGGATGGTCGCTGGGAGTGCTGTCGCGCGAGCTGGGGGAGCTCTACGCGTCGCACGCCGGCGGCGGGGCAGGTGCGCTGCCGCCGCTTGCGGTCCAGTACGCCGACTGGTCGGCGTGGCAGAGGCGCCGGCTGGAAGGCGGCGAGGCGCAGCGGCAGCTCGACTGGTGGAAGCGGACGCTCGAAGGGATCGAACCGCTGCGCCTTCCCGAGGACCGGGCCAGGGCCTCCCGCCCCAGCTACAAGGGAGAAGCGCTGGACGTGGCCTTCGATCGCGGCCTGACGGAGCGGGCGGCGGCCACGGCGCGCGGCGCGGGGGCCACGCTGCACATGGCGCTCCTGGCGGCCTTCGCCTGGGTGCTGTCGCGCTGGTCGGGGCAGCGGGAGGTGGTGGTCGGCACCCCCGTGGCCGGACGCGGCCACCGCGACGCCGAGCCTCTCATCGGCTTCTTCGTCAACACCCTCCCCCTGCGCGTGGACGTGGGGGGCGGCCCCACGTGGCGGGACCTCATCGGCCGCGTGCGCGGCGCGGCGCTCGCCGCCTACGAGCACCAGGATGTCCCTTTCGAGCAGATGGTGGAAGCCCTGCGGCCGGAGCGCGACACCGCGCGCAACCCGATCTTCCAGGCTCTGTTCGCGCTGCACAACGCTCCGCTGCAGCCTCTCGCGCTGCCAGGGGTCCGCGTGAGCGGCTTCCCGCTGGAGCCGGAGACCGCCCAGGTGGACGTGGAGCTGTCTCTGTTCGAGTCCGACGGACGCGTGACGGGGAGGCTGCACTGGAGCGCGGACCTGTTCGAGCGTGGGACGATGGAGCGGCTGGCGCGCCACGTGGAGGCGGCGGTCCGGACGATGGGCTCGGACCCGGGAGCCGCCGCGGCCGGCGCGGATCTCCGCTGGCCCGGAGAGCGGCTCTTCATCCAGGCGGCCTCGCGCGGGAGACCGAGCCCGCGCGACCCGGACGCTTCCCTCCCCGGGCTGCTGCGCGAGCAGGCCGCGGCGCGGGGGGACGCGCCGATGCTGCGCCAGGGGGGCAGGAGCCTCTCGTACCGCGAGGTCCTGTCGCGGGTGGAAGAGCTGGCCGCGCGGATCGCCGCCGCCGCCGGGCCCGTCGGAGGGCGCCCCGTCGGTGTCTGCATGCGGCGAGGGATCGACGCGGTCACCGCGCTCCTGGCGGCGATGGAGGCGGGGGGAGCGGCGCTTCCTCTGGATCCTTCGTACCCGGGGGCCCGCCTCGCCTTCATGCTGGAGGACTCGCGGCCCGCCGCCCTGGTCGCCTCGTCCGGCGAGGCCGCTGCGCTCCCCGCCCCCGCCGTGCCCATCATCGTCAGCGACGCGGGCGAGGGGACTCAGGGAGCCGGCGCGCCCGCGCCTCCTGCCAGGCTGCGTGGCTCCGATCTCGCCTATGTCCTCTACACCTCAGGATCCACCGGGCGGCCCAAGGGGGTGGCCATGGAGCACGCGCCACTGGTCAATCTGGCCCTCTGGCAGCGCGATCGCTCCGCGGCGTGCGCCGGCCGCCGCACGCTGCAACTCGCCCCGCTGTCCTTCGACGTCTCGTTCCAGGAGATCGCGGCCACGCTGGCCGAAGGAGGGACCCTGGTCGTCGCCTCCGACGAGGAGCGGCGCGACCCGCGCGCCCTGCTGGCGCTCATCGCCGCGGAAGGGATCGAGCGGATCTTCCTCCCGTTCGTGGCGCTGCAAGCGCTGGCCGAGGCGGCCGAGGAGGCGGCGGGGCTGCCGCTGCGCGAGGTGATCACGGCGGGGGAGCAGCTCCGGATCACGCCGGCCGTCAGACGGCTGTTCGCGTCGCTGCCGGGCGCGGTGCTGGACAACCAGTACGGCCCCACCGAGACCCACGTGGCCACGGCCTTCCGGCTGGAAGGAGATCCGTCCGGCTGGCCGGACCTGCCGCCGATCGGCGCGCCGATCGACAACGGCGTGGTGCTGGTGGTGGACGACGCTCTGAGGCCGGCGCCGCCCGGCGTCCCCGGGGAAATCGTCATCGGCGGAGCCCTGCCGTCGCGCGGCTACCTGGGGCGCCCGGATCTGACCGCCGAGCGCTTCGTCCCGGGCCCGGACGGGATCGGGCGGATCTACCGCACGGGGGACCGTGGGCGCCTCCTCTCCTCGGGCCATCTGGCCTTTCTGGGGCGCCTCGACCGGCAGGTGAAAGTCCGCGGCCACCGGATCGAGCCGGCCGAGGTCGAGTCGGCCCTCTCGCGGTGCGACGGGGTGGCCGCGGCCGCCGTGGAGGCGCGCGCCGTGGCCGGCGCGCCGGCCCTGGTCGGGTACGTGGTGGCCGAGGGGGCGCTGCG
>DATEEA010000020.1:0-21608 GCA_035281445.1 Candidatus Polarisedimenticolia bacterium
CCTTCTGGGACGCCGGGGCTGCCATCTGTGCGACGAGGCGGAGACCGTGCTCCGGTCGGTGCTGCCGGAGTACGGCGCCCGGCTGGCCAAGCTGGACGTGGATCAGGACGAGGAGATGAGGCGCCTGTACGGGGAGGAGATCCCGGTGGTGCTGATCAACGGGCGCAAGGCGTTCAAGCACCGGGTGGACCCCGGCCGGCTCCGCCGGAAGCTGGGAAGCCCGCAGCGGAGGGTGGTGTGATGGCGGACAGGTCGATCGCCATGGTGCCGGGCGACGGCATCGGCGTGGACGTGACGCGGGAGGCCCGCAAGGTCCTGCAGGCGGTCGAGAAGGCGCTGGACGTGCGCCTGAGGGTGACCGAGTACGACTGGGGCGCGGAGCGGTACCTGGCCACCGGGGTCTCCATGCCCCCGGGAGGGCTGGAGGAGCTCGGCGCGCACGACGCCATCTTCATGGGGGCCTTCGGCGACCCTCGCGTCCCGGACATGCGCCACGCCGCGGACATCCTGCTGGGCACCCGGTTCCGCCTCGACCTGTACGCCAACCAGCGGCCGGTGAAGCTGCTCGATGACCGTCTCTGCCCGCTCAAGGGGCGCGCCCGGGCCGACGTGGACTTCGTGGTCTTCAGGGAGAACACCGAGGGACTCTACGTGGGGATGGGAGGGCGCTTCAAGAAGGACACCCCCGACGAGATCGCCATCCAGGAGGACGTCAACACCCGCAAGGGGGTGGAGCGGATCATCCGGCACGCCTTCGAGCACGCCCGGGCGTGCGGCCGGCGCAAGGTCCTGATGAGCGACAAGGCCAACGTGCTCACCTACGGCCACGACCTCTGGCAGCGCGTCTTCCGGCTGGTCGCCGCGGAGCACCCCGACATCGAGGCGTCCCACATGTACGTGGACGCCCTGTCCATGCAGATGGTGAAGGATCCCTCCCAGTTCGAGGTCATCGTCACCTGCAACATGTTCGGGGACATCGTCACGGACATCGGAGCGCAGCTCCAGGGAGGGCTGGGGATGGCCGCCTCGGGGAACATCCATCCCGGGCGCACCTCGATGTTCGAGCCGGTTCACGGCTCGGCCCCCAAGTACGCCGGCAAGGACACCGCCAACCCCATGGGCGCGGCGCTGACCTGCCAGATGATGCTCGAGCACATCGGACTGGGCGACGGCGGCCGTCTGATCGAGAAGGCGGTGATCGCCTGCCTGCGCGGCGGGCGATGCACCCGCGACGTGGGTGGGACCCTGGGGACGGCTGCCACGGGGGACGCGCTGGCCGCGGAGGTCCTGCGTCCCTCAGCGGCCTGAGCCCTTCGATCCCGCAGCGCCGCCGCCGGCTGCGGCCGCCGCCAGGCGCGGATCGAGCCCCATCACCCGCGCCGTCTCCTGGCCGTAGTCGGCCGCGGCGATGACCACCATGTCGCCGGCCACCGTGGGAGGGGAGACGAAGCGCCCGCGGCCGGGGGGGAGCGCCATCGAGGCGGCCTGCGTCCCGGCGGGCAGCCGGAAGCTTTCCAGCCGCTCGGTGTTGAGGGGGGCCACCAGCAGCAGATCGCCGGCCAGCGCTCCGGAGGCCGAGGGCCTGCGTCCCAGCCGCACCTTCCACGACAGGTGGCCGTTGTCGGCGTCGAGCGCGTAGAGGTAGGTGTCGAAGGAGACGAAGACGACCCTCTCGCCGAACACCAGGGGTTGCCCGGCCAGGTCCCCGCCGGTGAGGTAGGACCAGCGCAGGTTGGCGCGCCTGCGGCCGGCTCTGAAGGCGTGCAGCCGGTTGTCGGCCGAGCCGATGTAGGCACGGCGGCGGGAGCAGGCCGGAGCGGTGGTGATCGCCGCTCCGATGGCGCGGCGCCACCGCACCGACCCGTCGGCGGCGGTCAGCGCCGTGACCGTCCCCTGCGCGGAGCCCGCCAGGATGGTCTCCTCGCACTGCCCGGCCGGGGCGGAGGGGGAGTCCTGGATCGGCATGGCCCACAGGATCCTCCCCTCGGCCGGGTCGAGCAGCGTCACCGATCCGGCGGGATCGGCCACGGCGAGGCCCGAGGGGAGCGCCGAGAGATGCGAGCCCGGGCCGAAGGGTCCGGCGCGGGCGGCCAGGGCCCCGGTCCGCCCGTCCAGGAGGATCAGGGAGCCGTCGGCGGTGAGGGCGGCGAGGCGCCCGGCGACGGCGACGGGGGCCGACGCGGGAGGGGAGGGGATTCGCGCGCGCCACAACGCCTCGCCGGTCAGGGCGGCATGTGCGGCCACCTCCCCGCCGCGGGCCGTCACCAGCACCCGGTCCTCCAGGGCCGCCAGCCAGGGGAGAGGGCCTGGGGCGTCCACCTCCCAGGCCGGGGTCAGGACTTCCGCCTCAGCGGGTGCGCGGGCGGCGCCGGGAGAGGACTTGGGAGGGCCGGACTCCTGCGCGGCGGGGACCAGCGCGGCGAGGAGGAGCAGGGCGCGGAGGATCGGCATGGCGGCGGTCATTATATTGCCCGTGCCGGAGGGCCTGTGTTAGCTTCAACGGTTCACGCCATGGCAGAGCAGATCAGGGCCACCATCAAGGCCATCAAGGGGACCCGCGACGTCCTCCCCGGGGAGGCGGGGGTCTGGCAGCTCGTGGAGGAGTCGGCGCGGGACACCTTCGCCCGCTACGGCTACCGCGAGATCCGCACGCCCGTCTTCGAGGCCACCGAGCTGTTCCAGAAGACCACCGGCGAGGAGACCGACATCGTGGTGAAGGAGATGTACTCCTTCACCGACCGGGGGGGCCGCTCGATCACCCTGCGTCCGGAAGGGACCCCGGGGGTGGTGCGCGCGGTGCTGGAGCACGGGCTGGCCGGGCGGGGTGAGGTGGAGCGGCTCTACTACATCGGGCCGATGTTCCGCTACGAGCGCCCCCAGAAGGGGCGCTTCCGCCAGTTCTCCCAGATCGGCATCGAGGTGTTCGGCTCATCCGCCCCCGCCGTGGACGTGGAGGTGATGCAGGCGGCGCTGGCGTTGTTCGAGCGGCTGGGCGTGGAGGGGGTCTCCCTGCAGATCAACTCGGTGGGGCATCCCGGCTGCCGCGGCGCCTACCGCCAGGTCCTCAGGGCGGCGCTGCTCCCGAGGATCGACGCGCTGTGCCCCGACTGCCGCCGGAGGCTGGACACCAACCCCCTGCGCATCCTGGACTGCAAGGTCCCGGGGTGCGCCGAGGCTCGCCGTGCCGCCCCCAGCATCCTGGACCACCTGTGCGGCGACTGCGCCGGCCACATGACGCAGGTGCGCCGGATCCTGGGTTACCTGGAGGTCCCCTACGAGGTCAATCCGCGCCTGGTGCGCGGCCTGGACTACTACACCCGGACCACCTTCGAGATCACCGCGTCGGGGCTCGGAGCGCAGAACGCTCTGTGCGGCGGGGGGCGCTACGACGATCTGGTGGCCTCGATGGGAGGCCCCCCCACCCCGGGGTGCGGGTTCGCCATCGGGGCGGACCGGCTGGTGATGGCCGTCCCCGCGTCGCGCGCGCAGACGCCGGGGCCCGATCTGTTCATCGTCCACCTGGGAGAGGCGGCCCTGGACGAGGCCGTGGCCGCGGCCGCCGCGCTGCGGTCCAGGGGGGTGAGCGTGCGCCTCGATCCCGGCGCCCGGGAGATGAAGAAGCAGATGTCGCGCGCCTCCGCGTCCTCGGCCCGCTTCGCGCTGATTATCGGCGATCAGGAGCTGCGGGAAGGGGTCTACGCCCTCAAGCGACTCGCCGACCAGACGCAGGAGCGGGTCGCGGCCAGGGACTGGGACGCGCTCGCGCGCCGGATGAGACCCGTCGATCCGGCCGATCCGGCGGGGTCTTTCATATCCCGGGACCGCTGAACGGACCAGACAAGGAGACCACGCTTGAGGGAAGAGACGGCGGCGCCGCTGAGGCGCACGGCGCAGTGCGGCGCGCTGACCAGGCGGGACACGGGGCGTGAGGTGGTCCTGGCCGGGTGGGTGCACCGGCGGCGCGACCACGGCAACCTCATCTTCATCGATCTGCGCGACCGATCGGGCCTGTGCCAGGTGGTGCTCCGCCCTGAGGAAAGCGCCGAGGCCCATGCCGCCGCGCGCGACGTGCGCAGCGAGTACGTGCTGGCCGTGGCCGGCGTGGTGGTGCCGCGCGACGAGGCCAACGTGAACCCCGGCATCCCCACCGGCGAGATCGAGGTGGTGGCCAGGAGGCTGGAGGTGCTCAACCGCTCGGAGGTCCCCCCCTTCCCGCTGGACGAGCAGGAGGCCGCGGCCTCGGAGGACCTCCGGCTGAAGTACCGCTTCCTCGACCTGCGCCGCCGCCCGCTGCTGAAGGCCCTCACCCTGCGCCACGCCATCGCCCTGGAGACCCGGAAGTACCTCGACGAGCAGGGCTACCTGGAGCTGGAGACCCCCATGCTCACCCGCTCCACCCCGGAGGGGGCGCGGGACTACGTGGTCCCCTCGCGCGTTCATCCCGGTTCGATCTACGCGCTGCCGCAGTCCCCGCAGTTGTTCAAGCAGCTCTTCATGATCGCCGGCTACGAGAAGTACTTCCAGATCGCCCGCTGCTTCCGCGACGAGGACCTGCGGGCCGACCGGCAGCCGGAGTTCACGCAGATCGACATCGAGGCCTCCTTCGTGGAGCCGGAGGACATCTACGCGCTGGTCGAGGGACTGATGCGGCGGATCTTCCAGGCGGCCGGGCACGCCTTCCCGGACGGCATCCCCCGCATGAGCTACCGCGACGCCATCGATCGGTTCGGCACCGACGCCCCCGACGTGCGCTTCGGCCTGGAGATCCGGGACCTGACCCCGCTGGCCGCCGGCTCGGGGTTCCCTGTCTTCGAGAAGGCCGTGGAGGCCGGTGGCGTGGTGAGGGGGATCGCCGCGCCGGGCTGCGCGCGCTACTCGCGGCGGGAGCTGGACGAGCTGACCGAGCACGCCCGGCGGTTCGGCGCGTCGGGGCTGGTGGTCTTCAAGCGCCAGGACGGCGCCGTGCACTCCCCGGCGATCAAGCACCTGGGGGAGGCGCGCGCCGCCGCCCTGATGGACCGGCTGGAGGCGGCGGAAGGGAGCCTGGCCCTGGTGGTGGCCGGACCGAAGGAGAGCGCCGCCAAGTCCCTCGGCGCGCTCCGCCTGGAGATGGCCCGGCGCGAGGGCCTGCGCCGGGAAGGGGTCTGGGCGCTCCTGTGGGTGCACGCTTTCCCCATGTTCGAGCTGCGTCCCGAGGACCGCAGTGTCACGCCGTGCCACCATCCGTTCACCTCACCGGTTCCGGAGGACCTGCCCCTGCTGGAGACCGACCCGCTGGCCGTGCGGGCCCGCGCCTACGACCTGGTCCTCAACGGCTGGGAGCTGGGGGGCGGCAGCATCCGCATCCACCAGGAGTCGATCCAGAAGAGGATCTTCTCGGTCCTCAAGCTGACACCAGAGCAGGCCGAGGAGAAGTTCGGCTTCTTCCTTCAGGCGCTGCGCTTCGGGGCGCCGCCGCACGGGGGGATCGCCCTGGGGCTGGACAGGACGGTGGCGCTGCTGACCCACAGCCCCTCGCTGCGCGACGTGATCGCCTTCCCCAAGACCACCAGCGCCACATGCCTGATGACCGGTTCGCCGTCGGCGTTCGAGCCGGAGCAGCTCGAGGAGCTGCACCTCTCCCTGCGCCGGCCCGTTCAACCTAAGTAATTGACAGGTAATAACTTGAGGCTCATGCGGCTTGACACTTCGGGCGCCAGGATGATAACTTCCCTGCACGATGAGCGTTCCTGGACGCCGCCATCCGGCACGGAATCCGCGCCGAACCCTCCGCTTCTCCCCTCGTGAGCGACGCCGAACCCCCGGGCCGGCGGACCGCCGGACCGGTCCCCGCATGACGACGGCCGGAGGCCGATGAAGAAGATCGAGGTCGCGGAGAAGGTCCTGCCGGGCCTGGCGGGGACCAAGGACAGCCATCTGAAGTTCCTCGAGGGGCACTTCCAGGTCGAGATCGCCGCTCGGGGGCGGGAGATCACGATCAAGGGGGAGCCCGCGCGCGAGACGATGGTGGCCGACTTCCTGATGCAGCTCTCCGATTTCCTCAGCCAGGGACACGGCATCTCCGACGGGGACCTGGCCTACGCCGCCCGGGTGATGGAGGAGGAGGGCTCTGCCGATCTCGGCAAGCTTCTGCCGGGCCAGGTGCGGCCCTCGTCCCGCAAGGCGGTGTCTCCGCGCAGCCCGAACCAGAACCGCTACATGGATGCCATGCGGGCCATGGACATGGTGTTCGGCATCGGGCCCGCCGGCACCGGCAAGACCTACCTCGCGGTGGCCATGGCCCTGTCGTACCTGAAGGAGCGCCGGGTGGAGCGGATCATCCTGGCGCGCCCCGCCGTGGAGGCGGGAGAGAAGCTGGGCTTCCTCCCCGGCGACATGGCCCAGAAGGTCGAGCCGTACCTGCGGCCTCTCTACGACGCCATCTTCGACTTCCACATGAAGGAAGAGGCCGACCGACTCATGGAGCGGGGGATCATCGAGATCGCGCCCCTGGCGTTCATGCGGGGCAGGACGCTCAACGACTCGTTCATCATCCTGGACGAGGCGCAGAACACCACCCCCGAACAGATGAAGATGTTCCTCACCCGCATCGGCTTCAACTCCAAGGCCGTCATCACCGGGGACATCACCCAGATCGACCTGCCCGCGGGAAGGACGTCCGGCCTGGTGGAGGCCGAGCGGGTGGTCGCCTCGGTGCCGGGGATCGCCATCGTGCACTTCGACGAGAGCGACGTGGTGCGGCACCCGCTGGTGCAGCGGATCATCGTGGCCTACGACGCCTACGAGACCTCCCGCGGCGACGGGGCCCGCGGCCCGGCCGCAGCCATGGCGCGCCCGAAAGATCCCGCCCATGGCTAGCGACGACCCTCACCGAGCCCGCTCCCGGGGCGGGGCGCAGGGCAAGAGCCCCTGGGCCGCCGGCGCGGGAGCCCGCACCCGGCGCGCCGCCGCGCGCCTGCAAGCCGTCTGCGAGCGCCTTCTGGGCAAGGACGCCGCCTGGGCCCTCCTGGTTCTGGCCGTCCTGACCCCTCTGGTCTCCCAGCAGGAGTGCGCGCTCTCCGCCCCGGCCTACGACGTGGGCGAGGTGGCCACCGCCACCATCAAGGCGCCCTACGACATCGAGATCCCCGACGAGAAGGCCACTCTCGATCGCCGCGAGGCGGAGCGACGCGCCGTGGCCCCGGTGTTCGACCTGGTGGTGAGCCTGACCGCGGACCAGGTGTCGCGGCTGCGTTCGCTGTTCGACCGCGGACGCGAGGCCATGGCCGACCTGGGCATCCGTCCGGGCACCAGGCCGGACGAGGAGGCCATCGCCCGCCTGCGCGAGGCGCTGCGCTCGGCGCTGCCCGACCGCACCGTGGCCATGCTGGCGCGCGAAGGCTTCTCGCACGACCTGGAGGCGGTGGCCGTGAAGCTCTACGGCGCGGCGATGCAGGGGCTGGTGGTGGACAGCCGGGACCGGCTTCCGGACGAAGGAGTGGTGTCGGTGCGCGAGGTGCGCCCCGGCTCGACCACCGAGTACGAGTTCGCCCAGCCCTCGCAGATAAGGGACCTCTCCCAGGCCCGCGCGGCGATGGCCGAGCGGGTGGACCGGGACCTGGGAGACTGGCCGGGAGCCGATCGCCGGGCCCTGCTGTCGCTGCTGGACGGCTACCTGATCTCGAATCTCTCCTACAACGCCAGCGAGACGGAGCGGCGCCGGGCGGCGGCGATGGCCTCGGTGCCGCAGGTCTTCACCCGGATCCCCCGCGGGCGGGTCATCGTCCGGGAAGGGGAGGTCTTCACCCCCGAGGCGATCGACGTCCTGGGACGCATCAGCCAGCGCGCCCCGGCCTCCGTCGACTGGGTGGCGCTGGGCGGGCACGCCCTGCTGGTGGTCCTCCTGCTGCTCTTCCTGCAACGCTACGTCCGGGCGCACCAGAAGGTCTTCCACCGGGTGAAGAACCTGTACACCCTGGTCCTGCTGGTCACCCTGTTCGTCACGGTCGGCTCCTGGGCCGGGGTCTTCGTGGCCGACGCGGTCGCCGACAGCCTGGTGCTGGCCCCCTTCAACGACCCCGCCGCCTACTACTGGGCGCTGCCCGTGTCCGCCGGCGCCATGCTCATCACCCTCCTGGCCAACGGCCGCGTGGCCACGGTGAGCTCGGCGTTCGTCGCCGCGCTGTTCGGGATGGTGCTGGGCTGGGACGCGCGCGCCATCGTCTTCGCGCTGGTGTCGTCGTTCGCCGCCATCTACGGGATCAGCAAGTACGAGCGCCGCACCGCCATCCTGAAGGCCTGCGCCCTGGTCGGGGGAGTCAACGCCACGGTGGTGATCGCCATCATGGGGATCGAGGGGGGCTTCGGCGGCCTGAGCTCGGGGCTGTTCCAGGTGGCCATGGCCGCGGCCGGGGGGATCCTGGTGGCCCCCATCGTCTCGTTCAGCCTGCCGATGCTGGAGTGGCTGTTCAACGTGCTGACCGACATCCGGCTGCTGGAGCTGTCCAACCTGGACAACCCGCTGCTGCGCCGCCTGTCGGTGGAAGCCCCCGGCACGTACAACCACAGCGTCATCGCCGGCACCCTGGCCGAGCAGGCGGCCGAGGAGATCGGCGCGCACGCCCTGCTCTGCCGCGTGGCCGCCTACTACCACGACATCGGGAAGATGGCCAAGCCGGACTACTTCGTGGAGAACATGCGCGACGGAGTGAACCGCCATGACCGGCTCTCCCCCAGGATGTCCAGCCTGATCATCGCCAGCCACGTCAAGGAAGGGATGCGACTGGCCGAGGAGTTCAATCTTCCCCGGCAGATCCGCGACATCATCCCCGAGCATCACGGTACGAGGCTCATCACCTACTTCTACAAGAAGGCCCAACGCAAGGAGGACCCGGACGTCCCCGAGATCCACGAGTCGGACTACCGCTACCCGGGCCCCAAGCCGCAGACCAAGGAAGCGGCCATCTTCATGATGGCCGACTCGGTGGAGGCGGCCGCGCGCACGGTGGAGGAGCCGACCCCGGCCAAGTTCGAGGAGGTCATCACCACCGTCACCAACGCCATCGTGCTGGACGGCCAGCTCGACGAGTGCGACCTGACCTTCAGCGACCTGGGAAGGATCCGGGCGTCGTTCCTCAAGTCCCTGGTGGCGGTGCACCACCACCGGATCGCCTACCCCGGGTTCGACTTCGACAGGCGCCACCGGGCCATGGAGGGGGAGTGATGCCCTTCGAGGCCCCGGTCCTGGTACGGGGAGGCGGGCCGCCCGCGCTCGCCCCGCCGGCGGCCCGCCGCCTGGTGCGGGCCCTGGCGCGAAGGCTCCGGGTGCCGCACCGCTCCGCGGCGGTGGTCTTCGCCGGCGACGACCTCCTGCGCGAGCTCAACCGGCGCTACCGGGGCAAGGACCGGCCCACCGACGTGCTGTCGTTTCCCTCGGGCGAGGAAGGGCACCTGGGCGACGTGGTCATCTCGTCTCCCACGGCGCGCCGGCAGGCCCGCCGCAAGGGGCACCCGGCCGCGGCCGAGGCGCGCGTTCTCATCCTTCACGGCTTCCTGCACCTCCTGGGCTACGACCACGAGACCGACGACGGGCAGATGGACGTGCTGGAGCGCTCGCTCCGCCGGGAGCTGGAGCTGACCCCGTGACCCCGCTCGCCATCGGCACCCTGGTGGTCATCGCCCTGCTGTACGTCGTGGTGGCCGCCTTCCGCAGCGCCTACGCCGAGCTCAACCCGGTGGCCGCCAGCAGGATCCTCGCCTCGCGCGGCATGGGACCCCGCGACGGCGCCTCTCCCGGGGATCTCCCTCCCGTGGTGAGGACCACCTTCGACATCGTGCACCACGTCCTGCTGGTGACCGCGGCCGCCCTGCTGTTCCATGCCCTGCTGTCGGGAGGGGCCGTCCACCCGCTGCTGATCGGAGCCGCGGGACTGGTGGGAGGGGTCGTGCTGCTGCAGATCGTGGCCCGCTCCATCGCCCTGCTCAATCCGGAGACCGCCTTCTCCGCCAGCCTGGTCTTCCTCTCCCTGGTCTACCAGGCGCTGCGCCCCGTGGTGGCCCCCGTCTCCTGGATGGTCACCCGCATGCGGCGCGCCGGGCGCGACCGCCGCGCCGCGGCCGGGGAGGAGGAGGCGACCGAGGAGGAGATCGAGGCCTTCATCGACGCGGGGGAGCAGGAGGGGATCCTGGAGGCCGAGGAAGGGCACCTCATCCGGCAGGTGGTGGAGTTCCACGACAGCGTGGTGCGGGAGGTGATGACCCCGCGCACCGAGGTGGTGGCCCTGCCCAAGGGCGCCACCGTGGCGCAGGCCCGCGAGCTGTTCGCCCGGGAGAGGCATTCCCGGCTGCCGGTCTACCGCGATCAGATCGACAACGTGGAGGGGATCGTCACCCTCAAGGACCTGGTGGCGAGCTGGGGGCGGCTGCCCGACGACGCTCCCATCGACAGCCTGATGCTGCCGGCCTACTTCGTGCCGGAGACCAAGCTGGTCTCCGAGCTCCTGAAGGAGCTGCAGGCGCGCCGGCTGCACCTGGCGGTGGTGGTGGACGAGTACGGTGGCACCGCCGGGGTGGTCACCATCGAGGACCTCCTGGAGGAGCTGGTCGGCGAGATCCAGGAGGAGCACGAGCGGGAGGAGCGTCCCGTGGTGGAGCAGCCCGACGGCAGGTACCTGGCCGCGGGGACCGCCAGCCTGGACGACCTGCGCGGATCCCTGGGGGTGGACCTGGAGGCCGAGGGGGTGGACACCGTGGCCGGGCTCATCTACAGCGTGCTCGGCCGCATCCCGCGGGAAGGGGAGGCGGTGGAGCTGAACGGCCTGCGCCTCGAGGTGGTGAAGGCCGACACACGGCGCATCGATCAGGTGAGGGTCACCAGGCTGGCCGAGACCAAGAGCCGGTGAACGCACCACCCCGCTTCGCCTCCGGGTTCGTCACCATCGTCGGCCGCCCCAACGTCGGCAAGTCCACCCTGACCAACCTCCTCGTCGGGCAGAAGGTCTCCATCGTCTCCGACGTCCCCCAGACCACCCGCCGCCGGATCCACGGCATCGTCCATCATCCCCGGGGCCAGATCGTCCTGGTGGACACCCCGGGCATCCACCGCCCCCAGCACGCCATGAACCGCTGGATGGTTGCCGAGGCCACCGGCTCGATGCAGGAGGTGGACCTGATCCTGTTCATGGTCGAGGCCGCGCCGGGCAGGCGGCCCGGCGCCGATCCCGGGATCGGGCCCGGCGATCGGTTCATCCTCTCGCAGCTCCCCCGCCAGGGCCCCCCCGTGGTGCTGGCCATCAACAAGATCGACCTGGTGCGCAAGGAGCAGCTCCTGCCGCTCATCGACCGGGTGAAGAACCTGTTCCCCTTCCGGGAGATCCTCCTGATGTCGGCGCTCACCGGGGAGAACGCCGGGGACCTGGCGGAGCGGCTGCTGGCCCACCTCCCCGAGGGCCCGGCCCTCTACCCGCAGGACCAGCCCACCGATCAGCACGAGCGCCGCATGGCGGCCGAGCTGGTCAGGGAGAAGATCCTCCACCACACGCGCCAGGAGATCCCTCACGAGACCGCCGTGCTGATCGACCGGTTCGAGCGCGCCGACAGCGGTCTGATCACCATCGAGGCCTCCATCCTGGTGGAGAAGGAGTCGCAGAAGAAGATCGTCATCGGGCACGAAGGGCAGATGCTCAAGGTCGTCGGCAGCGAGGCGCGGGCCGAGCTGGAGGACCTGCTGGACGGCAGGATCTTCCTCAAGCTCTGGGTGAAGGTGCGCCAGGGCTGGCGCGACGACGAGCGCACGCTGCGCGAGCTGGGGATCGGCCCGGCCGGCTCGGGCTGAGAGCCGGCCCGCCGCACGGCCGCGCGCCGGCCCCCCGGCGACCTTGTGTTAGACTGCGGCGCCCGCGCAGAGCGATGGAGGAGGAGTGCCTCTCAAGAGATCGGAGGCCTTCGTCATCGATGTGCTCAAGATGCAGGAGGCCGATCGCCTGGTGGTCCTCTTCACGGAGGACGAGGGGAAGGTGCGCGGGGTGGCCGCGTCGGCCGCGCGCAGCCACAGGCGCTTCGGCGGCAAGCTGGAGCGGCTGAGCCGGGTCCGCGCCACGTGGTTCGAGAAGGAAGGGCGGGATCTGGCCCGGATCGACGCCTGCGACCTGGTCGAGGAGTCGTTCACCCTCTACGGGGATCTCCGCACCGCGGCGCTGCTGGCCTACGTGGCGGAGATCGTCGACACCTTCGCCCACGAGCGGGAGGCCGACCCCAGGTACTTCCGCCTCCTGCGGTCCCTCATCGAGGCGGCCAGGGCGGGGGTCGATCCGCTGCTGCTGGCCAGGTACTTCGAGGTCTGGACGCTCCGCCTGCACGGTCTGATGCCGTCCCTGGACGCCTGCGGCGAGTGCGGGTCGCCGCTGGCGGCGCCGGGAGCGGTGCTGGGGGGCGCCGACGCCCCCGAGGCCTTCTGCCCTTCGTGCCGGCGGCGCGGCGGGTTGAGGCTCTCTCCCCAGGCCATCGCCGCCCTCGATCTGTTCCGCCGGTCGGCGCCGGCCGCGCTGGGGAAGGCCGCGGCGTCCGCGGCCGCCCTGGGAGAGGTGGAGGCGGCCGCGGTGGCGGTGCTCACGTCGTTCGTGGGCCGGCCCTTCCGGTCGTACCGCTTCCTCAGGGAGATGGCGCTGGAGAGCGACGTCGCATGATCCTCCAGGAGCTCATCCTGGCGCTGGAGACGTACTGGGCCCGCCAGGGATGCCTCATCGCCCAGCCCTGCGACATCGAGGTGGGGGCGGGGACCATGACGCCGGACACATTCTTCCGCGTGCTGGGGCCCGAGCCGTGGAAGGTGGCCTACGTGCAGCCTTCGCGCCGCCCCGCCGACGGCCGCTACGGTGAGAACCCGTTCCGGCTCGGCAAGTACTTCCAGTACCAGGTCATCCTGAAGCCGTCCCCCCTCGACGTGCAGGACATCTACCTGGAGTCGCTCCGGTCCTTCGGCATCGACCCGGCCCGCCACGACATCCGGTTCGAGGAGGACAACTGGGAGTCCCCCACGCTGGGCGCCGCCGGAGTGGGGTGGCAGGTGATGTGCGACGGCATGGAGATCACCCAGTTCACGTACTTCCAGCAGTGCGGAGGGATCGAGCTCGACTCCATCGCCGCCGAGATCACCTACGGGATCGAGCGCATCGGGATGTTCCTCAACAACATCGACAACATCTTCGACCTCCCCTGGGCCCCGCACCCATCGGGCCGGCCGGGCCGGTTCATCACCTACGGCGAGGTCCGCCGGCAGGAAGAGGCCGAGCTGTCGCGCCACGGCTTCGAACTGGCCGACGTGGAGGCCACCCGGCGGATGTTCGAGATGCAGGAGGCGGAGTCCTCGCGCATGGCCCGGGAGGGGGCGATCGTCCCGGCCTACGAGGCCTGCCTGAAGTGCTCCCACCTGTTCAACCTGCTGGACGCCCGCGGCGCCCTCGGCGTCACCGAGCGCACCGCCTACATCGGCAGGGTGCGCCGCCTGGCGGCGGCCTGCGCCAAGGGGTTCCTCGCCTCGCGCCAGGAGCAGGGCTTCCCGCTGGCGCCGGGGTCCCGGGACTCCCGATGAAGGCCTCCGCAATGGACGAGCACCGGCCATGACCGGAACCAGGACCTTCCTGCTGGAGGTGGGGTGCGAGGAGATCCCCGCGGCGATGCTGCCGGGGGCCCTCGACGACCTGGCCCGGAGGCTCCTCGTGGAGCTGGGGGGACCCGAAGGGCTGGGAGGGGAGGCGCTCCTGCCCGCGCCTCTGGGGGGCCCCCGCCGTCTCATCGCCTTCATCACCTCCATCCGCGAGAGGGAGGACGACAGGGTGGTGCAGGTGACCGGCCCTCCCGCCTCCGCCGCCTTCGATCCGCAGGGGCGCCCCACGAAGGCCGCGCTCGGCTTCGCCCGCGCGCAAGGGATCGATCCGGAGAGGCTGCTGCGGGTGAAAGGGGACAAGGGGGAGGTGGTCGCCGCCCGCAAGGAGGTCCCCGGGAGGGCCGCCGCGGCCGTGCTGGCGGAAGCCTGCCCCCGCGTGCTGTCCGCCATGCGTTTCCCCAAGATGATGAAGTGGGGGGACCAGGGGAAGATCTTCGTCCGCCCCGTGCACTGGATCGTGGCGCTGCTGGACGGGGACGTGGTGCCGTTCGAGTTCCTCGGCATCCGCTCGGGGAGGTCCTCCCGCGGGCACCGCTTCCTGGCCCCCGGTCCCCACGACGTCCCCGCGGCGCGCGACCACGAGAGGGTGCTGCGGGACAAAGGGAAGGTGGAGGCGTCGGTGGCCCGCCGGCGCGAGACGATCGAGGCGCGGCGCGACGAGGCGGCCGCGGCGCAGGGCTGGCGCGCGCGCTCCGATCCCGCGCTCCTGGAGGAGCTGACCTTCCTGGTGGAGTGGCCCGGCGTGGTGGCGGGCCGGTTCCCCGAAGAGTTCCTGGAGATCCCCGAGCCGGTCATCGTGACCGCCATGAGGCATCACCAGAAGTACTTCCCCGCCGAGACCGCCGGCGGCCGGCTCGCCGCCGGCTTCCTGGCGGTCATCAACCAGGACTCGGATCCGGACGGGGCCATCCGGAAGGGGAACGAATGGGTGCTCAAGGCCCGCCTGTCCGACGCGCGGTTCTTCTGGCGCGAGGACAGGAAGAAGTCCCTCCAGCAGCGCCTCCCCGACCTGGCCAGGGTGAGCTTTCACGAGAAGCTGGGAAGCAGCCTGGAGCGCTCGCGCCGTCTCGAAGCGCTGGCCGGAGTGCTTGCCGGCTGGGCCGGCCTGGGCCCCGCCGACGCCGCGGCGGCCCGCGAGGCGGCGCGGATCTCCAAGGCCGACCTGGTCACCGGGATGGTGGGGGAGTTCCCCGAGCTGCAAGGGGTGATGGGGGGGATCTACGCGCGGGCCGAGGGGCTGCCGGAGGCCACGGCGAAGGCGATCGAGGAGCAGTATCTCCCGGCCTCCCCCCTGGGGGCGCGCCCCGCCACCCCGGCCGGGGCGGTGCTGGCGCTGGCCGACAAGCTCGACCTGCTGTCGGGCTGCTTCGCCGCCGGGCTCATCCCCAGAGGCTCCGCGGACCCGTACGGGCTGCGCCGGGCGGCGCTGGGGGTCTGCCTCCTGTGCGTGCACGAGCCGCTGGCCTCGGCGCGGGGACGCATTCCGCTCCGGCGCGCGCTGCACGAGGCCCTGGACGGATACGCCCGGCAGGGGGTGGCCGTGGAGCATCCCGGCGACGTGGCCTCGGCGTTGCACGATTTCATCGGGCAGAGGCTGCGCTTCCTGATGGAGGAAGCCGGGAGCCGCTTGGACACGGCGCGGGCGGTGCTGGCGGCCGGGGCCGACGACCTGCACGACGCCTGGCTCAGGGCGCGGGCGCTCACCGAGCTGCGGGGCCCCGCCCACGAGCAGGACTTCCTGGCGCTGGCCTCCTCCGCCAAGAGGATCCGCAACATCCTGGCCCAGGCCCGGGAAAGAGGGGACGACCCGGACGGCGCTCCGGTGGAAGCGGCGCGGCTGGCGGACGCCGAAGAGAAAGAGCTGCACCGCGCGGTGGCCAGGGTGGGCGAGGCGATCGAGGAGCCGATCGCGCGGCGGGACCACGCATCGGCCCTGCGCGCCATCGCCTCGCTGCGCCCGCACGTGGACCGCTTCTTCGACAAGGTGCTGGTGATGGCCCCCGACGCGGGGCAGCGGCGCAACCGGCTGGCTCTGCTCCAGGGGCTGTCGCGGCTGCTGAGCCGCGTCGCGGAGTTCTCGGAGATCGTGGTGGAAGGCGAATCCTCGGAGAGAAGCGCATGAAGAAGATGGTGTACCTCTTCGGCGAGGGGAAGGCCGAGGGGAACCGGGACATGAAGGAGCTGCTGGGGGGCAAGGGAGCCAACCTGGCGGAGATGAGCAACCTGGGGCTGCCGGTTCCGCCGGGCTTCACCATCACCACCGAGGTCTGCCTCGCCTACCTGGAGCGCAACGCCTACCCCGAAGGGCTGGCCGGCGCCATCGACGAGTCCATGGCCTGGGTGGAGAGGTCCATGAAGCAGAGGTTCGGCGATCCCGCGCGGCCGCTCCTGGTCTCCTGCCGCTCGGGTGCCCGGGCCTCGATGCCGGGGATGATGGACACCGTCCTGAACATCGGGCTCAACGACACCACCCTGCGCGGCCTGATCGAGGCCTCCGGCGACGAGCGGTTCGCGCTGGACTGCTACCGCCGCCTCATCGAGATGTACGGCGACGTGGTGATGAGGGTCAAGCGCGAGCACTACCACCACGCCCTGGAGGAGGCCAAGCGCACGGCGGGCGTCCAGGAGGACCGCCACCTGCAGGCCGAGGCGCTGCGCGGGGTCATCGAGCGCTACAAGGCCATCACCCGGGAGCACGCCGGGCGTCCCTTCCCGGAGACTCCGCGCGACCAGATCCAGGGCGCGGTGGAGGCGGTCTTCCGCTCCTGGAACGGGGCCCGGGCGCGCGAGTACCGGCGGATCCACTCCCTGCCGGACGACTGGGGGACGGCCGTGAACGTGCAGGCCATGGTCTTCGGCAACCTGGGGGACGACTGCGGCACCGGGGTGGCCTTCACACGCAGCCCGGCCACCGGCGAGAAGGGGATCTACGGCGAGTTCCTCCCCAACGCCCAGGGAGAGGACGTGGTGGCCGGCATCCGCACCCCGCAGCCGATCCGCAAGGGGGCCGGCTCCGGGCTCCCCTCGCTGGAGGAGACGATGCCCGCCATCTTCACGCAGCTCTTGCAGTTCGGCGAGCGGCTGGAGAGGCATTACCGGGAGATGCAGGACATCGAGTTCACCATCATGAAGGGCCGCCTTTACACGCTGCAGACGCGCCGCGGCGCGCGCACCGGACAGGCCGGCGTGCGCATCGCCGTGGAGATGGCCCGCGAGAAGCTGGTCGACGAGCAGGAGGCGGTGCTGCGGGTGGACGCGGAGAGGATGAGCGATCTGCTGGCCCCGGCCTTCGAGCCGACCGCCCGCGACCGCGCGGTGAAGGAGGGGAGACTCCTGGCCCGGGGGCTCAACGCCGGCCCGGGCGCCGCCTGCGGCCGCGTGGCGCTGACCGCCGAGACGGCGTTCCGGATGGCGCGCGAAGGGAGGGGCCCCGGACGCGACCCGGTGATCCTGGTGCGGGCGGAGACCTCCCCCGAGGACATCAAGGGGATGGAGGCGTCGGTGGGGATCCTGACCGCTCGCGGCGGGATGACCTCCCACGCCGCGGTGGTGGCCCGCGGCATGGGCAAGCCGTGCATCGTGGGGTGCGGGGCGATCAGCATCGCTCCGGACGGTGGGTCCTTCCACGTGGGCGCCACCGTGGTGAAGGAAGGGGACTTCCTGTCCATCGACGGCAGCACCGGCGAGGTGATCCTCGGTGCGCTCCCCACCTCCGCCTCGGAGGTGCTCCAGGTGCTGGTGGACCGCACCCTCGATCCGTCCGCCAGCCGGCTGTACGGGGACTACGCCGCCTTGATGTCGTGGGCGGACAAAGCCCGCACCATCGGCGTGCGCGCCAACAGCGACACTCCGGTGGACTCCCGCGCGGCGAGGCTGCTGGGAGCGGAGGGGATCGGACTCTGCCGCACCGAGCACATGTTCTTCGGCTCCGACCGCGTGGTCGCCGTGCGGGAGATGATCCTGGCCCAGGACGAGGCCGGCCGCCGCCGCGCGCTGCAGAAGATCCTCCCCATGCAGCGCCAGGACTTCGTGGAGATCTTCACCGCCATGCAGGGGCTGCCGGTCACCATCCGGCTGCTGGATCCGCCGTTGCACGAGTTCCTGCCGCACGCCGCGGCTCAGATCGAGGAGGTGGCCCGGGCCATGGGAGTGCCGGCCGACACGGTGCGCGAGCGGGTGGAGAGCCTCAGCGAGGCCAACCCCATGCTGGGACACCGCGGCTGCCGGCTGGGGCTGACCTATCCGGAGATCTACGAGATGCAGGTGCAGGCCATCTTCGAGGCGGCCTGCCAGGCCGCGGCCTCCGGCGTCGAGGTGCACCCCGAGGTCATGCACCCCCTGGTGGGGACCTTCGAGGAGCTGCGCCGCCTGCGGGACATGACGGTGACGGTGGCCGGCCGGGTGATGAAGGAAACGGGGACCACCGTGCCCTACCTGGTGGGGACGATGATCGAGGTGCCGAGAGCCTGCCTGGCCGCCTCGGAGATCGCCCAGGTGGCGCAGTTCTTCTCCTTCGGAACCAACGATCTGACCCAGATGACCTTCGGCTACAGCCGCGACGACACCCGCAACTTCCTGCCGTTCTACGTCTCCGAGCGCATCCTCCCCGGGGACCCCTTCCAGTCGATCGACCTTTCGGGGGTGGGCAGGCTGGTGCAGATGGCGGTGCAGGCCGGACGCAAGGCGCAGCCCAAGCTCAAGGTGGGGGTGTGCGGCGAGCACGGCGGCGACCCGGCCTCGGTGGTGTTCTTCCACGACGCCGGCCTGGACTACGTCTCCTGCTCTCCGTACCGGATCCCGGTGGCGCGATTGGCCGCGGCCCAGGCGGCGCTGCGGCGGAAGACGGCATGAAGCCCCTGCGCTGTCCCGATCCGGCCCACGCAGCGGAAGCGGTCGCGCTGAAGGCGAACAACGATCGGGTGTTCGAGTGCCCCTCTATGCACAAGTACTGGCGCAGGGAAGCGGAGGGGAAGATCCACCTGGTCAACCTCATCACGCAGGAGGTGTTCCAGGCGGAGGACCTGCCGGGGGACGCCGCGGCCGGCCAGGCGGAGCGGCCCAGGCTCAACTTCATGGTGGACGTCCCCCGTCTGGCGGGCAACCTCGACTTCAACGCCCTGTCGCTCACCCCGCCACAGTGGAAGGTCATCGCCCGCGTGGACGGCAAGGCCAACCTGGAGGAGGTCCGGCTCCTGTCGGGACTCTCCTCCACCGAGGCCGAGAGCGTGATCAACGAGCTGATCGGCGCGGGCCTGGTGGAGGTCCGCCGCCGCGGCGGCCGCTGAACCGCCGCCCCTCCCGGTCGCCCAGCCGTCCCGCTCTCTCCGCAGCACAGGTCCAGCTCCGCCCACAGCGACGTGGCCAACTGTAAAGCGGCGGGTTGACCGCATGTGTGTCGGTCTACGGGTAACGGATGGGAACGACCGCGGCGGCGCGCCCGTCGAGCCCCACGAAGCTCCCGGGGCCGCTCCCCAGAGGGGGGAGCTGTGCGGGAAGGAACTGGGCGTAGGCGGCCTCCTCGTCCCCATCGGCTGCTTCGCGCTCGGCGCGGCGGAAGAACCCCCACGCCACCTCGCCGATCTCACCGCCTCCGCGAGACAGCCTCACCACGCGCACCCCTGCCGGGGTCAGCACGTTGAGGCTGGACCGTCCCACCAGCTCCAGCGAGAAGGGGTTCTCCCGCAGCAGGCGTTCGATCTCCTCATCGGGGATGTCCAGGCGCCCTTCCGACAGGATCCTGTAGCGTTGGAGGAAGTAGGGGAGCTGCAGGCGGTGGTGCGCCGCCTCGGTGCAGGGGTGCTCGATCTCGGTCCCCTTGAGGAAGGTCTCCATGATCGGGCGCGAGCACCTGGCCTCCGGCGCGATCCGGAGCCCGGTGTCCCTGTCCACCGGCAGCCTCACCGTGTCGGAGCTCTCGGAAAAGCTCTCCCCCGGATGGCGGGCGGTGTAGCTGTCGATCACCTCGCTCCAGATGGGAAGGGCCGCCTGGGCCCCGGTCTCCCTGGGGCCCAGGGTGATCTTCTTGTCGTGCCCCACCCACACGCCCAGCACCAGCGACGGAGAGAAACCGATGAACCAGGCGTCGGTGTAGTCGTCGGTGGTGCCGGTCTTGCCGGCCAGCGCCGCGCCGGGGCGCGCCGCGGCCGCCGCGGTGCCGCGCTGGACGACCCCCTCCAGCATCGCCGTCACCACCGCGGCCACGTCGGAGCGAAGCACCTCGCTGCTCTCCTGGCCCACCTCCTCCAGGACGTTGCCGTCGCGATCGCGCACCTCGGTGAACAGCCGGGGCTTGGAGAGGAGCCCGCCGGTGGGGAAGACCCCGTACGCGGTCACCAGCTCCATCAGGGTCACCTCGCTGCTCCCCAGGGCCAGGGAGGGATAGGCGTGCAGGCGCGACGTGATGCCCAATCTCCCGGCGAACTCCACGGTGCGCTGGTACCCCAGCTCGTTGAGCAGGGCCACGGTGGGAATGTTGATCGATTCCTCCAGGGCCCGCCGCATCGTCACCACGCCGTGGTACTCCCGCTCGTAGTTCTCCGGCTGGTACCCCTCGCCGCTGGTCGGGTCCATGAACACGGTGGGGTGGTCGAAGAGCAGGTCCGACGGGGTGCGTCCCTCCTCCACGGCCAGGGCGTAGATGAAGGGCTTGAAGGCGGAGCCGCACTGGCGCTGCGCCTGGAAGGTGCGGTTGAACTGCGACCGGTTGAAGTCGAACCCCCCGACCATGGCCTTGATGTCGCCGGTGCGGGGGTCCAGCGCCAGCACCGCCCCTTCCACCTCCGGCTCCTGATCGAGCAGCAGGGACAGCTCCGCGTCGGAGACGCTCTTCACCTCGAACAGCGTCAGGTCGCCGGGGCGCAGCAGGCGCGTCATGTCGGATCGCCCGGTCCACTCGGCGCCGGCGGGGGAGACGGCGGCCAGCCGCTTGCCCACGCGCACGGTGGCCTGGCGCGGCGTCACCTTCATGACCAGCCCGGGGACGAGATCCCCGGTGTGCAGCGGCCGCTCCCACCGCGGGTGCTGGTAGCCGTCCAGCGTCCCCATCTTCTTCAGGACGATGTTGGTCTCCACGCGGCGGAAGCCGCGGCGCTTGTCCAGGGCGCGCAGCCCCTTGGACAGCGCGGCGTTGGCCGCGCGCTGCAGCTCGAGGTCCAACCCGGTGCGCACCACCATCCCCTCGCGCAGAAGCGCCTCGTCGCCGTAGCGGGGCGACAGCACCTTGCGGATCTCCTCGGCGAAGTAGGGGGCCTCCGACTCGTCGCGCCCCGAGCGCACCACGTTCACCGGCATCGCCTGCGCCTCGGCCGCCTCCTCCGGGGTGATGAACCGCTCCTCGGCCATCCGATCGAGCACCTTGTTGCGGCGCTGGGCCGCCCTGTCGGGGCTGCGGATCGGCGAGTAGCCCTCCGGCCGCTGCACCAGCCCGGCCAGCAGCGCCGCCTGCTCCAGCGTCACTTCGGCGGCGGGCACCCCGAAGTAGAACTGGGCCGCCGCCTCCACGCCGTAGCGGCCGTGGCCGAAGTAGATCTGGTTGAGGTAGAAGGCGAGGATCTCCTCCTTGGTGTAGGTCTTCTCGATCTGCACCGCCAGCATCGCCTCCTGCACCTTGCGCCGGAGGGTCTTCTCGGGGCGCAGGAACAGGATCTTGGTGAGCTGCTGGGTGAGAGTGCTCCCCCCTTCCGCCCAGCGCCCCTCGCGGATGTCGCGGATGACCGCCCGGGTGATGGCCAGAGGGTCCACGCCGACGTGCTTGAGGAAGTTGGCGTCCTCCACGGCGATGACCGCCTTCTGCAGCCGCTCGGAGATCCTCTCCAGCGGCACCACGATCCGCTTCTGCTCGGCGAACTGGTGCACCACCTGGCCGTCCTGGGCCAGGATCTGGGTGATGGTGGGGGGCTGGTAGTCTTCCAGCGCCCGCACGTCGGGGAGGTCGGTGTTGATGAGGTAGGCTCCCACCGCCCCCATG